>JACRLY010000088.1 GCA_016219595.1 Ignavibacteriota bacterium | reverse complement strand
AGAACGGAGCATCAAAAAAGGTGCATCGAAATTTCTCCCGTTGAATGTAATCAGGTGTACATATTTGAATTCTTCCCTTTGAAAGATATTCCAGAATCCGTTAATTATTTCCTTTTCACTCATTAATTCACAATCCGCACCTGATTCAAGTTGTTTTATTTGAGGATTTGATATTGATTCATCTACAGCATAAGCTTTTTTCTTTTTCAATATAAATGTGCCATCATCAGATTTTTCCATTAATTGTAAACCGATACAGATAACTTTGCCTGTCAAAGGAGAAAGTGCCATTTCACCCATCTTCTTCTCTTTCTCTTCATCAGTATTTGCTCCCCGGACTATCTATTCCTGCTGAGCTTCTGAAAAGACGCTATAAGGTCTTGGGGTAGTTTCTATATCATATACTAAGTAGAATCTTGGTTCATTTTGTGTCATTTTTTCCTCTTATTTTCTGAGTTTATTTGTAGAAAATCTAATTTACTATTTTTTGTAAATTTCAAATTATTAATAATTCCGAATAAAATGCAATAACTATTAAAGCAATACGATTATTCAATTTATAAAATTTGCCATTAATTTTCGTAATTTTATAATTTGTAACAATTAAATTTTAAGAAAAATCGAATAATGTCACAACAAAAATTTAAAGTTTATTTATTTATTTCTTTTATTGTCAGTACTGCATTAATGTTTTTTGGCTGTAGTTCTTCTAAACAGCATGATGTCAAATCTGCCGAAGAAACCTACAATGAGGCTATGGAACTATTTAATGATGAAGATTATCTCGAATCCGAGAAATTATTCGAATTGATAAGACTACAGTATTCAGCCAGTCAATTTGCCGATGATGCTCAATTCTATCTTGCCGAATCAAATTTCAAAAGGAAAGAATATATATATGCTGCATATAACTACAATATGCTTAGAAGGATTTACCCGCACAGTGAATACACAAAGAAAAGCCTTTTCCAATCAGGCATGTGTTATTATAAATTATCTCCTGAATACGACAGAGACCAGGACTATACAGTTAAAGCAATCCAGTCTTTTTCTGAATTCCAGACGGTTTACCCAGATGATTCATTATACAGCCGTGCTACTGAATATATTAAAGAATTGAGGGAAAAATTAGCTCATAGGGAATATTTTACAGCAGAATTATACAGAAAAATGTTCAGTCCCGAATCAGCAGTTATATACTTTGATACAGTTATTAATGATTATCCGGACACAGAATATTATGAGCCTGCATTATTTGGTAAAATTGAAATCCTGATAGAAATGAAAAAAAATGATGAAGCGAGAAGTCTGATTGATTTATATAAAAAGCTTTTCCCCGGAAGTCAGAATCTTGAAAAATTAAAAACTTTTGAACAAGTATTAAAATAAAGGTGCAATATTATGAGAAAGATAATAATCATTATATTCTCAGTATGTTTTCTTTATAGCTCAAAAGCCCAGTTAAATTATCCTTTAAGTGCAGGACCTTACTTGTCGGCAAAGACAGGTTATAACACAAGCTATTCACCGTGGGAGCGAAAAAATCTATTTGCATTCAACGGATTGCCTGACTTCGGTTTTTCTTTTTATATTCCAGCCAGTGAAGAATACAAGCTCGGATGGATGTTCGATTTAGGATTATCGACCTATGCATACAGGATAAAAGGTGTAAGTAATGATAATAAATTCACTTTGAAATACAGTTACTTTACTTTATGTCCCGGTTTCCATTACAGTGGACTTTATGCTGGTTTAAATATTGGTATACCTGTGTTTGCCGATTATGGAGTCAATCTTGAGACTAGCAAACTCAATTTGCTTTCAGAAGTGAGAATAGGAGCTATAATCCCGGTAATTGAAGATGAAACCGGGAGAGTCAATATACTCATGCATTTCGGTTATATGCTTACAGGTATTTTTAAAGATTTTGTGAAGGATGACCCATTGATAAAACATTTCCCTCCGGACTCATCCCAGAATTTCACAAATGAATTTAATCCCCACACCATATCATTCTCACTTGGATTGAACTATATGTTCAATTTTTGAGTTTTAAAATGAAATATAAATTCATACGGATTTTTTCGTTATTTATAAAATTTTTTTTATTTATTTATTTTTGCCACTTTATTTCATCCGCACAGGATACCATTATCATTAAAGAATCTGAATTAAATTTACCACCGGTTGTGAGAATGATTCGTGCTTATGGAAAAGACGACGAAAAATTACCTCCAATAATTAACCTCGATAATAAAAAAAATATAGCCAATCTGCCTTTCGGAGAAGATTATGTAACAATTGAATTTGATGTAGATGCCTCTGTTCCGCCAAGTTATTACGCAAAATTTGTGCATTGCTCTTTTGACTGGAGAGAAGATGATAATGTATTCCTGAATGATATTACTTTGCTTAGAACAAGTAATATTTCGTGGGAATCTTCTCCATTAATGTCAAGTTATTACACATACAGAGGTAAGATACAGGTTCCGAATGACCAGGTAAAATTTCAATTTGCCGGCAACTGGAAAATGAAACTTTATGATATGTATGATAATGAAAATGTGTTTGCTGAAGCCAGGTTTTTTGTAGTAAAACCAAAAGTGGAATCCGAAATGTCACTTTACAGTGACTTTTATGAACCTGAATTCAAAGTTACTCCATCCTCATTCATTGCAGAAATTCTTACATCATCATTAGAACAGATTTACGATACAAGATTAAATAATGCAGTTATTTACAGGAACAATCGCTGGTATGAACCATACTTTATTACTCAATCCGATTACAATTTGAATCAACAATTGTATAAATATAAGTTTCAAACTATGGTTTCAGGATTTTCATCTGCCGGGAAAATATTCAGAATAGCCGGGATACCTGCCGAAAATGCATATAGAATACTGAATCTCGGGAATGTAGCGATGTTTCCAAATACAACGGCTCCGGTCAGGCTTCCATTATCCGATTTGAGAAGAAACGGAATGTATTTTGAAAGAGATGATGACGGAATTATGACGACAAGGTATATAACGCATAACGACGACAATTATGTGAATGTTGAATTTCTTCTTGACCCGGAAGGATGGGTAAGTACTTATGATGTTTTTGTTTCAGGTTCGTTCAACAATTGGAAACCGGATATTAACTGGCAAATGTATTATGATGAAAAAGACAGGTACTACCATCTGAAACAGTGGATAAGAAGAGGGAGGCATAATTATATGTATGCAACAGGCAGGTATAATATAGAAACCGGCAGAGTTGAAAAATTGGCTTATGATGAATATGAGGGTAACACAGCTACATCAGGTGCTACATTAATTTGTATGATTTATTACCGTGAATTTGATTATGGCGGCTATGACTCACTTATAGGAATTTCTGCAGCCAATATCTACGGTTCGATTAGAAAAAGATAATTGTAAATGAATTTTTGTTCCGTATACTGAATTTTCTTATTTTTCTATGTAATGGAACTAATAAATAAGAAAATGACAAAAAGAGAATTCCTCAAACTTGGAACGGCAGGGTTGTGTGGAATTTATACCTGTAGTCTTCCGATTTCTCTTTTCTCCAAACAAAATTCCGACCTCTGGAAATGGAGCAAGGAAGCATCATTCTACAATAGTAAGAACAATACTGTATACTGCGGATTATGTCCACACGGATGTATTGTTGAATCTGGGGAAAGAGGTTTTTGCAGAAGTAAAGTAAATATTGACGGAAAATATTATTCGGTTGGATATGGAAATCCTTGTGCAGCGAACATTGACCCAATAGAAAAGAAGCCATTATACCATTTTCTGCCAACTACAAAAGCATTTTCCATTGCAGTGGCAGGATGTAACTTAAGATGCCTTAACTGCCAGAACTGGACTATATCACAGGTGCAGCCCGAAGAGACTGACAATTACGATATGTTTCCTGAAGTAGTCGTAAAGAAAGCTGTCGAGGGAAAATGCAGTTCGATTGCCTATACATATTCCGAACCCAATTCATACTATGATTATATGTATGATACATCAAAGATTGCTAATTCAAAAGGCATTAAAAATCTTCTGATTTCGAACGGATATATAAACGAAAAACCATTGAGAAGGCTTGCCAAATATATCAATGCAGCAAATATCAACCTGAAAAGTTTTAAAAATGAGATTTATAAAAAATTAAACGGGGGTTCTCTTGCTCCTGTGCAAAATACTTTGAGAGTGTTGAAGGAAGAAGGGGTGTGGCTGGAGATTACAAATCTTGTAATACCCACATGGACAGATGATTTCAATATGATTAAAGAAATGTGCAAGTGGCTTGTATCTGCCAAATTGGACGATTGCCCTCTGCATTTCCTGAAATTTATGCCCTTGTATAAACTGACTCACCTTCCAATAACACCTGTATCAACACTTGAGAAAGCACGTAATATTGCACTTGATGCGGGAATGAAATACGTTTATCTTGGCAATGTGCCAGGACATCCGGGTGAAAATACATTTTGTCCTAATTGCAGGAAACAAATCATAGAAAGAAAAGGATATTATATCCTGGAAAATAATTTAAAGAAAAATTGCTGTAAATTTTGTGGTGAAAAAATTGCAGGTATTTGGGAAAACTGAAAAATCGTTAATATAATTTTAATGGCAGAAAACAAGAAAGAAAAAATCAGCGAATTGCAATATATAAAAGGTGTCGGACCGGTCAGGGCTGCTGCACTTGCCAAAGATGGCATCATTACTCAAAAGGATTTACTAAATTACTTCCCAAGGGATTATATAGACCGTAATGCGATTTCCTCATTAAAATCCCTTGCAGTAAAGCTCAGGCAGGATGATTTATTTGAATCTAAACCCATTCCAGCGGATTTTTCTTTGAAAAATGAATCTATTGTCATTGGGCAAATCGCCGAAAGCGAAGAAAAGCATTTTGGTAAAAATAAAAAATTGCTGAAACTGAGTATTACCGACGGAAGCGGCGGTTTTGCCAATATAATATTCTGGTCTTTTACTGATTATTATAAGAAAACTTATCCTGCCGGAGAAATCATTGTAATCAGCGGGAGACCGGAATTGGACTCTTACGGAAGAATTAATTTCCATCATCCCGAAATAGAAAAATTCCATCCTGATGACGAAAAATCATACAGGGAAGGAAGAATTCTTCCCGTATATCCAATGACTCAGTCAATGAAATCCGGTAAATGGAATATGCGTGTACTCAGACAGGTAGTATATTCAGCAATTGAAAATCAATTAGGCACTATTAAAGAGAATTTGTCGGATTCATTATTAAAAAAATATAAATTATTGAACCGCCAGGATTCATTCCGAATTCTTCACTTTCCTGATAATATTGAAGAAGTTGGAAAGGCAAAATTCAGAATGAAATTCGAAGAAGTGTTTTTCTTTGAATTATTCCTGGCGATTAGGCAAAAAAGCAGCAAAGCTTCTGAACCCGGTATAATAATAGACCCGAAGAGCCCCAGAGCAAGAAGATTATTCGAGTCTTTACCTTTTACTCTTACTAAAGACCAAAAAAAAGTTATTAATGAAATCACTAAAGATATGAATAGCGGAAATCCGATGAATCGCTTATTACAGGGCGATGTGGGTTCGGGCAAAACAATCGTATCTCTTCTCACAATGCTCGATGTAATCGATAATGGTTACCAGGTAGCCATAATGGCTCCAACTGAAATACTTGCAGAACAGCATTACCACACAATTATTGAATATATTGAGGATTTGAACATAAATGTTGTTCAGCTTATCGGTGGTCAGAAAACAAAAGCGAGAAACCAGGTACTTGATAAAATAAAATCGGGTGAGGCAAATATTGTTGTCGGGACTCATGCCATGTTCGAAAGTAATGTCGAATACAAAAATCTTGGATTGATAGTAATAGATGAACAGCATCGTTTCGGTGTTGCCCAACGTGGACTTTTAAAAAAACTTGGTGAGAAATCGCTTGACAAGGCAATTGTACCGCATATGTTAGTTATGTCTGCTACCCCGATTCCCCGTACTTTATCTATGACACTTTATGGTGACCTTGATGTTTCTGTTATCAGGGAAATGCCGCTTAACAGGAAACCAATTAAGACTAAAGTAATTTTTGAAAGTCAGCTGCCATCAATTTATGATTTCATTAAGGATGAAATTAAAAAAGCTCACCAGGCATTTATTGTTTTTCCTTTAGTTGAAAAATCTGAAAAGCTGGAATTGAAATCTGCAGTCGAACATTTTGAAAAGCTGAAAGAAACAATTTTCCCGGAACAAAAATGCGGTCTTCTTCACGGTCAGATGTTTTGGTATGAAAAAGAAGAAACAATGAAATTATTTCTGAATAAGCATTATGATGTTTTAATTGCAACTACAGTTATTGAAGTAGGAATTGACATTCCGAATGCAACGGTAATGCTCATCAATAATTCAGAAAGATTCGGACTTTCAACCCTGCATCAACTCAGGGGCAGAGTAGGTAGAAGCGAGCTTCAATCTTATTGTTTCCTCGCTACAAAAGAAAATTATAAATATGAATTAAGGAAAAAAGAAGTTAAGGAGGAAGAAAGAAAAGCAGCGATAATAAGGCTCAAAACTATGGAAGAAACAACCGATGGATTCAATATTTCAGAAGTTGATTTGAAATTACGTGGTCCGGGCGATGTGCTTGGAACCAGGCAATCTGGTTTGCCTTCATTCAAGTTTCTTGACCTTGTTAAAGACGGTGATATTATCACAGAAGCCAGGAGAGAAGCTTTTTCAATAATCGAGGATGACCCACATCTGCGTAAACCTCAGAATGAAATTCTTAGAAATGAGGTTATAACTCAATATAAAAATGATAAACTTTATTTTGATATTGCTTAAATATGGAATCAATTATTAATTAACTAACTTATTTTATTCAATAAGCCTTAGAACAGAAATGCCTAATTCCCGAATAGCGTTATAACTTCAGCAATACTGTCAATATACTCATTAAATAATATAAATTCAATAACATGAACAATTTCTTTTTCTAACAAAAATGATTTAATTAAATTGATAATTTTATGCTGTAAAATTCATATAATTATTATTAATTTAACATAAATTAAACATACTTTTTTATTAGGATTTTTTTTAATAAATGAAAAATATAAATATCAGGATAGCGGATTTAAAAGACAAAGATATTTTGGTCAAATTCAATATAGAACTTGCTAAGGAAACCGAGGGGATTAAACTGTCCAAAGAAGTGCTTGATAAAGGGGTGGAATCTGTACTTCTGAATTCCAATTTTGGGTTTTATATTGTAGCAGAAAAAGGTACAAAAATTATTGGTTCATTAATGGTAACTTATGAATGGTCTGATTGGCGAAACGGAATGTTTTGGTGGATTCAAAGTGTATATGTTCAGCCTGATTTCCGAAGGAAAGGTATTTACACCAAATTATATGAACACGTTAAGGAATTAATATCAGGAAAAGCAAACATTATTGGTTTCAGACTTTATGTTGAAAAGAAAAATATAACAGCAATGACATCTTATAAGTCATTAGGAATGAAGAAAACAGCGTATAGGTTATTTGAAGAAATTATTGAATAATATATTAAAATAAAGTCATACATAATTTCATTATTTCATAAATATTTATTACTTTCAAAAAAAAATAACAGGCTAAATTTATCTCTAAATAATTCAGGAGTTCAGAAATGGAAATCAAAAAAGTGTTAGTTCTTGGTGCCGGCACAATGGGAAACGGTATTGCACATGTATTTGCCCAAACCGGTTATGATGTAATTTTATGTGATGCATTTGAAGATGCCTTAAAAAAAGGAATATCAACTATCGAGAAAAATCTTGCCAGGCAAGTTAAAAAAGGGACAATAACAGAGGATGGAGTCAAAGCAATAATGGGTAAGATAAAAGGAACAACAAATCTTGCTGATGGTGCAGATGTTGACCTTGCTATCGAAGCTGTTACTGAAAATAAAGAATTGAAGTTTAAAATTTTCAGAGACCTCGATAAAGCCATAAAACCGGGAGTTATAATTGCTTCTAATACTTCGACAATTTCGATTACTGAAATCGGAGCTCAAACCGGAAGACCGGACAAAATTATCGGTATGCACTTTATGAATCCTGTTCCAATGATGAAATTAGTAGAAATTATTAGGGGACTTGCAACAAGTGATGAAACCTACCTGGCAGTAAAGACAACTTCCGAGAAATTAGGAAAAACACCTGTATTGGCTAATGATTACCCGGGATTCATTGCAAACAGAATTCTTATGCCTTTACTCAATGAAGCAATTTTTGCTGTCATGGAGAATGTAGGGACAGTTGATGCAATTGATGAAGTAGCTAAACTAGGATTGGCTCATCCAATGGGACCATTAACGCTTGCAGACCTTATAGGACTTGATACAACTCTTGCAATAATGAAAGTACTGCATGAAGACATTGGCGACCCGAGATTCAGACCTGCTCCGCTTTTAAAGAAAATGGTTGCGGCAGGTTATTATGGCAGAAAAACAGGCAAGGGATTCTATGATTATTCGGGTGAAAAACCTGTGCCAATGAAATTTTAAATTTATTAAGGTATCGCTTTAATAAAATCTTTTTTTTATTTTGTTGAATAGCCACTATCATTAGATAGTGGGAAGGAATCCACAAAAATCTGACTTTAGTCACTTAATTTAAGTGGATAAATTCAAATATATGATTTGAACATCAGTACTACTTAAAAATAGTAGCTATTGAAGAAATGTTAATCATATTTTATAATTTTTCAGAAGTCTTGATAAGTTTGTAAATTTGAATTAATTAATTACAGTAAATATAAATAATTGAAACCCTTAAAATTTTAAATTTATTCTTTGAGATGATTATGATGCTGGAAACAAAACCACAGAGATTTGATTCAGATGACCCTGACGTATTAGCAGCTTACCAGGCAGAAACTAATGGTGATTATTTAAAAGCCGTTGAATATTATAAAAAAGCTTTGGCAAAAAATCCCGAACTCGGAATTGTATATAAACATACCGGCAATGTTTATTATCGTATTGGGATGCTCGATAACTCTGTCGAATACCTGCAAAAAGCTGTAGAAAAGCTCCCAAATTATCCAACTGCATTATATGAGCTGGGCTTGGCTTATTACAGACAGGTGAAAATTAAAGAAGGTATAGAATGTCTGAAAAAAGTTCTGGATATGGACCCCGGGTTCATGATGGCTCACTATTGGCTGGGAATTATGAATTATCATTATGGTCATCTCCGTGAAGCAAAATTCCATTATCAAACCGTCACCGAAAAAAATCCTAATTTCACTATTGCTTTTTTCCATCTGGGTGTGACAAACCTTAGACTTGGATTCTATGATGAAGCAATCAAAGACTTGACTGAAGTTACACAAAAAAATCCCGACAGCCCTGCGGCTTATGCATTGCTGGGAGATGCATACCTGAATATGGACCATAAATTCGAAGCACGAAAAGCATATCAGAAAGCACTGGAATTAGACCCTGAGGACAGGAAAGCCATGCGAGGACTTGTGCTGTTGGATGATTTCAATGAGATAATATTTTAAATTCTAAATTCTAAATTCTAAATTCTAAATTTTGAATTTTAAATTATAAATTTCAATGAAATAAAATTAGAATCCATAGCCAAATTTATGGAAAAATAAATATGATGATGGATTTAGAAGAAGTGAGAAAGAAATATAATCTTATAGTCGAGAAAAAAAACAATGAGATTTTAGTTACTTAATCAATCATTAATATAGAATTTTATAGTTAAACTTGAAAATAGGTGTAATATATAATCGTTTATATTTTATAATAATTTTGTATGTTTGTTATAAAATAAGAACAAATTAATAATGATAACAATAGCAAAAGATAATGTAACAATTCCAAGAACAACCTGGGACAGACTCAGGAAGGACGACTACTTTAATGAACTTATCGAGAACCTGATTGACAGCGAAGAACTTGCTGATGCCATAGAAAATACACACGAATTAATAGATTTAAGAGAATATGACAGGAAAAGAAGAGCTTCAAAAATTCACGATACAGGTAAATAAAGAAGTAACGAAATTTTTGAATTCTTTGGATAGCTATAAGTATGACCACTTAATTGAAAAGATATTTTCACTTGAGGACGAACCCTTACCTGCCGGATGTACAAAGCTGAATATAATAGACGGATATCGAATTAAATGGAGTGACTATAGAATTTTATACAAAATTGATTTTAATAATAAAAATGTTATAATTTTTAGAGTAGGACATAGAAAGGATATATATAGAAAAAGATAATTAATCAAAAAATTAGTAAGAGTTCCTAAAATAAAATTACCTTAATTACGAATATTTTTCAATAATAGATTGTTAAATTTTTTTTACTCTTCTTTTTCTTTCTCAACCACCAAAAGAACTTTATCTGAGTCAACTTGCTCCCCGGCTGTGGCATTTACTTCAGTAACGATACCTGATATTGAAGAATACATTGTGGTTTCCATTTTCATTGCTTCGATGATAATTAAACCTTCCCCTTCTTCGACTTTTTGTCCTTTTTCCACTAATACTTTTACTATGCTTCCGGGCATTGGTGGCTTGATAATTTGTTTATTGCTAAGGTCCTTTTCTTCTTCCCCGAATGATTTTTCTTCTGCTTTTACTTTATCAAAAGTGAAATTATTGCCGTCAATATTCACGTAGAACCTGTTATCATCTTCGGCGGCATAGACATTTGTCTTTGAACCATCCGAAAAAACAGAAAAAATATTTGTATCTATCAAAATTGATGAAAAATCAATTTTTTCATTATTGATTATAATAGCCTGATTGTCATTTTGTTTTTCAAGCTTTAACTCATACTCTTTATCTTTAAATTTCAGTTGCATATTAATTCCGTATTATTTTCATTTTGTTGAGCCGGTACATATTTCCCAATAGCCTATAGTCTGCCATGGGGAACTTGGTTCTCCGACTGAAAATTGAACATTTTTTCCGTTCTTTTTATTCTGGCTGTCAAACAATGCCGCACCTATTAAAGCTTTATTCAGCATGCCGGAATTATATTCAGTTCCGATTTTCATATTCTTATCAATGAAATCAGTGAAAGTATTTCCCTTAATAAATTCATTGTGTTCGAGGCATTTTGACATAAACCCGATAGATGTTTTTACGCCAAGTATAACATTTTCCTTCAGTGCAATAAGCATCCTATTACGTGCTTCTTCACGAGTGGGAGCCCATACGATCAATTTTGCCAACACAGGGTCGTAAAAAACAGGAATCTCTGCACCCTGGTAAATTCCAGAGTCATAGCGGACACCGGGGCTCATCGGCACTTTCAGAAATAATATTTTCCCGGATGAAGGCATGAAATTATTATCCGGGTCTTCGGCATATATTCTACATTCAATTGCATGACCTGTCTGTTTCAAATCTTTCTGCTTGAATGGAAGTTTCTCTCCGCTTGCAATCTGAACCTGTAATTTAACAAGGTCAATTCCCGTTGTCATTTCGGTAATTGGATGCTCTACCTGTATACGTGCATTGACTTCAAGGAAGTAAAAATTTTTGTCTTTATCAACAAGAAATTCTACAGTACCGAGATTATTATAATTTGCTGTCTTAATTACTTTGACGGCAATCTCACCCATTCTCTTCTGCAGTTCTACATCCATTATGGGAGAGGGCGATTCTTCGATAATTTTCTGATGACGTCTCTGAATCGAACATTCACGTTCAAATAAATAAACAACATTCCCGAAATTATCTGCGGCAACCTGGAACTCAACATGTCTCGGTGATTCAATATATTTTTCAAGAAAAACTTCATCGCTACCAAATGCAGACTGGGACTCTCTCATAGCTGACTCTACTGCAGTTTTGAGTTCCTCCTTCTTTCTCACAACTCTCATACCCTTGCCGCCGCCGCCTGCTGATGCCTTGATAAGAACAGGGAATCCCATTTCTGCTGCAGTTTTCTCAAATTCCATAATTTCCTTTGAACTACTCTTCATTCCCGGGATTACCGGTACACCGGCATCAATCATAGTTACACGCGACATTACTTTTGAGCCGAGAAGCTTCATTGGTTCAGGCTCGGGACCTATAAAAATCAATCCTGCATCTCTGACTTTATTATTGAAATCTGAATTTTCTGCAAGAAATCCATATCCCGGGTGAATAGCATCACATCCGGTTTCCTTTGCCGTCTGAATTATAATATCCATATTCAGATAGGATTGAAGTGCAGGTGGAGGTCCTATACATACAGATTCATCAGCTAAAAGAGTATGAAGTGCTTTGCTGTCTGCTTCTGAATAAACAGCGACAGTTTTAATTCCCATTTCTTTGCAGGAACGGATTATTCTGCATGAAATTTCACTTCTGTTTGCTACTAATATTTTTTTAATCACAACTTATTATTTCCTTTTCAAATTTTATTTTTTTAAAGCTTAATTTATAATTTTCAATTTTTTAATTCCTAACTATCAACTTTATAAACTTTACGAACTTTATAAACTTTTTACTTTTAAAATCGTTAATCCTTGTTCCAAATTACTTTCAATTATCTATTTTCAATTTTTTATTCGCTATTTGCTATCTTCTATTTGCTCTTTCCTTTCTTCGTAATCCATGATGGATGTCTTTTCTCGAGAAATGCACTCATACCTTCCTGACCTTCAGGACTGACTCTCAGTTTGGCAATCAACTCAGCTGTATAATCTGTTACCTCGGGAAAATCCATGTGCGGAACTTTGAATATAAGTTCCTTTACTGTTTTAATTGCTTCCGGACCATTAGCAAGAATCTGCTGAATCACTTCATTTACTGTCTTATCAATTTCATGATTTGGTACAACCTTATTGACAAGCCCTATTTCCAAAGCCCTGTGTGCATTTATTCTTTCGCCTGTTATAAACAATTCACGGGTATTTGCATGACCGATACGGTCAATCACAAAAGGAGAAATAACTGCCGGGACTAATCCGATTTTCACTTCACTCAATCCGAAAGTTGCACTGTCTGCCGATACCAATATATCGCAAACGGACATCAATCCGACTCCTCCGCCGATAGCAGGACCGTTAATTCTTGCAATTGTCGGTTT
>JACRLY010000086.1 GCA_016219595.1 Ignavibacteriota bacterium | reverse complement strand
TTTACTATTTCCGGCCAGTAAGAAGCTGATGTGAATAGTATAGATGTGTATATTTCAACAGAGCAGAGTGATCCTTATATACAATCGCATTATGTAAATGTGCCTCTTGAAATGAAAATTGTATATAAAAATGATTCGGTTGAGTACAGAATGCTTCATATTAGTAATCGGGACTCTAGTTTTGTGATTGTCCCTCCAATGCGAATAAAACAATTTTCTTTTAATAACGGGCCAACTTTGAGGACATTGGTAGAAATTCATACTGAAACAATTGGAGTCAGGGACATAAGTGACTTATCATCAAATATCATTGCTTATCCAAATCCTGCAAACAATTATGTACGTCTTCTATTAAAAGATATATTTGCTAAAGCTGAAATTAAAATATTCAACATACTTTGTGAAGAGGTAAAAGTACAGAGTATTGAAACCGAAAAGAACAATGAAATGAAATTGATTGATGTTTCTGAATTACCTAACGGAGTATATTTTATTACAGTGTATTCAGGTAAAATCACAGACACAATAAGAATTACTGTTCAACATTGAAAAGCAATAAATGAATATATCATCCGGTGAAATAAAAAATAATTTTGTGGCTATCAGGAAAAGGGTGAATGACTCTGCAATTAAGTGCGGTAGAAATCCTGCTGAAATAACAATAGTGGCTGTATCAAAAACCCAACCTCTCGAAACAATTGAAGAAGGAATTAAAGCTGGAATAATTGTATTCGGTGAAAATTACGCACATGAGCTAAAAGAAAAAAATGATTTGCTTGATAGTGTTTCTAAAAATATTAACTGGCATTTTATAGGACATCTTCAAACAAATAAAGTCAAATTTATCATTCCGTATGTTAATCTTATACACTCTGTTGATTCACAACACCTTGCTGGAGAAATTTCCCGCCAGGCAAAAAAAATCGACAGAACTATCGAAATTCTTCTCCAGGTAAATACTTCAGGTGAAGACAGCAAATCAGGCTGTGCTCCCGATGATATTTTTGATTTAGCAAAGGATGTATTTCAATTGCCTAACCTTAATGTTACAGGTTTGATGACAATCGGGTCTTTCACAGAAAACATAATTCAAATCAGAAAAGAATTCAGGATGCTCCGTTCAATAAGGGATGAGTTAGTTGCAAATTATGGATTTGACCAACTTAAACATTTGTCCATGGGTATGACAGGTGATTTTGAGTTAGCTATAGAAGAAGGTGCAACTTTAATACGCATTGGAACAGCAATTTTCGGTCAAAGAAATTACACTAATTAATATTTTTATAAAATAGTGATTATGGATAATAGTAACTTAAAAGAATTAATCAATGAATCAAAAAAATTAATAAGGGAACATACTGAAACTGAACCTGAAATCGGAATTATTCTCGGAACAGGTCTTGGTGGATTGGCTAATGAAATCGAAACAGAAATTGTTATACCTTATGAAAATATACCGAATTTCCCATTGTCTACTGTTGAATTTCATAGTGGTAAACTTATCTTCGGTTAACTATCAGGAAGGAAAATAGTTGCCATGCAAGGTAGATTTCATTACTATGAAGGATATAATATGACACAAATCAGCTTTCCTGTACGAGTAATGAAATTCCTCGGAATTAAATCCCTTATTATATCAAATGCATGTGGAACTGTAAATCCGAATATTAAAAAAGGTGAAATTATGCTCATTGAAGACCACATTAATCTACTTGGAACAAATCCGCTGATTGGAAAAAATGATCCGGAAATTGGTTTGAGATTCCCTGATATGAGTGAACCTTACTCGAAAAGAATAATAGCCATTGTTGAAAAAATTGCTTCCAAAAACAAAATTAAAATCCATAAAGGTGTCTATGCGGCAATGACAGGACCTATGCTCGAGACAAGAGCTGAATACAAAATGCTAAGGTTAATCGGAGCAGATGTAATTGGCATGAGCACTGTGCCTGAAACAATAGCCGCAAGGCATATGGGTTTAGAAGTACTTGGGTTATCAATTATTACCGATGAATGTTATCCTGAAACATTAAAACCTGCTGATATTAATGATATTATTGATACTGCAACCAAATCAGAGCCGGTTTTAACATTATTAATAAAAAAATCGATTGCTGAATTATAATTAAAAATTAATTTCCAATAAATTCGTTAAAAAGAATATCGAAACTAATTAAGTGATTACCATGAAGAAACTGATACTTTTATTATTTGTTATTACTTTCTTTCTTGTCTCATGCAGAACAGAAGAAAAAGTGATTAATAATTATACGGAAATTTGGAATGTTCTTGCAGCCACAGATTCCGATACTCCTTCCCTTATGCTGGTTGAATTACCTGAAGGTAAAATAATCAATAACGATGTATTTCTATCTGCAAACGGCGAACAACTTAGCGGAAAAGTAACAAAAATGGTGTTGTACAGGGACAAAATTTATTTATTAATACCTTCAAAATACAAAATTGAAGTTATTAATAAATTAAATTACCAACACATTGCTACTATAGATTTCACATCTACACAAAGGGAGCCTTCCGACATTTGTTTCCCTAATGCGACTTCGGCATATGTTGCTCACGGAAATGACACTGTGGTTTCTCTTGTTGATATATCTGATTCTGTATTTAAAGTTGCCAGAACAATAAAAGTTGGTATCCACCCTGTTGCAATTGCAAATTCAGGAATGCGGATTTATGTGGCTAACCAAAAATCTAATACAATATCAGTTATAGACGGTATACATAATATAGTAGAAAAGGTAATACCAGTGCATACTGCACCGGGTTACATAGGTATGAATTCCGACAGGACAAAAGCTTTGGTTTTATCGCTCGGTGGAGGGAAAATTGATTCAAGTGCCAAAACTGCGGCTAAAATTACAGTAATTAATAAAGAAGATAACAGCATTATCCGTACTGTGGAAATCGGCTCAGAAACATATAAATCGATAAACCAGGTCCCATCGGGTATTGTAATTACAGATTATGACAGGGCTTATATATTATGTCAGGATAATATTTTTACAATGGATGTGAATTTCGGAGAAAGTGTTATCGAATCAATAACGGGAACATATAATAATCCTTTTTTTGACTTAACAAGGTTACAGCTTATACTCCTGAAAAACAATAATCCCGGTAAAGAGCTATATGTGATTAATCCGGATAACGAGGCAGTTAAAAATAATTATACTTTTTCTACTGATGTAATTTGTATTCTCCCTCTTTGATTTGAATGCAGATGATTCAAACTACACCGGTTCTAATTAATCTCGAATCATTACTTGAATTGAGCGTCAGACTCAATACTTCACAGGACTCAATGTTTATACTTAACAGTGTTCTTCTTAGTTTAATGGGCAAATTAAAACTCTCTAGAGCATCTGTTCTCATTCCTAATGAAGAGAAAACAAAATTCATACTGAACATTTCAAAAGGAAGGTATGAATTGGAAGAAATCGAGTATTTTGATATTGATAATTTCAAATTGCTTGAATCCGATAGTAATCCGGAAAAAATATTGATGGATAATGGATTCAAATTCTGCATACCGGTAAAGCATCAAAACAAAACATTAGCTGTTCTTTGTTTCGGAAGCCGTTATTATGAAGAAATATTGACTGAAGAAGAAATTTATTATACACAGCTTGTTGCAATAATTGCCGGCAATGCGATGCAGGTTGTAAATGACAGGATTTCACTTATCAAAGCTAAAAATAATCTCGAGCACCGCAATCAGCTCCTTAAAACTTTATTTGAAATGAGCAGTGATTTCACTACATTATTATCAAGGAAGCAGATATTAAAAATGTTATCTTTACATCTTATGGGTCAGCTAATGGTTAACCGTTTTGCCGTATATTTATGCGATGAAAACTTCTGCCTAGAACCT
>JACRLY010000078.1 GCA_016219595.1 Ignavibacteriota bacterium | reverse complement strand
TATGATGTTCTGACATTTAATCTCCAATTTTTCAAGTTGTGTAAACGAATTATACAAAATTACGAATTAGTAGATAAATTATTATTACTCTATAGTAATATGTATGATTTCATTTAAAAAAAATGTCATCCCTTGGATTTATTCGGGATGACATCTATATATTTAATACTTAATATTTTTAGAAAGCGAAGGTTAGTCCGAATTTCCAATTATCATACATTAATGGAGTAGCAGTATTGAAGGGCCAATCCATATTTTTCTTTCTTAATTCGTAAGAACCCCAATTATAAGCTGTTATTAATATGAAATGAACTATGGGTCCTGCTCCCGGTGAGGCTTTAGCTATTTTATGAGTAAAATATTCTATCGAACTCTGTCCTAAACTTGTTAATGCCTGGTTACCAAGCCAATACCATGTCATAAATCTAGGGTAAACAATAATTCTTTCATAAGAAGCTCCAACCGAAATAGGATAAAATGGCTGATATTTAAATCCTGATTCGAATGACTGACAGAACCTTAATTTACCGTCATCATAAATCTTTAATTCATTGTTTGTTAAAGCCGATTGATTATTTTTATCCTTGAAATTAATTTTACTCCAAAAAGTATTTCCTGTGTTAAACAGTACAAAATAACTACCTTCAGAAATATTATAACCATAGCCGCGGCTCAATCCCAAACCGATTCTCCATACATTTGATTGCAAATTATTACCGTTTTTCACATCGGAATTCCAATCCGATGTTACAGTACCGAGAAGGAAATATGTAAATTTATAACTCATTGCAAATTGATTGTATAAATCGATTTTCTTTTTTGTAAAGCCGAGTTTTATATCAGCACCACTAACATCGGCAAAACTTTTATCAATATAGTCATTTCTGAATCTGGGTATTCCCAATCCATAGTTCAATTCAATGGTAGGATATTCATCTGATAATACTGCCATTGAATCTGTTTCATAATACTCATTCCAAAACTCAGATTTATCCTGAGCATTAGAAATGAAATGTAAAAATAGTATACCTGAAATAATGTAAATAAATAATTTCATATAATCCTATAAAAAGGTGAATAATAAATTATTTGTCAAATTTGTTCTCAATTTAATAAAATTCAAGTTATTTTCAATCAATAGAAACCTTAGCTTTTACAACGACAATTGTCAGGTCATCGTAAGGTTCAACTTCATTAGAAAAATCAGAAACTGTATCAACGATATTGTCCCTGATTTTTTCTGAGTTATTTTCAATATTTTTTTTGAATGTATCCATTAATCTCATTTCATCAAAGTCATCGAATCTGTTATTCCTGGCTTCGATAACACCATCAGAAATAAATAGGAAAACATCCCCGGGATGATAATTCAATTGAATTTCTTCAATATTTTCATCGAATATTTCATTTTTACTTTTGCCTAATAAAATTCCTTTCGGAAGTATTTTTTCAACGGAAGAATCTAAGGATTTATAATAATAAATTGGAAGGTGTCCGGCTCGTGCAATTTTCACTTTCCTATATTTTGAATCAAATTTAGCAGCAACTACAGTAACAAAAGTATCTTTTTCAAGGTATTTATATAATAACTGATTAGCCCTTATGAATAAATCTCTAGGATTTAACATGAATTCATTCAAAGTCCTGAGAATTCCTTGTATTTTAGACATATATAAAGCCGCAGAAGTTCCTTTTCCACTTACATCTCCAACAATTACAGTTATTTCATCCGGTTTGCCGTTTAAAAAATCAAAGAAATCGCCTCCTACTTCAAGTGCAGGATTGGAAACTCCTGAAATATCAAGTCCCCTAACCTGAGGTACTTTCTGAGGAAGTGAAGCAATCTGAATTCTCCGGGCTATTTCCAATTCATGCTTTAATCTTTCCTGGAGTGTGCAATCTTCAACTAAAAATGTATTTTCAATAGCTATCGATGCCTGGGAGAGTATTGCATTCAGTAAATTGAAATCTTCCCTGGTGAATGATTTTTCACTCAATTTTTCTCCTAGCAAAACTGCACCTTCGACTTTATCCTTAGACCTGATTGGTACAACATAACAAAATTTATATTCGTGAAAAATAGTTTTGATAGGTTCATACAAATATTCAATTCTGAACTCACCATGAAATTCTTTAATTGTCTCAGACAGCTTCTTACCTGATTCTTTGCACAAGTCAAAAAATTGTTTATAATCAAATCCTAAGTAATCCTGGGCAATGACAGTTTCTTCATTCTTAAAGAGAATTACTCCTATTCTTTTCAAATGATAAAGCTCTTTCAATTCTTTGGAAATACTGGCAGAAAGTTCCGAAATTGTACCTTTATTAAATATTTCTGAAAATTCAGTTGCAGCACGGCGGTAATCAAATCTTAGCCTATAAAATTTCTTGTCTAATAAATTTTTAAATCCTTTATTGAGTAACCAGAAAACAAAAACTCCAAATAGTGAAATAAGAATTATGAGCATCTTACTGTAAACATCCTGCAATTCGGGACTCAAAGGAGAATTTAAAACAGTTAGAGAAGTTCCGGTCAGCTTAATGTTCGGAAAATTAAATTTCCAGTTTGACAGTCCCCAGATTCCCAAAAGAATTATACAAAAAAACACTAATTTCCAAAGTGAAGATAATAACATGTACTGTATGTTTTTTGGTACCCGAATTGTCATATCAAGTAAAGAATACTTGCCGATAGTATAAATATATGCTAAAGGAATTAAAAGGAATGCAATCGGTAAAATCTCAGGGAACAGTGCCATTCTAAGGTATTGGGTTTCAAAAATCAAAGTATAAATTCTTTCGAAAAAAGCAGAATAAACAAAACAGACCAGCATGAAAAAGAAAGTATAACGAATGAAGCGGCTTATTTTTTTTGATTCTTTTGTTGTATATTTCCTGAAGATAATGCTTATTACTACTCCAAATAAAATCATTGTTAGAGCATAGATTAGGAAAAACTTTGAATATTGGGAAGTATTACTGATATTCAAAAAGAAAATATAAAATATATTTGATGAAATGAAATAAATTCCACCTATAATAAATGGAATAATCCAGATCCATTGTTTCCTAATCAAGTCTGTAAGTTCTTTCGGGAAATAAAGAAGATGCTTAATTATCAGGGGTAAACCGATAGCAGCACAAACTGATAGTGTTAAAAATTGTAAGACTGTAAGTATATCATAATCTAAAAAATATCTTCCTTCTATACCGTTATAAATCAAAAATCCCATAAGAATAAATGAAATACTTATTAGCCTTGCAGCCTGAATCCCTGGTTTTTTCACTCCGATGAATAATCCGAATGCATAATAGATAAAACTAACGAATAGAATCAACAGGTAGCTGAATGATACGCCAATTTTTGCAAGTTCAACATCACATTCAATTATTTGATTATTCCGTAACACTTTATAATGAAGAACATCTTCACTATTATTTAATCTAAGATATTTATCAGCGTCAAATCCATCCTTAAATGTAATACTATTTATTGATAATATGAAATCACCTTCTTTCAAACCTGCACGATAGGAACCACCATCTTTAAATACACTTACAATCAACACATTTGAGGGAAGTTGGTAAATAAATTTTTGAGGTAATTTACTTTTTGTAACTTTCACTTGATAATATTTAATCGGAAGTATATTATTAATAATTCCAAGAGTTAGTAAATCATTATCTTTAAAAGACCCCAAAGCCTTACGTAATTGAACAGTATCGCTGATTTTTATCCCGTTTATATCTCTCAGTAAATGTCCAATTTTTACATTTGTAAATTTTGTGTTATCATTGCTATTAGTGTCTGATACTTCAGACTGTAGTTCATTTGTAATATATAAAATAGCAGGAAGTGTTATCCATTGATTCTCGTCTGTAGTTGAGGTAACGGAACGAATAAAACTTAAAGTAGAAATAATGATAAGAAAAGAAGCTATTGAAATTATCAATAGTCTGAAAAAGTTAGGATTTTTTTCGAGATTCGGCATAATCCACCATAAATCAATTATAAATTTTAATTACGAGTTTTCATTTTGAAAAGTTTCATAATTAAATTAGAAAAAATATTCTAAACAATTTTTCAAAATTATGAATTATCAGGAAATAATTAAGAAACTCAAATTATTAAGAAATCCTAAAAATATAGAGGGAATGGCTCGGTTTGGAATTAATTCAAATGGGACTCTTGGCATATCTGTAACAACACTCAGAAAAATAGCTAAAGAAATCGGCAAAAATCATGAACTTGCATTAGAATTATGGGACAGTGGTATTCATGAAGCAAGGATATTAGCAGCACTAATTGATAATCCTAAAGAAGTAAGTATCAAACAAATTGAAAACTGGATTAAAGACCTTGACTCATGGGATGTTTGCGACCAGTTAATGATGAATTTGATAGATAAAACAGATTTTGCATTTAACAAAGCTGTGAAATGGAGCAAGAGAAAACCGGAATTTGAAAAAAGGGCTGGTTTTGCATTGATGGCATCGCTTGCATTTCATGATAAAAATTCTAAAAATGAACAATTTATACAATTTTTCCCATTGATAATTAATTCATCAAATGATGAAAGGAACTATGTTAAAAAAGCTGTTAATTGGGCATTAAGACAAATCGGGAAAAGAAATTTAGATTTGAATAAACAAGCTGTAGAAATTTGTAATATAATCATTTCAAAATAACCGGATTCCAAACCGGCAAAATGGATTACAAAGGATGCTTTGAAAGAGTTAAACGATGAAAAAACAATTGAGAGAATTAAAATGAAGCTTAGGAGTTAATATGAAATCAATTATAATTATTTTATCAATCCTGTTTACCTTAGGTTTAATATCTTCTTGCCAAAAGGAAACATATAATCTTGATACTGCATTTTCCGTTCCTAAAACACAAGAAGAAAAAATCGAATTACTGAATAAAATTAATGAAGCAATACAAAAGGAACCGGGTAATATGGAATCCTGGAATCAGAAAGGGATTATATTGGCAAGTTTGAAAAGAAACGAAGAAGCATTAGATGCATTCAAAAAAGCCGCATCAATAAATCCTAAACTTGCTATGAACTGGTATAATATAGGTTATATGGAATTTTTATTAGGCAGAAAAGAAGAGGCAGTAAAGTCTTATGATGAAGCAATTAATAGAAATCAGAATTACTACAAAGCTTATTATAGCAGGGGATTAGTATTATCTTCTCTTGGAAAACATGAAGAGGCAATTCAATCTTATAAAGAATCTGTCAGAATTTATCCTGATTATGACAGTGGATGGGTAAATTTAGGAATAGAGTATTCTACTATGGGGAATTATAATGAAGGTTTGAATTCATATGAGAAAGCACTTTCAATAAATCCAAAATTTGTATTTGCATATTATAATAAAGGCTTGTTATTGACAATATTAAACAAATTTGATGATGCCCTTGCTTGTTATTATAAAGCAGTTGAATATAATCCCGGGTATGAACAGGCATGGGGGAATATGGGAAATCTTTTATCAAATTTGCATAGGTATGACGATGCAGTTGTTGCATTGAATAAAGCAATTTCCCTGAATCCTAACGATGAAGATTATTGGAATAATAAAGGCATAGCAATGACCGGGAAAAATAATATGGATTCTGCAATTTTCTGTTTCAATAAAGCAAAAGTAATTAATCCGAACAATGACAAGACATGGTATAATCTCGGTAATACTTACATGGGTATGAGGAAGAGTAATGAATCTATGGAATCATACCAAAGGGCAATTGCAATCAATCCTTCAAATGATAATGCATGGAATAATCTCGGGACTTTGTATCTTGCATTAGGAAAAAATGATTTGGCAATGAATAATTATAAGAAAGCGACGCAACTTAATCCCCTGAACAAAAGTGCGTGGTATAATTATGCAATTGGATATTTCAAAAGCGACAAATATGATGAATCACTCAAATGTTTTGAAAAAGCACTTGAAATCAAGCCTGATGATGCAGGTGCATATTATGTCATGGCATGTATATATTCGATTCAAAAAAACAAAATAAAAGCAATAAACTCTCTTAAAAAAGCACTTGAATTAGCTCCACAATATAGAGAAAGAGCAAGGTCGGATAAATATCTATACAATATCAGTAAAGAAATAAAATTTCTTAAATTAATTGAATGAAGTTAAAAAATCATTAAGAACTTTATCTTCTTCTTGGACCTCTCCTGTCGTCACCGTGGCGGTCGTCACGCCTATTTCCGTCGGGACGTCTTCCTCGCGAAGGCTCACGGCGTCTGTAATCATCTTCTTCTTCGGGCATTCCTTCGGGTCTTGGAAGTAAAGCTTTACGGCTGAGGCGGAATTTACCTTCAGGCGTAATTTCAAGTAATTTTACCTCTATTTTATCGCCGACTTTTAAAACATCAGCAATATTAACTGTTCTTTCGTGTGCTATTTGTGATATATGTAATAAACCTTGTTTCTTTGGAATAAATTCAATGAAAGCACCCATTCCTTCGCGAATTTCCATGACTGTGCCATTATAGGTTTCACCCTCTTCCGGCTTCTTAATTATACTTTCAATCATTTTTCTAGCACTATCGCTCGATTCGCCTGAAGTGGCTGCTATTGTGACTGTACCGTCATCTTCGATATTTATTTCTGCACCTGTTTCCTTAACAATATTCCTGATTGTTTCTCCTCCAGTACCAATGACGGCACCAATTGTATCAGTAGGTATTTGAATTGTAGTAAATCTCGGTGCATAAGGAGATAATTCAGCCCTTGGTTCGGAAATTAATTCATTCATTTTTGAAAGAATGTGCAGTCTTCCTTGTTTTGCCTGGTTGAGTGCACGCGACATAATTTCGAGTGGCAATCCTTCGATTTTGATATCCATTTGGCAAGCAGTTATTCCATCGGATGTTCCGGTAACCTTGAAATCCATATCTCCGAGGAAATCTTCATCCCCAAGAATATCGCTTAAAATTGCAATTTTTTCTCCTTCTTTAATTAATCCCATAGCAATTCCTGCTACAGCTTTTTTCATTGGCACACCGGCATCGAATAATGAAAGGCTTCCTGAACATACAGTTGCCATCGAGCTTGAACCGTTTGATTCCAGGATTTCAGATATTACCCTGATTGCATAAGGAAATTCTTCTGCTGGAGGCAGCATAATCTTCAAAGCTCTTTCAGCCAAATGACCGTGTCCTATTTCCCTTCTGCCGGTCCCCATTCTACCGGTTTCACCTGTACAATACGGAGGGAAATTATAATGCAATATAAATCTGTTTGTATATGTCGGTAATAACCCGTCAATCATCTGTTCATCTTTTTTTGTACCGAGAGTAACCATTCCGAGACTTTGTGTTTCCCCTCTTGTGAAAAGAGATGAACCATGCACTCTTGGAAGAATTCCAATTTCACAGGAGATTGGACGTATGTCGGTTGTTGTTCTTCCGTCAAGACGTTTTCCTTCGTCAAGAATCATTTTTCTCATTTCCTGTTTTTCAAGTTTGGAAAGAACTTCCTCTGCGTATACACTTAAATCAATATCTTTATATAATTCATTTTCTGCAAAACTTTGTGTAAGCTTTTCTATGGAGGTTTCTTTTAGTTTTTTGCGCCACTCGCTTCTTTCATTTTTTGTGGTGATGGTGTGAACATATTTAACAAGTTCATCTAATACGGAATCTTTAACTGTCTTAATTATTTCTTCAGGTATTTCTTTATCGACGAATTCTCTTTTTGTCATATTAATCTTTGAAGCAAGTTGTCTCTGAAGATTATTCAATTGCCTGATATTTTCATGAGCAAATTCGAGAGTTTTCAGAAAATCTTCTTCTGAAATTTCATGACATTCACCTTCAACCATCACAATCGATGTATCAGTTCCGGCTATAGTCATATCAATATCAGAATGTTCGAGTTGATTAAATGAAGGATTAATGATTAACTCGCCTTCAACTTTCCCGACTCTAACTTCAGAAACAGGACCATTGAATGGTATATCTGAAATCATAAGAGCAGCAGATGCTCCGACTGCCCCTAATGTATCCGGGTCTACTTCGTTGTCAAATGAAACTACATTAGCAATTATCTGGGTTTCAAATCTCCAGGTTTTTGGAAACATTGGTCTTATTGGACGGTCAATCAACCTTGAACAAAGGACTTCGTGGTCACTGGGCCTTGTTTCTCTTTTGAGAAAACCACCGGGGAATTTCCCTGCAGCAGATGCTTTCTCCCTGTATTCTACTTGTAAGGGCATGTAATCCATATCGGGATTAGCCTCAACTTCGGCAACAACTGTAACCAATACCATAGTATCGCCACATCTTACCATAACAGAACCGTTGGCAAACTTAGCCATTTTACCGGTTTCTAAAGAATAGGTTTTTCCTGCAAATTCTATACTTGCTACTTCTTTTGACATAATCTACTTCTATATATTAATTAATTAAAAATCTAAATGATAAGCAAATCCGATGAGATTTAATCAGCAGGTGGTTCATGAACACATAAGGCGGAATTAATATTCCGCCCTAATTTATTTTCTCAGTGCTAATGATTTCAGAACGTCCCTGTACCTGTTAATATCTTTTTTTGCTAAATAATCCAATAATTTTCTTCTTTTACTAACAAGTTTTATTAAACCCCTGCGGCTTGAATTGTCCTTTTTATGACCATCAAGATGATGAGTAAGGTCGTTTATTCTGGCTGTCAGGAGGGCAACCTGTACTTCTGACCTTCCCGTATCAGCGGTTTTGACACCGAACTTGTTTATTAATTCTGACTTATGTTCTTTTGTTATCATTTATTAACTCCAATTTTTCAAGATTTCAAAATTACGAATAATTGTTCAATTTTTAAAATCTTTTATCAATTCCCGGCAATATAACTCATCATTTTTAATTTGATTTATTAATTCACCTACTGTTGTGAACTTCTTTTCATCGCGAATAAATTTTAAAAATGAAACGGATAAAGTCTCATCATACAAATCTTTATTCAAATCAAAATAATATACTTCTAAGAAAATCCTGTTATTATTTTTAAAGGTTGGTCTTGTTCCCATGTTTGCCATACCATAATAAGTTTTACCTTCAATTTCTGATGAAACGAAATAAACTCCGATTCCCGGATATTGTTTGTTATTATTATCAATTCGAAAATTTGCTGTAGGAAATCCAATTGTCCTTCCTCTTCCTTCGCCTTTATCGACAACACCTGTCATCAGATAATTGTAACCCAGCATATTATTTGCTGAATCCAGTTCTTTATTCATCAATGCGTTCCTGATTTTAGTGCTTGATATTGTAGTATCATTTTCAACAAAGGCATCGATTTTCTCCAGACCGAACTTGAGTGAAATACTTAACTGATTTAATAAATCCTGATTTCCTTCCCTGTTTTTGCCGAACATGTGGTCATGACCGATAAGTATTTTATTCATTCGAAATTTTTCAACGAGGAAATCTTTTATGAAAATCTCAGGCGGGGTTTGAGAAAATTCATAAGTAAACGGTATTATGAAAAGATTTTCTATTCCGAATTTTTCAAATATTATTATCCTTTCTTCAATTGTTGTCAGTAATTTAACGGGAGTCCGGTCTTCCTTTTTTAAAACAATTTGAGGATGAGGATCTATAGTCAGCACTATCGGAATCAAATTAGATTCATTGCCGATTTCTAATAATCGTTTAAGAATAATCTGATGTCCTTTGTGTACCCCGTCAAATGTTCCGACTGTTAAAACGGTTCCACCGTTAAATTGTAATTCTTCAATTTTTTTGTAAACTTTTATCATCACTTCTCTGTTATAATTTCTTTTTTTGCTCTGATTATATTAATTAATTCATTAATTTCATTAATAGTAAATGCATTTTCTACACTGAAATCACCTATATCAGTACGTCTCAATTCGTACAAATAAGCACCGCAATTAAGTTTAATTCCAATATCTCTTGCCAATGCTCTAATGTATGTTCCTGCAGAACACACAATTTTGAAGGTTATAAACGGAATTTCAATCCTTTTTATTTGAATTTCACTAATTTCTATTCTATTGGACTTTAGTCTGAAGTCTTTATTTTTTCTTGCAAGTTTATAAGCCGGGACTCCATTAATTTTTTTTGCTGAGAATAGTGGAGGCTCTTGTTCAGAAATACCCATGAATGAATTTATTACATCCCTTATTAATTCCTCATTCAAATTTTCAATACTTATATGGGACACCAAACTAACATTTTCCGTATTCTCACTTTTCCATTCAATTTCTTCCGATTCTTTATCGAATGATTTCGTTGTTACTCCTATTTTTATAGTAGCTTCATAAGTTTTAAAATCATTTTTGAAATTCTCAATTGATTTAGTAGCTTTCCCAATGCAAACGATAAGCAATCCTGTGGCTAAAGGGTCGAGGGTGCCTGTATGCCCGATTTTCCTTATTCCTGTGATTCGTCTTAGTTTAGCGATTACATCAAATGAAGTCCATTCCTTTTCTTTATCAATCAGGACAGACAATCCTGTAGTTTCAGCTTCTGAAAGCCATTCCTCAGCTTTATCGGAAGATTTTCGGGTAAGAAAAAACATATACAGATAATTCTATTATGTGGAAGTATCAGATTAATAAACCATGAAAATATCAGGGCTCGATTAATCAAACTTCAAATCTATAAATTTTTCAATTCCATTTTATAGTCATCAAGATTCACTTTTGTTTCTTTGGAATCATGCTGGACTGAATCAAGCAATGACTGAATATGCTGCATCTGTTCAAAAGTATCATCTATATAAAACCTAAGTTCAGGAGTAAATCTCAGTCTAACTTTTGTACCGATAAGTTTTCTGAGCATCCCCCTTTTATCATCAATTATGGGTAAAAATTGTGCAGGGGTAAGTTTGCCGCCGAAAACATTTATATATACTTTTGCTATTTGCAAATCAGAAGTTAATTTGACTGAAGTAACCGAAACGAATCCTGCGGAATGTTCTGCAGCCAGTCTTGCCACAGGTTCTGCTATAGCTCTTTTAATTACACTTCCTACTTTTTCTGCTCTTACGGACATAAAAATAAGTTCTCAATTCTAATAATATATTTACAATAATTAAATTTATAATGTTCTCTTAATTTCTAAAAGTTTGTATGCCTGGATTGTGTCTCCTTCTTCGAAGTTCTGGAATCCATCGAGTATAATTCCGCACTCATAACCTGATTCCACTTCTTTTACATCATCTTTATTTCTCTTTAAAGAATGAATTGTACCATTGTAAACAGGTAGTCCATCTCTCAAAAGCCTCACCCTGTCATTCCTGGTGATTTTCCCTTCTAATACATAGCACCCTGCAATCTGTCCCAGTTTACTGATTTTAAATACTTTTCTAATTTCAACTGATGCATTTATTTCTTCTCTTAGTTCAGGAGTTAGCATACCTTCAAGTGCAAGCTTAACTTCGTCGATTGCGTCGTAAATAATGCTGTAAAGTCTTATATCAATTCCTTCCTTTTCAGCTAATTTTCTTGCTTTTGCAGTAGGTGAAACCTGGAAACCGATAATTACTGCGTTTGATGCAACGGCAAGCATGACATCAGATTCTGTTATTGAGCCTACGCCTTTGTGTAAGATACTGATTCTGACTTCTTCATGGGATAATCTCAATAGAGAATCACTCAAAGCTTCAACTGAACCGCCAACATCACCTTTAATAATCAAATGTAAATCTTTTATTCCGCCAAGTTTGATTTCCTTAGAAATTTCATCGAGTGTTACATGATGAACTTGTCTTAATGACTGCTCTCTTTTGAGCTGCTGCCTGTCATTGGCAATTGCTCTTGCTTCAACATCGGTATCAACAGCAGCCAAAATATCACCTGCTTCAGGAAGTCCGTCGAATCCTATAACCCGGACAGGCATAGAAGGCTCCGCTACTTCAACCTTGCGGCTGCGTTCATCGAACATAGCTCTAACTCTACCTGAACTAACACCTGCAACAAAAGCATCGCCAATACTTAATTTTCCTTTTTGGACTACAATGGTAGCGACAGTACCGAATCCTCTGTCCATATTAGCTTCAATAATTGCACACCGGGCTTTCCTGTTATAATTTGCTTTTAATTCAAGAAGTTCAGCTTCTAATAAAATCTTTTCTAATAACAGTTCAACATTTTTTCCTGTCTTGGCAGAAATTTCAACACATTGATGATTGCCACCCCATTCTTCAACTAATATATTGTAGTCTGTTAGCTGTTGTTTAATTCTTTCAGGATTTGAATCAGGCTTGTCAATTTTATTTATCGCTACTACAATTTTTACATTTGCCGCCTGTGCGTGGCTTATTGCTTCAATGGTCTGGGGCATAACACTGTCATCGGCTGCAATCACAAGTACTACGATATCAGTTACCTGCGCTCCACGTGCCCTCATTGCAGTAAATGCCTCATGACCGGGTGTATCGAGAAAGGTTATATATTTTCCGTCATGCATTGCAACACGGTATGCACCGATATGCTGAGTAATGCCTCCGGCTTCACCTGCCACTACGTTTGAATTTCTAATGAAATCAAGTAATGATGTTTTACCATGGTCGACATGACCCATAACAGTTACAATAGGTGAACGCGGTGATAAGTCTTCTTCATTATCGTCTTCTTCGAAATCCTGCAAAATTTGTACTGCTTTTTCATCGAGGAATTCCACAGTGTAATCATAATCATCGGCAATCACGGTTATTGTATCTTTGTCGAGTCTTTGGTTAATGCTGACCATTAAACCCAACTCCATACATTTCATTATGATTTCACTTGGATTAACACCCATCAGATTAGCTAGGTCATTCGTAGTTACGAATTCACTAAGCTGGATTTTTTTCCCTTCCTGCTCTTTTTCCTCACTTAATCTTAATTGTTCAGCCTCGCGTTCTGCACTTCTTTTACGTCTCATTCGGGAACGTTGACTAACAGAAGATGATTCTTCCATTCCCGCCAAAGTCTGTTTAATAGCTTTGTCAATATCGTCATCAGTGATTAAATCGCGTACTGATATTCTTCTTTTCTTTTTCTTATCGGGTACTCTTGCTTTTTCAACAACACGCTCTTTTAATTTACCCTTTATCTTCTTTTTAGATTTAAGGAATTTACCTTTTGCCAGTATATCAGCTTCTTCTTCATCTTCATCAAATCTTCTTCCTTTTTTTACTTTTCTATCTTTAATTTCTTCAAGCTGTTCCTTATTAAGTTCAATTTTACCGACAATGGTTAAACCCCTCAATTTTGGTGCAACTCCCGGTTCTATCTGAACCTGCGCTATTTTTTTCTTCCTGCGTTTTTTCTTGCCTTTTGGTCTGTCTTCAGAAGGAATTTCTTCAGTAATTTCTTTTCCTATTACAAGTTCTGCATCTATTTTAACAGATTCTTCTTCTACTTCCGAAACTATTTGTTGAGTTTCAGGTTTTCCTATTTCCTCAATTTTTTCTTTATCAGCATGAATTTCCTCTTTTTTCTCTTTTAAAGTAGGTTTTTGCTGTTTATCTTCCGGTTTTTCAGCTTTAATGGGATGTTGGATTAGTTCTTCTTGTTCTTTTTCAGATTTTTTCTTCGAAGGTTTTTTCTTATCCTTTGAGCTGATGGCATCCAAGTCAATTTTATCCAATATATGCAATTTTTTCGTTTCGGGAATACTGATTTTCTCAGATTCCGGTGGCTTTTCGATTTTGGCTTTTACTTTTTCAGTTTCAGTTTTTACTTCAATAGGTTTTGAAGGAGTTTCAACTGTTTTTTCTTTTGAAACAGACTTTCCGGATTCTTTTAATTTTGCAGATGATTCAGAAGGTTTTCCCCCTGCTTCGGTTGAGGTCTTCCGAATTTGTTTATGCTTTTCAATTTTTTCACGTTGTTTTTCGGCAACAATCATTTCTTTTTTGAACTTATCATGAACAAGTTCAACCATTTCTTCAGTCAGAGTGGCAGTTGGCTTGTTTTCAACTTCAAATCCCTTTGATTGTAAAAATTCTACGATTGCGTCTTTTCCGATATTAATTTCGGTTGCAATCCTGAATAGTTTTATACCTTTACCACCTGCCATAATTCCCTTTGAATATATTTCGGTTTTTTAAATTTGATATAGTGATATTATAAAGATTCCCCTGTTTCTTCCTGAATTTCTTCAGGTTCAGCAATTTCCTCTTTTGATTTTTCCTTTTTCGTCCTTGATGATTTTGCTTTTATATTTTTTATTTTTTCAATCATTTCATCTGTTTCAGGTTCATCAAATTCCCCTAAGAGTATTGAACGAATCTCAAGTAATACCTTTTTTGTCATACCCTTGATTTTTAATAATTCAACAGGTTCAGTTTCGAGAAAACCTCTTGCAGTTTCTATACCATTATCGATAAGTTTTTTGTATAAATCCGAGCCAATCTCTTCTTCAAATTCTGACAGGTCTATATCCTCACCTGTTTCATTTATCAAGGTGATGGAGTAACCAGTCAGTTTAGAAGCTAACCTGACGTTTTGACCGTTTTTTCCAATAGCAAGTGAAACCTGGTCATCGGGTACAACAACAGTTGCACTGCGGATTTCGGGTTGAACATTAACTTCTTTGACTTTAGCAGGTAAGAGTGCTTTTGAAATGAATTCAGCATCATCGTCTGAGTATTCAATAAGGTCAATATTTTCATTATTCAGTTCGCGGACTATAGAATGAATTCTAATTCCTTTCATCCCAACACAAGCTCCAACCGGGTCAACCCTGTCATCGAATGATACAACAGCGACTTTCGACCTTTCTCCCGGGTCCCTGGCAATGGATTTAATCTGAATAATCCCATCATATATTTCGGGTATTTCAATTTCAAATAATCTTGCAAGAAATTCATCTGATGAACGGGATAATATTATTTCAGGCAAACCGGAAATCCCGCTTCTGCGAACTTCTTTTACAATTGCTTTTATTGTTTGATTCTTTTTGAATCTATAGGGTTCGTTTGGAATTTGTTCTTCCCTGGGTAAAATTGTTTCAACTTTATTATGCAAAACAAGTATGCTGTTTCTCCTGATTTGATATAATTCCCCTATAATTATTTCACCGACTTTGGTGTTGTATTCATTATAGATATTATCCTTTTCAACTTCCCGTATTTTTTGATTCAAATTCTGAGAAGCCAATGAAATTAATCTTCTTCCGAAGCTCATGTTTATATTATCGAGAGTGATTTCTTCGATAAATTCTTCTCCTACTTCATATTTTTCTTCGCCGCGGTCATTTGCTTCTTCGAGGGATATCTCAAGTGAAGAATTTTCAACTTCCTCTACAATAGTTCTCATCAGATATATTTCTATATCGCCTTTGTCCATATTAACAATAATTTCAAAATTGGCTTCAGGGCTGTATTTCTTTTTTACAAGCATCGATAAAGTCTCTTCGACAATACCCTGGAGTAAATCCCTGTCAATATTTTTTTCTTTTGCCATTTCGGCAAAAGCATCGATAATCAACTTTTTATCAGCTTTGAATTTAGCTTTGCGTTGAGCCATTGCAATACTTAAAATAACTTTTACAAATTCTTTTTCAATTTAAAGTAGAAAACAAAAAATGGGCATACAGCCCATTAGTTGACTTCAAATTTACAAAGAAATTTATTCATAACAAAAAGAAAAATATGAGTTTATCGTATTTATAAATTATTTTTGCCGAAATTCAATTGTTAATTAAATTCATTTTTATAGGTTTTTTATGTCATACAATGCAGTTGATTATTTTAATATAGAGGAATTATTTTCAGACGAAGAAAGGCTGATAATGTATTCAGTCAGGGAATTTGTCGAAAATGAAGTTATCCCGATAATCGGGGACCATTATTTAAATGGAACTTTTCCAATTGATTTAATACCCCAAATGTCCGAACTTGGTTTGCTGGGAATTACGCTACCACCGGAATATGGAGGTGCGGGAGCAAATTATACAAGTTACGGATTGGCAATGATGGAACTCGAAAGAGGAGATTCTGCCATTCGTTCATTCGCTTCAGTTCAGAATTCACTCGTCATGTATCCAATTTATACTTATTGTTCGGAAGAACAAAAGAAAAAATGGCTTCCCAAACTTGCAAGTGGTGAAGCTATAGGATGTTTTGGTTTGACAGAACCGGATTATGGTTCAAATCCTTCGGGTATGCTTACAAATGCAAAAAAAATTGACGGCGGTTATCTTCTGAATGGTGCTAAGATGTGGATTACTAATGGTACAATAGCTGATGTTGCTGTCGTATGGGCTAAACTTGATGGTATAATTCACGGATTTCTTGTAGAAAAGGGTACAAAAGGATTCTCTGCCTCTGAAATGAAGGGAAAACTTTCACTAAGGGCTTCAGTCACCTCTGAATTAATCTTTGAAGATTGTGAAATTCCGGCAGATAATTTAATAAATGTAAAGGGATTGAAAGGACCTTTGAGTTGTCTGACACAAGCAAGATATGGTATTGCATGGGGTGCAATCGGTGCTGCAATGGCAGTTTATGATTCTTCTGTCCAATATGCCAAGTCGAGGATTCAATTCGACAAACCAATAGCATCATTCCAGCTTGTACAGGAAAAACTTGTGTGGATGCTAAATGAAATCACAAAAGCACAGCTTGTTTCATACAGGCTTGGCAGGCTGAAAGATGAAGGAAAGGACAGATTCCAGCAAACTTCGTTAGCCAAAAGAAATAATGTTGACATGGCTCTTACTTCATGCAGAATTGCCAGGGAAATTCACGGTGCTAACGGAATTTTAGGGGAATACTGCATTATGAGACATGCTGCCAATCTTGAATCTGTCAAGACATACGAAGGCACTGATGATATTCATACTTTGATACTTGGAGAAGATATAACAGGGATTTCAGCTTTTCAATAATTGTCTCAGAACCTGGCACCAAAACTGAGCGAAAGAAATAGACCTCCGAAATCTTTGATAGGAGAATCAATTATACTTTCAAGACCGGTTCCTCCGAATGGAATATAGTAATATCGGGCATTTATAGTCATTAAGGTTGTTCCTGTTCCAACATCGACTCCTAATCCGGCAAAAGTACCGAAACGAAAATATGATTGTGAATAGCCGAATGCAGTAAAAAATTCTTTTTCATAAGGAGTTGAAAGGATATATGTTGGACCGAGTCCGGCTTGTGCAAACAATTTCATAGATTCGGATATTACATCGGTAAAAAGATACTGCTGGACACCTAATGTAAACGGGACCATATATAAGCGGTTTATTTTATTAGGAATAAATGACTGACCAGTGTAGTTGTCATAATATTCGATTTCATCTGTGTTCCTGGCTCCGGAAATATATAAGCTGGCAAATGAGAATAAATCTTTTGCCAAATTATATTGATAAAAGGCACCAATACCAAATCCGTTATTTGAAAAAATCAGATCGAAACCCCATGCCCGGTTTAATACATTTGGTTTTGAAGATGTATTTATTAATGGTCTGGCGGATTCAAATATAAAAACAGTATCAGGATTAAACTGATTTTGTGTTTCACCCTTGACTTGTCCAAAGGTAATTTCCGGGGTAATAAAAATCAAAGAAACAATTAAATAGCTGAAAGATAAAATTTTTAAATAATATTTTGTCATTTTATTATTTTTTTTATAATGAACTTTTAACACTTAAATTGATAATATCATGTGCAATAATAAATACATAATTTCTCACAGAGTTTTTTTATTCATTCGAAATTTACAAAATCTAATAAATATTAAAACGTTAATAAAGATAACGAATTTGCACAATGAAAAATTGTATTACAAATTTATTTCGTAATTTTGAATATAAATCGGAAGCAAATTATCTGATGGTTAGATAAAAACCATAAAAATTTTAAAAAGAGAAGTTTAATGAGGCTTGAAGGCTTACTTAATAAAATCAATAAAATTTTACCACAGGATTCAGGGATTGAAGACGACAGGCTTGGTTTACAAATTCAGTCGGGAAGGGATAATGTTTCTAATATTTTAATAACAATGGAAGTCGATAAAAATGTAATCAGGGAAGCAGTTAAGTTAAAATGTGATTGCATAATCAGTTTCCACCCTTTAATTTATAATCCTTTGTCAAATATCCTCGAAAATGAGAGGGTAGGTGAATTAACAACAGAATTGATTAAAAATTCAATTGCCTTAATCTCAGTGCACACCACATTTGATGCTTTCAAAGAAGGCACCTCAAAAATTTTTGCCGATAAACTCGGATTCAAATTTGAGGAGTTTCTCATCAAAAGCAATATATATAATGAAAGGGGGATTGGAGTGATTGCTTCTGTACCCCGACCGGTAAGCATAAATCTGCTTTTGAAAAAAATCCACAATCTCTGTAATTCACCAATTAAACATTCAGGTTTCAAAAAAAATAAGAAAATTAAAAAAATTGCTGTTGTAGGGGGAAGCGGTTCCGGATTTATCGATGATGTCATGAATAAAGGAGTCGATGCATTTATTACTGCAGATATTTCATATCATAATTTCCATAAAGTCATGGACAAACTCATATTGATCGACCCCGGACATTATGAAATGGAACAATTCGTATCCCTCGGAATTTCAAGATTGCTTACTAAGTATTTTCGTGATGAAAATGATTTGAATTTTAATGTATCTTCAGTACATACAAATCCAGTACATTATTTTCCCGGTGGAGATGCATTATATAATAAACAGAAAAAATATTTAATAAATAGTAACAAAATGATGGTGCAGAATTAATGAATTCACAGATTTACAGACTGGCTTTGCTATCTAAAATAGATAATGAACTCGACGAGAGGAAAGAAGAATTCGGGGACCTACCGGATAAACTTAAGAATATTGAAAAGCGGCTCGAAGAAGCAGTAAAAAGATTAGAGGAATCAGAACAAATATTGTCTGATAATAAAAAATTTGCAACAAATGCAAAAGTAAAATTGAAATCTTTAAAAGAAAAGGAAGATAAACTGTCAAAACAGCAGTTTCTTGTCCGAAATAATAAAGAATTCGATGCCATTACAAAAGAAATTGAGAACATAAGAGATGAGTACGGAAAACTGTCTACTGAACTCAGAACCACAGGAATCAAGGAAGAAAATCTTACTGCAAAAATTGACGAGCAAAAACAAGAAGTTAAAACAGTTGATATTGAATTGAAAGAAGCTAAGGAAGAATTCAATTCAATCACAAATGACCAGGACGAAGACGTTAAGCATTTGATAAAAAAGCGGAAAGACACTGTCAAGAAAATCAGTAAAGAATTTATCAAAGAATACAACAGGATTCGCGACCATACACCTGACGCTACTGTCCGTGTTAAAAGAAACAGTTGTTCAGGATGTTTCAGTTCGATCCCTCCACAAAAGATTGTTGAAATCCGAAACAGCCTCGAGATGATTTATACCTGCGAGAATTGCGGTAGAATTCTATACCCCGAGGATATAATAATAAACGACGAAGATATATTCGGAAAATAATTGATTATCATATAATTAAATAAAATTAAATTTATAATTTTATTAAATTTGAATAATGTATAGATTGTTCTTTAATATATATTATTGGGGGAAAGCAGGCAGTTGCGTTCCGTTTTACGGGATGAGGAAAGTCCGAACTCCACAGAACGATGCACTTCGTAACACGAAGGCAGCAAATCCTTTGGGATAAGCTGACGGAAAGTACAGCAGAAAGCATACAGCCGATCCGTTCCGGTTTTCCGGAAGTCATGGAGGCAATGGTGAAACGGAGGAGTAAGAGCCCACCAGCGTTCAGGGCAACCTGTGCGGCTATGTAAACCCTGCATGGAGCAAAGCCAAATAAGGAAACAGTTCACAGTAAACCTGTGATAAAGAGTTGTTCGCTCAATCAGACTTGTTCTGCCGTTTCCGGGTAGGCTGCAGGAAGCTAATGGCGACATTAGCTCAAGATTAATAACTGCCCCGGATTAAATCTTCACGATTTAATTCAAGACAAAATTCGGCTTACAGCTTTCTTCCATTTTTTTTGAATATGCCGCTGAGTTTACCGGCATAAATGAATTGTTGAAATTATTTGATAGGAAAACTTGTGCAATTACCAGATGACCCTTTTATTCGTGAGTTATTACCGGAATTTGTGGAAACATGGATTACGGACATCGATGCTCAATTCGGCGCTTTGATTGAAAGTAAGAATTGGGACGATTTATACAGATTCGGACATACACTTAAAGGTTCTTGTTTTCAGTTCGGGCTAGACAACATTGCTGCCCAGGGAATTGAATTGATGGGTTATGCTAAGGAAAAAGACTTGGAAAATGCAGGTAAAATGGGTGATATACTGAAGAATTCATTTATTGATATAAAGAAGGAATTAGATAATAATCCCGATTATAAATAACTCTGAAGGGAGTTAATAATGAAAAAGTTATATTTTTTAATTGTTAGTATTGTTTTATTGTTTTCCTTTCCATCTTTTTCGTAGGTGCGAATAGCAGTCTTTCCTTTTATGAATAAGGATGGCAACCTTAAATTAAATATCTGGTGCTATAAATTACAGGATTCGCTGACAAAAGCAATGTTAAGCAGGGACCCGGAAGAAAAATATTTCAGGATTGTTCCTTATGATTCAGTGGAGAGTATACTGGCTCAGCTTAATCTCGACCCCAACAATCCACAATACAAATCAGATATATGGAAAGCCGCAGACACATTGAATGTGAAATGGGTGGTAACAGGCAATTTTAACATAAACGGAGGCAGGTTTCTGATTGACGGCTATGCTTTCAACATGAAGACAAAACTTCCTCATCCCAAGTACCAGGCAAAAGATATTTTCAAGAAGGAAGAAAAGGTGATGGAGTGCATCGAAGAAATTACAGATGCAATTGTTCCATTATTTATCCCGGAGAAGTAGAATTTCTTTTCCTGATTCTGCACTTGTTTTCTCTTGCAAATTTTCTCAAATTGCATCGGTGAAATTTTCTGCTTTTTTTTAAATATTAATGAAAGAACAAGGCACATTTAAATTAGCATTGCGAATTGCTGTGAGATATATTTTCACGGTTCGTTCCTTCCATTTTATCACAGTTGTTTCAACAATTTCAATTGTAGGAATTGTTGTTGGAGTCGCTGCCATTATAAGCGTTACTTCAATATTCAACGGGTTTCGTGAATTTGCAGAAAAGCAACTAATCGGTTTCGACCCTCACATAAGAATTGTTGCAAAAGAGGGTGCCTGGTTAAATAATTCTGACTCATTAATATCCAAAATAAAAAGTATCAAAGATATTTATTCCGCATCTTCCGGATTGCAGGGGAGAATGATTGCTCTAAAAAATAGAAGTTTGAATGTAATTACGCTCAATGCGGTGAAGGAAAATGAAATCAATTCTGTTTCGGGAATATCCAATATGTTGATTATCGGGAAATTTGATATTAGTGAGCATGATGAATTACCGGGTATAGTTATAGGTTCAGGTCTTGCTGACAGGTTAAAAGTACTGACCGGGGATACTATATCATTAGTATCACCTAGGATGATTGAATATTCGGTAAGAACATTTTCTCAGCCGGTTCAGGTGAGAGCAAAGGTAACCGGAATATTTCAGACAAATGCTAAAGAATATGATGAGTATTATGCTTTCACTTCATACAATGCTGGTATTGAATTATTTGAACCACCAGTCGGTTCAGCCCTGACCATTGATATAAAATTGAAATCCCTTGAGGAAATTGACAATGTAAAATACGTGCTAAAAGCAATCGTCTGGGAAAATGCATCCATATTGACATGGTATGACTTGCATAAAGAATTATATAATATCATGCAGTTCGAAAGATATGTTTCATTTATTATATTGAGTTTGATTATCGTTATTGCCGCATTTAATGTGCTTGCATCCTTATCAATGACTGTAGTTGAAAAGCGTGCTGATATCGGAGTGATGAAAGCCATAGGAGCAACTGGAGCACTAATAAGGAAAATATATTTGACGGAAGGATTAATAATAGGTTTGTTAAGTACATCAATCGGTACAGTTATCGGTCTGGGATTTTGTTATGCTCAAATCGAATATGGATTATTCAAACTCGATAGAACTAAGTTTATTATTGATGCGATTCCGGTTTCGATTCATGCAACTGATGTAATACTGGTTGTATTTCTGTCATTATTTCTTTCTGTTACTGCAGCAATTTATCCAGCTAAAAGAGCATCATCAATAATAATTACAGAAGCCCTGAGAGAAGAATAGTAATTCCGGAAAATTTCAATATATTTTTTTTCATTTCGTTATAGCATTTATTTTAATTTTACATCAGGTTTGTTACGGTATGAACAATAAAATAAAGATAATTTCAATTGCGATATTAATTATCACAATTATATATATAAAAATTGCAGATGCAAGTCCGATAGGTGCAGTGGTATTATTGCAGGGTAAGATAATAGACAAGCAAACCGGTCAACCTGTTGGCACATCATTCAGGTTTACGAGTGAATCAGGAAAAAAAAACCAGAGCCAATCGGGAGCTACAGACGGAGCATTCCAGGTAGTTCTTAATTCGGGAGAGAATTATTATCTTGCATTGAAAGAATACCTGGTTATAGAACCGTCGGCATATTTCCAGATTCCATCCAATCCTAATTATTCTGAAATAACACAGATTATTTATGTGAAAAGAGTAACACCAGGTTCTGAGATATTTGCTTTTAAAGCATTTGAACCGAACAGTAAAACCTTGATTGATAATGCACATCAAACATTGATTGAAATTAAAAATTTTATGGGAATGAATCCGAATATTAATCTGAAATTAACAATATCATCGGGGGATTCCTGGTTTAAAGGTACGACCAAAAAAGTTGAATTCGTATATAAAAAAGGCAAAACGAAAACAAAAACCGTTAAAGTATCACCACAGGAAATGCTCACGGAGTTTTCAAAAACAAGATACGAAGAAATATTAAATCATTTTGCCGAGTTATCAATACCAACAGGACATACGATTTTCGAAGAAGATAAATCGTTTTCCGGAGCAAAAAAGAAGGGTAAACCTGCTGCAGTGGAGACTCCGAATGTAAGAATCAGTGTATATAAAATCCGTGATATTTAATCCCACATTGTGGATTAAATTATTAAAAGTCAGTATTAGATTATTCTCAGAATCTTACTAATGTGTAGTTCCATTAATTTAATCTTCATCGATTATATCTTCCCACTTTTTATTTTTTCTTCGGAAAATCAATGAAATAGGAGCGCCTTCGAAGTCAAAATGTTTCCTCATTGTATTTTCAATAAATCGCTTATAGGAGTCAGGTATTAACTGAGGATGATTGCCGAATATAGCGAAAACCGGTGGCTCGCATCGAACCTGTGTGATATAATTCAATCTTAAATCTTTACCTTGTACAGAGGGAGGCGGAGTAGCCTCAAACTCGGGTAATAATACTTTATTTAGTTTTGAGGTCGAGTAACGAACTAATCTTCTCTGCTGAATTTTCTTTGCATGTTCAATAATTTTTGTAACTCTTTGCTTTGTTAAAGCTGAAATGAAAATTAACGGTATATAATCATGAGTTTTCATTGTATTCTGAAAATTATGTACGATATAATCAGCAGTAGCATTATCTTTTTCCATCAAATCCCATTTATTTACTGCTATTAGTATTCCTTTTCTTTCATCAGTTACCTGGTTGATAATTCTCTTGTCCTGTTCTTCCAAACCTCTTGTTGAATCGAGAATAACAACAGCAACATCGCATCTTTCGATTGCCTTGACAGTTCTGATTGTGCTGAATAATTCAATATTTTCTTTAATCTGGCTTTTTTTTCTCAAACCGGCAGTATCAATTAAAACTATTTCTTCTCCATAGTATTTCATCACACTGTCTATAGCATCACGGGTAGTTCCGGGTATATCTGTTACAATTGACCTGTTCTTACCAAGTAATGTATTAACTATACTTGATTTTCCAACATTAGGTCTACCGACAATAGCTATCTTCAATCTCTTATCGTTTATTTCGCTATCATCAACATTAAGATGGGAAACTACTTCATCAAGAAAATCACCTGTTCCTCTTCCATTGACAGACGATACCGGAAAGGGCTCTCCCAATCCCAGCCTGTGAAATTCAAATGCATTCGAATCCTGAATTGAATTATCACATTTATTAATAACTAAGGTAATCGGCTTGTTAGAACTTCTTAATATTTTGGCAATTTCCAAATCATAAGGAGTAATACCATCTCTACCGTCGCAAATAAATATAATGGCATCTGAATCTTCAATTGCTATAAAAGCCTGCTCTCGTATTGCTTTCTCGATTGTATTTTCACTACCGGGGACAAATCCTCCTGTATCAACAATATGGAAATTTTTACCATTCCAGTCAGAATCCCCATATATTCTGTCCCTTGTTACTCCCGGAGTATTTTCAACAATAGCATCCTTACTTCCAACTATTCTATTGAACAAGGTGGATTTTCCAACATTAGGTCTGCCAACAATTGCTACAAGACTCATTAATTATTCTTTAAAAAAGTAATTTTAATATTATTACACACTATGTGTGTCCTAAATTATCGAAAATTATTTTAACAATTAGTAATATCTATGAATTCTATTATAAAATTTCATAATTTTACAAGTCTGATTTAAGGTATTTACAATGGAAAATATGTTAAAAGGAAAAAATATTATAGTTGGCATAACAGGTTCAATTGCAGCTTATAAAAGCCAGTTGCTTGTAAGGGAATTAGTCAAGGAAGGTGCCAATGTTAATGTGATAATTACCCCTTCAGCAGAAAAATTTGTAACAAGATTGACTTTGGAGAATCTCTCGAGGAATCCCGTAATTGTTGAAATGTTTTCAGAGTCTGTACAAAGCGGGGGAGCATGGCACATTCACAAATCACACGAATGTAATTTGATGATAATAGCGCCATGCAGTGCTACAACACTTGGTAAACTTGCAAATGGAATTTGTGATACATCTCTTGTTGCTGTAGCTACGGCTTTGCCTAATGAGATACCCCTTTTAATTGCACCGGCAATGGATTCAACAATGTGGTTGAATCCTGCTACCCAAAAGAATGTGAAATTCCTTGACGAGATAGGTGTAGTAATAATACCTCCCGAAGAAGGAGACCTTTCAAGCGGTTTCACAGGACCGGGAAGATTGCCCGAATTAAATGTATTGATGGATTACATTAAAATAGTTTTATCAGAAAAGAAGGCAAGAATACCGGGTTACACAAAAAAGCCCGGAAAATTTGATTTTTCTCAAAATGCTAAAATTACAGACGAAGATATTGAAAATGCAGTTGAAAAACCTCTTTTATCAATTGATGAACGAATCGAAAATGATAAATGGAATGCCGAGCTTGAATTAACTAAAATGAAGCAGGATTTTTCCGGTATTTCAAAAGTTGATTTCCTTAAAGGTAAAACAATACTTATTTCAGCAGGACCTACAATCGAAAAAATTGATGATGTCCGTTTTATTTCAAATTTTTCATCTGGTAAAATGGGATTTGCATTGGCAAAAATAGCACATGAACTTGGAGCAGATGTAATTCTTGTGTCAGGACCCGTCTCTATTCAAACACCTGAAGGAATAAAGCGTATCGATGTCGAATCTGCAGATGAAATGTATGATAGTATCATGAATGAATTTTATAAATGCGACATTGCTATAATGGCGGCGGCTGTAGCGGATTATACTCCGATTAATCCCTATAAAGGAAAATTGAAAAAAACTGTTGTTGGAGAGAAATTGACAGTTGAATTACAATCTACTAACGATATTTTATCTACACTTGGAACAGATAAACGTGAGGACCAGACTGTTGTGGGATTTGCACTGGAAAGTATTGATGAAATTGAAAATGGCTGGAAAAAAATGAAGGCTAAAAACTGCGATATGATGGTTGTGAATACTATTAATAAACCCAAAAGCGGCTTCAGAGGTGACGAAAATACAATTACAATTTTAAAAAAAGACGGAACACAAGAATCTTTTCCCCCAATGAGTAAAACAGCATGTAGTCTGGTAATTTTGAAAAGGATAATAGAAGATTAATCAAAACTCATCAAAACTGCTGAAAATATCATCTATTGTCGGGATTTCATCCAGTTGAGCGGCAGATAATCTCAGGTTCATCCCTGCTAATTTTATTGCAATACCTTCTTCGGCACAGACTTTTGAACCAATCCATTTTCCTGATGCATTTGCAATATAAAATCCAATACCGATTAAAGTCTTTTTAAATTCGACTGCTGTTTTGGGGTTTACTTTCTTATTTAATAAATCGGAGACTTCCCGCATCCCATCGATTACTTCTCTTTTATCTGTTTCAAATTCCGCAAATATTATGTCGAATTCCTTCTCAATTGAAGAAATCACAGTCCATGCAAGGTGATTAATAATTGCTGAAGAATTCTTTATTAAATGCTGCAGGGCATCCATTTCCTTTTTGTCTATTTTGCCGTCAGCTTTAGCAACAGCATTAAACATCCAGAAAATAGAGAATTGAAGTGTTTTCCATTCAGTGCCGGAAAATACTTCACTATAATCCTGAAAATCGTTTATTATTATATCTCCTGCCATAATTTCCCCCTTTATTCATTTAGTATCAGAAATTAATCGGATTGACGTTCCAATCTATTTTTCATTTAAATAATTCATAGCATACTCAGCGGCAAGCACACCACTATAAGCGGCACCTTCCAGAGTTGCAGGTAATCCTGTTGATGTCCAGTCTCCGGCTATGAATAAATTTGCAATTGGTGTTTGCTGACTCAATCTTTGAGCGTCCATTAGAGGATTTGAAATAAATGTTGCCCTTTTTTCTTTGATGACTTTCCATGATAATAATTTAGCATCTGATTTAAATGCTGTTTTCACTTCATTGAAACATTCTTTGGCTAACATCTCCGGATTTTCATCAATGATATCATTTGCACCGCTTATCGTTAAAGTTATATGTCCGGGATATTTTCTATCATTTTTTTCATCATCGTGACAAATCAATCTACGGTTAAAAATCCATTGAGTCTTTGTACCAAGCATTCCTGTAAAATTAGCATTACTGATTTCTTTATCAAGCCATAAATAAATCGAAATAATTGAAGAATTTTTGTACTCATTCAAAGTTTTGAAAAATAAATATTCACGGTATTTTTCAGGTAATATTTTCTGAAAAGCAAAATAGGGCAATGCAGAAATAATTGCGTCCGCAATGATTATTTCGTTTTTATCAGTAATTACAGCAATTTGATTATCATCTATTTGTAACTGCTTTACGGTACTATTATAGTAAATATTACTATTTTTATTTGATAACCAATCGGTTATTGGTGAAATCAATTTCAATAGGGGAACATTTGAGAATGCGAGAGAAGAATTATTTTTGCTTTGAAATAATTTCTTAAGAACGTTTGATAATATCTGTGCGGATGCATCATTTATTTTTAAATTCATTACTGCAAGACAAAACGGTTTCCAAAATCTATCAATTATATCTCCTGGGATTTTATTTAAACTCAACAACGAATCAACAGTCATTCCTTCAATTTCAATTTTATCATTTAACATATTTCTTATCAATGAAATTGACTTGATTTTGGATTTGTAACATACTCCTGAAAATTTCATAAAGCCATATAAAATTCCCATTTTCCCCGGAAAAACATTAGAATCGAGGACTGTACTGTTACCTTCCAAATCAATAAACGGTACAATTAATGACTTCTGAAATTCAATAAGGTTATATGTACCTAAAGTTTTCAGTATCCTGAAAAAGTTGACATAAGCACCGGCCATCAAATGCTGTCCATTATCTATATACTCTCCGGATTCATTATCCCATATCGAATACATTCTTCCACCTGGAAAAGCTCTTCTTTCAAGTACAATAACTTCAATATCGTTTTGTACCAGTTCAATTGCAGATGAAATTCCTGCGATGCCTGCACCGATAATAATTACTCTTTTCTTCATTCCTATCCTGTTAATTTTTGCAAATTTAATTACTCAGGATTAATAAACAGCATAATTGATTTATGTCATTCATAATTAATTATGGAATCAGACTTTATAACGGATTTAGTGAATTTTATCAAATAGTTTAGAGTGTTTATTTATTTTAAGTTCCCCACTTATAACCGTTTATAAACGTCCTACTTTTTTTAGTAATTGATAATTCTTAATTTTGTATTCTTTATAATGCGGACGTGGCGGAATTGGTAGACGCGCTAGACTTAGGATCTAGTGAGGAAGCTCGTGGGAGTTCGAGTCTCCCCGTCCGCACATAAGGCATATCGTAATTTTTTTCATTTAATTTTAACAGGTAGGATTTTGGAAAATACAATTAAAGAACTTGACGGATGTAAACGTGAAATCGAAATAACTCTAACAAATGATGAACTGAAACCTCACTTTGAAGATGCATATAAGGAAGCTCAAAAAAGCATAGATATGAAGGGATTCAGGAAAGGCAAAGTGCCGATGAATTTAGTAAAGCAATATTATGGAAAAAGAATCGAAGCAGAATCTCTCGAAACAATTTGTGATGATGAATTTAGAAAAATTATAAAGGAAAAAGAATTACCGGTCGTTGGACAGCCGAGTTTATTTCATGTCGACAGAACCGATGAAGGAGTAGTGTTCAAAATATCTTATGAGGTATTGCCTGATTTTGAATTAGCTGATTACCGGGGTCTAACCATCGATGAACCGATTCATACAGTAACTGAAGAAGAACTCCAGTTAAGATTAAATGAAATAGCTAAAGCAAACGGAAAGATGGAGCCTGATGAATTTGTCAATGATGAAAATCATATAGTCGGGATAAAACTCACTGTAATTGATCCTCAGTCACTAGTTCCAATCATAGGTGAAAAACCGATTGACACCCATGTATACCTTGCAAATGAGACAGTAATGCCTGATTTGAGAGCATCACTGCTGAACACTAAAGTTGGTGATACATTCAATTTCCAGCCGAAGGAAGCAGATAATTCTGCTCCGGATAAAACTTATAAAGTTGAAGTTACAGAAATTCAAAAATTAGTTCCGATTGAACTCACCGATGAATTCGTAAAACAATATACAAGCGGAAATATGAATACATACCAGGAATTAAAGGATGAATTGGAATTCCAGATGCAGGATGAGTGGAATCACAAGAGCCGCACTGCGATGGAAGACCAGATTGTCAACAAAATTGTAGAAATGAATTCACTTTCTGCTCCGGAATCAATTGTCAGTGAAGTTGCTAAAAACATGGCTGAAGATATTAAAAAAAGATACTCTAATATGCCGGATGCTGCTAATCTTTCAATTGACAGCATGGTCCCGGGTTTACTTCCTGTAGCAGAAAAAACCGTTAAGTGGGAAATTATTAGAAAAAGAATAATAGAAAATGAAAAACTTGAAGTAGAAGATTTTGATTTAGATAATCTTGTTGAAGCAGAAGCAGCAAGAAGTAAAAGTGACCCTGATACCGTTAGGAGAGCAATTATGCAGAATAGGGCGATAACTGAAAATATTTTGCATAAAAAATTGATGGATTTCATACTTGATTTTGCAATTACTAATGAAGTTCAATTTGATGAGCACGGGCATTATCATCCTGATGGCGAAGAGCATCATCATCATGAACACGAACACGAACACGAACACGAGCATAAACATTGATTTATAAAAGAATATCAGAATCAATTCGTTATAGCAATGAAATTTATTGTTTGATAAAAGGATAAAATTATGGTTGACCAGTTAATACCGATAGTGATAGAGCAGACAAGCAGAGGCGAACGTTCTTACGACATATATTCCCGCCTTTTGAAGGAAAGAATAATTTTTATTGGAACAGCGATTGATGACCACATTTCAAACCTGGTTATTGCTCAACTACTGTTTCTTTCGAGTGAGGACCCAAATAAGGAAATCAATTTGTATATTAATTCTCCAGGTGGAAGTGTCAGTTCAGGTTTGGCTATTTATGACACGATGCAATTTGTTAAACCTGATATAGTTACGATATGCATGGGTATGGGCGCTTCGATGGCACAGGTACTTTTATGTGCGGGTGCAAAGGGAAAGCGTTATGCTCTTCCTAATGCCAGAATTCTAATGCATCAACCGATTGGCGGAACACAGGGACAAGCGACTGATATTGAAATCTATACTAAGGAAATGCTGCGTATCAGGGAAACCCTTTACGAAATTACAGCTAAACATACCGGCAAATCAGTTGACCAGATTCACCAGGATTCAGAAAGAGATTATTATATGTCTGCTCAGGAGGCTCTCGAATATGGAATTATTGACAAGATTATGACAAGTGCAGCCGAATTGAAACCTGAAGAAGAAACAAAAAAGAAAGAAAATAAGTAAAATAAGAAATGGCTAAAGATAATATTTCATTCGGTGATGAGATTTACTGCTCTTTTTGCGGTAGAAGTGCTAAAGAAGTATCGAGTCTTATCGAAGGACCAAACAGGATTTATATTTGTGATATTTGTGTCCATAATTCACAGGAAATCCTGAAAAAGAAAACAGGATTCGAAAATACTATTTTCAATGACGGCGGTAAATTACCAAAACCATCGGAAATGAAGTCAGAATTAGATAAATATGTAATCGGGCAGGAGTATTCCAAAAAAGCCCTCTCGGTTGCTGTCTATAATCATTATAAAAGAATCCTCTCCGATGATATCAAAGGCGAACAAAGCGATGTTGAAATAGAAAAAAGTAATATTCTTTTAGTTGGTCCCACAGGAACAGGAAAAACATTACTTGCCCGCACACTTGCCAGGATATTAAGAGTTCCTTTTGCAATTGCAGATGCAACTACAATAACCGAAGCAGGATATGTCGGTGATGATGTGGAAACTGTTTTATTACAGTTGCTGCAAAAGACAGATTATAATGTCGAAAAAGCAGAAAAAGGTATAATTTACATAGATGAAATTGATAAGATTGCAAGAAAAAGCGAATCAAGGAGCATAACCAGGGATGTATCCGGTGAAGGAGTTCAGCAGGCATTGCTGAAAATACTTGAGGGAACAGTTGCAGGAGTACCGCCAAAAGGCGGAAGGAAACATCCTGAACAAAATCTTGTTTTCTTAAATACCTCAAACATACTATTTATCTGCGGCGGAGCATTTGAAGGTCTTGAATCTATAATTGCACAAAGACTTAGAAAGACCACAATCGGATTTACAGCAGATATCGAAGAGGCTATCGTTTCGGATTTTGAATTACTGAAAAAAGTTGAGCCTGAAGATTTATTAAAATATGGCTTTATTCCGGAATTAATCGGAAGACTTCCGGTTTTGGTAGCATTGGAAGAACTTGATGATAAAGCCCTTATTAGTATATTAACCGACCCGAAAAATGCAATAATAAAGCAGTATCAAAAACTTTTTGCCATGGAAGACGTCGAACTTGAGTTTGAAGATAAAGCGTTGAAAGCAATTGTTGAAAAAGCAAAACTAAGAAAAACCGGGGCGCGTGGTCTTCGTTCTATTACCGAAGATATAATGCTTCCGATTATGTACGATTTACCGGATAAGAATAATATTCTTAAATGCTTTATTACAGAAGATGTAATAAAAAAAGGTTCTGAGCCGGTTTATTATCCAAAAAGCAAGATGAAGACCAAATCAGCTTAGCCTCTGATAATAAAATAAATTTGGGTGAAAAAAAATAAATTCTTAAATTGCAAATCTGTTAAATGATAATTATTTAAAACATATATATTGGTTACTGAAATGTTTGCAGTTGTTGAAATAGGTGGAATTCAGCTCGAAGTCCAAAAAAAAGCAGTAGTAAAAGTTCCCTTGCTTAAGGGGGAACCCGGGGATAGCCTGGAATTTAAAAACCTGCTTGCCGGTGGCGATGATAAATCCACAAAAATTGGTTCACCATACATAGCCGGTTCGGTAAAAGCTAAAATTCTCGAGCATGGTAAGGACGATAAAGTTCTTGTATTCCACAAGAAAAAAAGTAAAGGTCAAAGAAAGTTAAACGGGCACAGGCAACGTTTTACTAAAATAGAAATTACAGATATTAAGCTTTCTGCTCCAAGAAAAAAGAAAGCAGATTCAGGAACACAAGCTGAGGAAGGGGAATAATAATGGCACATAAAAAAGGTGGCGGTTCTACCCGTAACGGAAGAGATTCACATGGTCAAAGACGCGGTGTAAAAAAATTCGGCGGCGAATTTGTTACATCGGGAAATATAATAGTCCGCCAATGCGGTACTAAATTCCATCCGGGGAAAAATGTCGGTTTGGGTTCAGATTATACTATTTTTTCATTGATTGATGGAAATGTTAAATTTGAAAGAAAAGGCAGGGAAAAACAACAAGTCTCTGTTTATCCAATTAACTAATTTTTATTACTCTACTTGCAAAAATTAAAAAGCCTCCTTGAAGGAGGCTTTTTTTTTATAATTTTCTAATTAATTATCAGATATCTTCTTCATCATCGAATTCTTCTTCATCTTCGTCGAAACTATCAAAATCATCTTCGGTAAATTCTTCTTCGAAATCATCATTTCCTTCATCGAAGTCTTCTTCAAAATCTTCGTCATCCAGTAATTCTTCTTCATCATCTTCGAAGTCATCCTCATCATAATCATCTTCGAACTCATCGTCGGTGAAATCTTCATCAACTTCCTCGTCCTCTTCGATTTTTTCCATTCTGATGTCGGTATTTATGTTTGTATGACTTAATACTTCCGAAAAGGAGAAATCAATATCAGGTGTGATGTTAATAAAATCTGCCAATGTTTCTTCCACATATATGTATGGTTCGTCTAAATGCATAATTTGATTTTCTGGTTTAACTTCGAATAAATTCATATTATCCTCATTGATAATTTTGCAATAAAATTTTGTACAAAAATAAAAGAATTATATTTAAAAAAAATTATTTTTCAAGTTCAAAATATTTTATAATATATTTTGTGTATTACTAAAGTTGTTAATAAAAAATAAAATAACCTAATCTTTGATTATAAAAACGTATAATCTGATTTATTATTAGTTATTTCTTTTTCTTTTTAAAATCTTTTTTTTCTTTTTTTACATGCTTATGCCTGTCGCCTGCCTGATCTTCTTTAATGGCTGCTCTTGCAGCAGCTAATTTTGCAATAGGAACTCTGAAAGGAGAACATGAAACATAATTCAAACCTATATTATGACAGAATTCTACCGATGCAGGTTCGCCGCCGTGTTCACCGCAAATTCCAAGCTTAATATTTTTTCTTGTTTTTCTGCCTTCGGCAACAGCATGTTTCATCAGGAAACCGACTCCGGACTGGTCAATCGAAACGAACGGGTCTATTTTGTAGATATCCCTGTTTACATATTCAGGTAAAAACTTTCCGGCATCATCCCTGCTTACACCTAATGTTGTTTGTGTCAAATCATTTGTGCCGAACGAGAAAAATTCTGCAACGGTTGCAACTTCTTCAGCCGTAATAGCCCCACGTGGAATTTCTATCATGGTCCCCACAAGATAATCAAATTTGACACCTGTTTCTTTAATCACTTCTTCGGCTGTCGCGCGAACTATTTCTTCCTGGTTTTTTAACTCCTTTACATGTCCAACTAAAGGTATCATAATTTCAGGAAGTACTTTTTTACCGCTCTTTATGACGTTCACAGTAGCTTCGAAAATTGCCCTTGCCTGCATTTCGGTTATCTCAGGAAATATAATTCCTAAACGACAGCCTCTCAATCCAAGCATAGGATTAAATTCATGCAAAGATTCTACTCTTTCTTTTATAACTTTCAATGATAAATTCATTGCTTTAGCCATTTCATTCTGACCTCCATCGTCGTGGGGTAAAAATTCATGCAATGGTGGGTCTATTGTTCTTATTGTAACAGGTCTTCCGTCCATAACTTCGAAAATGCCCTCAAAATCTTTCCTTTGAAGCGGCAATAACTTTGCAAGTGCTTTTCTTCTTTCTTCAACTGTGTCTGCTAAAATCATCTGGCGCATCGGACCGATTTTGCCTTCTCCGAAGAACATATGTTCAGTCCGGCAAAGTCCTATACCTTCAGCACCGAAGGAAATAGCATTGGCACTCTGGTCAGGCTGGTCTGCATTTGTTCTCACTCTTAATACTCTGTACCTGTCTGCCCAATCCATGATTTGTTTGTAAATCTGATATGTAGGTGCATCTTCTTCTTTCAGAGTTTTATTGATAAGAACTTCGACAACTTCACTTGGTTTTGTCTGTATATTTCCGCTTATAACTTCACCTGTGGTGCCGTCTATTGATATGTAATCGCCTTCCTTAACTAATATATTTTTACCTTCGACTCTAAGTGTCCTGTCTTTATAATCAATCAATAAAGACCCGCATCCTGCAACGCAAACTTTACCCATTTGTCTAGCTACAAGTGCGGCATGTGAAGTCATTCCGCCTCTGGCAGTTAATATACCTTCGGCAGCATTCATACCACCTATATCTTCCGGTGAAGTCTCAATTCTCACTAAAATAACTTTATCACCTTTGTTAGCCCATTCCATTGCGTCTTCGGCATTAAATACAACTTTACCGGTTGCTGCGCCTGGTCCGGCATTTAATCCTTTTGCCATAAGTTTGCCTTCGTCCAGTGCTTTTTTCTTTGCCTTCAAGTCAAATACCGGTCTTAATAATTGATTTAACTGGTCAGGTTCGATTCTTAATAATGCTTCCCATGGTTTTATCAATTTTTCTTTTACCATTTCAACAGCAATCTTAATTGCAGCCATTGCAGTTCGTTTTCCGACACGACACTGAAGCATAAACAACTTATTGTTTTGAATTGTAAATTCTATATCGAGCATGTCACGATAATGATTTTCGAGGATTTTCCTGATTTTCATCAATTCATTAAATGATTTGCCGTCTTTTTCAGCAAGTTGTTTGATGGGCAGAGGTGTTCTGATACCGGCAACGACATCTTCACCCTGGGCATTCATTAAAAATTCACCGTAAAATATATTTTCACCGGATGCTGCATCACGGGTGAATGCAACCCCAGTGCCTGAATCTTCGCCCAGGTTGCCGAATACCATTGCCTGGATGTTTACTGCTGTTCCCCACCAATCTGGTATATTATTCAATTTTCTATATATATTAGCTCTGTTATTATTCCATGAGCCGAACACAGCCCCGATAGCACCCCAGAGCTGTTCTTTCGGGTCCTCCGGAAATACAATCCCGAGTTTTTCATTAATCACTGCTTTATATTCTGCAACAAGTTCCTTCAAATCATCAGCAGTTAATTCGACATCGAGTTTGACACCCCTTGCTTTTTTCTTTGCATCCAGGATAACTTCAAAAGGGTCAAGGTCGTCTTTACCTTGGGGTTTCAATTCAAGTACAACATCACCGTACATCGAGACAAATCTTCTATATGCATCATAAGCGAAACGAGGATTGTTTGTTCTTTTTATTATACCTTGAATCGTAATGTCATTCAATCCGAGATTAAGAACAGTATCCATCATACCCGGCATAGATGCTCTTGCTCCTGAACGCACAGATACTAATAAAGGATTGTTAGGATCTCCGAATTTTGCTTTCATTTCTTTTTCAAGTCTTTCGAGTGCTTTATCGACTTCCTGGTACAGAGATTTGGGATATGTTCTTTTGTTCTTATAAAAATATGTGCATACTTCTGTTGTAATTGTAAATCCTGCAGGGACAGGCAATCCAAGGTTTACCATTTCTGCCAGGTTTGCTCCTTTGCCTCCCAGGAGGTTTTTCATGGCAGCATCGCCATCGGCTTTGTTTCCGCCAAAATAATATACATATTTCACATTTTCTTTTCTGACTTTCTCATCTTTCTTTTTCGGCTTTGTCATTTTTGCTCCTGAATGAATTGTTAAATTTTGTATTCTTAGTAATTTTATTCCCTATTTGATTAAAGGAAATGCAAATATAATTGAGAACTTACCAATCAACAAATTTTATTGACAATCAAATTATCATTTTGATTCAAAACTTATTATTAAGAACTCATATCAAACGACTTATGAAGAATTTAATATAGAGATTCTGTCTTTACTGTGTGTCTGCCATAATTCTTTAAGGCTGTTTTATTACTTGTATTTGCATAACAATATATGCAATTCATAAGGCAGGAATTGTATTGACCAATATCCTTACTCAAGTGACAACCACATTCCATTCTTTGTGATTTGTCTTTATTATAACTCAGATTCAAATTGAATAAATCGTTTAAAATTTGATTGTCAATACATTTTGAACTATTAATCCCTAATGAACTTAAATCATGCATGTATGAACATATTTCTATTTGTAGTTTATTTGATTTGGCAGTGTTACTTAAAGTTTTAATCAATCTATGAAAAGTTTCATTATTTTCTTTTGAAATATCAAATTCCATTTCTTTCATTCTGTTTACTACCTTTTTATAAGGAGTAATTTTACTTATTATAATTTTTCGTACAGAATTCTTCAGATTTTCAATTAGAAAATGAAAGTTTTCGGTATGGAAATCAAAATTAAGTTTGTTATTTAAAATTACCGGGTCATATCTCCATATAATTTTTTCTGAACCTATTTTTTCTTTTAAGTGATTGACAGAATCAAATACCTTGTTAATATCCGGATTATTCAATTCATATTCCCCCGGATAATTATTTATTGTAATCTGGAAATAATATTTATATCCTGATTCATCTAATTCATCGAGATGTTTAATCATTGGTTCCGGGTATCTTGTCCAAAAAATAATAGCAGTAACATCCCCGGGTTTCAACGATACTCTGGATATTTGTTTCGGATTGAATGGATTAGGGACGATACAATAACCGGACCTAATTCTTCCTATCAACCATTTGGAATAAATTGCCGGAATATCCGTCCTTCGGCTGCAAGAAATTATCATATCAAAAAAAAATATATTATATAATTAATTTATATTTCCTTGTTAATTTTAATAAATTAAAATTTTAATTTGAAGAAATAAAATGAATGATAATTTTTAGGAAATATAAGATGATTTAATCGAAATGGAAATTTTTCAAAAAACAATAAGTCTGAAACAAAGAACGAGAGGATTTCATTTAATCACAGAAGAAATTCTTCAACATATACCTGAATTAAAACTATACAAGGCAGGTATGGTAAACTTGCTGATACAGCATACAAGTGCAGGATTGACCATTAATGAAAATGCAGACGCGACTGTCAGGAATGATTTCGAAACATATTTCAATCGAATTGTTCCTGAAAATCCATCATTATACCAGCATACTGCAGAAGGTTTGGATGATATGACTTCCCATATAAAGACTTCCATGCTCGGTTCTTCGCTGAATATACCAGTTACAAACGGTGATTTTAATCTCGGAACCTGGCAGGGGATATATCTTTGCGAATTCAGGAACCGCTCACATTCCCGAAATATTGTCATAACAATAATTGGTGAAAAATATGAGAAATAAACTGGCTGTAATATTGATGAGTGGGGGTATGGACTCTGCATTATGTGCCGGTATTGCTAATATTGAAGGATATGAATTAGCTGCCCTTCACCTTAATTACAAACAAAGAACCGAATCAAGGGAATTAAAAGCATTCGAAGACTTGACTGAATTTTATCACATTTCGAAGAAGTTGATAATCAATATTGAGCATTTATCATTAATTGGTGGCTCGAGTTTAACAGATACATCAATCAAAGTCGAAAAAGCTGATACATCGAGAGCCGAAATTCCAACATCCTATGTTCCATTCAGAAATGCTAATATTTTATCAATTGCTGTCAGTTGGGCAGAGGTGATTGGGGCAGATGCAATTTATATAGGAGCAAGTCAGGCAGACAGCAGCGGCTATCCGGATTGCAGAAAAGATTTCTTCGATGCATTTCAACTCTCAATTAATATGGGAACAAAACCTGATACAAAAATTAAAATCGAAACACCCTTAATTGATTTAACTAAGAAGGATATAGTGCAATTAGGCACTAAATTGAAAGTCCCATTCCACCTAACCTGGAGTTGCTATAAACAGGAGGAGACAGCATGTGGTGAATGTGATTCTTGTGCATTGAGGCTTCGCGGTTTTCAAATTGCCGGATTGGATGACCCTTTGCCTTATATAACAAAACCGAATTATTTATAAAAATATCAATAAATATATGATAAATTTGGGATTTTCTTGATAAAGCCTTATATTTGTACTCTTTTTATTAAGATAATGTTAAAAATTTAAATATATTGAGGAATAATGAATTACACAGGTCCAAAAGTCAAGTTATCGAGAAAACTTGGAATTGAATTAACTCAGAAATCAAATAAATATTCTTCAAGGAAACCATATCCCCCGGGACAGCATGGTGCTGCAAAGCGCCGTATCAAACAATCGGATTATGGTAGACAGTTAATTGAAAAACAAAGGTTGAGACTTCAGTACAACATTTCCGAACGCCAGATGAGGAATTATTTTGCCAAAGCTACCCGTCTTATTGGAAATACGGGAGATATTTTAGTACAATTGCTCGAATCGAGGTTGGATGCATTCATATACAGGGCTGGTTTGACACGTTCTATTTATGCTGCAAGACAACTCGTAAGCCATGGACATATATATCTTAACGGCAAAAGAGTAACAATTCCTTCCTGCCAGTTAAAGGTAAATGATTTGATACTTATAAAAGAGAAAACACGCAAGAATGACATGATACAGGATTCTATCAGGTCGGCAGCACCTCCGCCATATATTGAAATATCAAAAGCCGATTTTTCTGCTAAATATCTGTACTTGCCTCCACGTGAAGAAATCGGAGTTGTTTGCGATGTTCCTCTTGTAGTCGAATTTTATTCTAGATAATAAGTCAGTCATAAATTATAAAAACCTCTTTTGCATTTAGTAAAAGAGGTATTTTTTTCAATTTTTCTTGTATCTAATCGTTAATCAAACTTGATAAAAAAAAATATTCCTGTATTATTAGGAAAATTTATTTGCAAAACTTGTTAACAAACAATATTTTTGCGACAATTTATAATAACATTAACAAATTGGTTTTAGTATATGTCACAACCGTCAAAAATTAAAGAAGGAAATCAGATGTTCTGGACTCCGGAGCTTGCCCAATATCTGGAGGATGCTCCATGGCCTGCAACAAAAGAAGAACTAATAGACTTTGCCAACAGGACAGGTTGTCCCCAACAGGTACTCGATAATTTAAATGAGTTGGAAGACACAGATGAATTAATCGAATCTATGGAAGACCTCTGGCCCGAATACGAAGATATGTCTAATGAAGAGTATTTTTATAATGACAACGAAGAGGAGCAATACTATTAGAATTTTTTATTGATTTGGTTTACTAAACATACGGGGTATCATTCCCTGTCTCTTTTAACCGTGAGAGAATTTCATGATAAATATATTTAAAAAAAAAATTACTTACCAGGTATTGAGATTTCTTTCATTAATAATAATCGTAAATATAAATTCATTAATAGCACAAAATAATCAAACCCATACTTTAATTCCCTCCCATGTTAATAAATTTCAGTATGAAATAGGTGCAATAAAATTTACAGGGAATAAAGCTTTCAGTTCTGCCGATTTGCAAAACCTTATTTTGTCAAGACCTACTGACAGGAGTTATGAACACAGGATATTATTATATTACGATGTTCAGCTTAAATACCCTTATGCCAAAAAAATTATTCCTCCTATTATGATAAACGCATTTGACATGGCTCTTCAAACCATGATTAACGAAGTTCAGTTTTTCGAGCAAACCAAAGCAGAAAACGATGTCCTAACAATTCAGGATTATTACAATTGGAATGGTTTTCATAAAGCAAAAGTGAATTATACTTTTGAAGCTGATAAATCAGGTATATTGAATATACTTACGTTTTTTATAGCTGAAGATTCTGCATCAACTATTGGCAGTTTGTCATATAATGGACTGGATTCACTTCCCCCCGATTTGGAAAGTGGAATTAATTCACTAAGAAAAGTCAGAGTTGGTGAGAGATATGGTGAATCCAAACTAAATAACGAAATCAGGACAATTCATTTTAAGTTGCTTGACAATGGTTATTACAATTCTAAATTTGATATTCCACTGGTGATTAAAGATACTATTAATAATACTGATAGTATTATTATAAACTTTCATACCGGTAAAAGATATAAAATAGCAGGTATAAATTATATAGACAGTACCAAAGGGCAGAATCTTGTTGTAAATGAAATGAAAGATAAACAGCTCGATTTCGGAATAGGAGATTGGTATTCAATCAGTAAAATCAACAGGTCGAATAATAATCTTTTGTCACTCGGTACCTTTGATATTGTTAATATTGATACATCATCCATATTCAAGCCACAAACTGATTCCACTTTATCAATGCTCGTTTTTACTCAATACCGCAAACAACAGGAATGGGGTGCAGGAATTTATGTTAACAGAACCGCGTTTGACAATTTTACTAATATAGGTTTAGAGTTATCGTATTCACACAGGAATTTTGGCGGTGTTGCTCAGAATTTTAATATTTTCGGAAGGGGTGAAGTTCACGACATTAGCCGTTGGAAACCTCCGGATTTTCAATTTCAGTTAGGAATTAATTTTTCTCAACCTTTATTATTTAACTTTGACAGGGCAAGATTCGGATTAGCCTGGCAGTTTATTCTTTCGTATTCTAATATATTTACTGACCTAAAATTAGGTACAATATCATTCCCGATTAAATTACCTGTTAAATTTCCAGAATTTACATTTATTCAATTCGGTTCTATTGATTTGCTTATTGAAAAACAAATCCCTATAGACTTTGATAATGCTTATCAAAAAGCACTTGATGAAGCGGTAAATGATGTTGAAAGAGAAAAGGTAATAAATAGTTATAAAATTTATGAATCTTTAAACAAGTATAGCAAAAAAACCTGGTTTCCTTCAGCAGTAATTATTGGAGGTTCTCTAACAGGTGATACAAGAAATGATATTTTTAATCCTTCCTCGGGATATTATTTTAATACTTCAGCTGATGCATTCGGCGGTCTGGGAATAGCAAAATTCATTAGATTTCTGATGAGCTATTATTTATTTAGCAGGTTAAGTCCAACAACTGTTTTTGCTTTTAAAGTGAAAGGTGGTTTGACTGTTTGGGGTGATCAGATTGATACTTACGTACCTTTCGAAAGACAATTCTTTGCAGGTGGTGCAAACAGTGTAAGGGGATGGGCATCTAGAAGATTGAGGTATCCACAACCTAAAGGGGAGGAATACCAGCTAGAAACATTTAATTTTGTTCAGGACTTCGTCGGTAGCGGTGCAATACTCGAAGGAACATTTGAATTGAGGTTCAGATTCCCCAGACCGGCTAATTTCGATAAATTAATTTCCGAAATCATATCAAACATAGGATTGACTGCATTCATAGATTGGGGAAATACTTTTCACTGGTATTCGGATTATAATTATCAATACAAATGGTATGATTATTTTACCAAACTTGCCGTTTCAGGAGGTGTAGGATTCGGTTATATGACACCAGTGGGTCCTTTTAGGATTGATTTTGCATTACCTATATATGATCCATCGGCATTGAGAGACCAGACCATATTAACGCGTGAAAATGTAATTAAAGACCTGAAGATTCATATCGGTCTTGGTTATTCATTCTAATTTATTTTCCCCATCTGAACATTAAATTAATACCGGGTGCATATCTAATATCAGGTGATATCATGAATGTGAATTCATCGGATACTGTAAAATCATAGAGGTGTGCACCGACATAAGCATCGACTGCAGCGAGTATATAGACCCCGAGAAGATAAAATGCACTCATATCCCTGTTGTCCCTGTAATATTCTTTATATCTTCTCAATGAATCCAGCCTGAAAAAATTATCTTCATTATTTTCTTTTTTTACAAGGTCGTAAAGGTTTTGAGTATTTTGATATTTCTGATTAAAATGGTAAACACTATATGCCAAAGCACATGCACCCCCGAGAAACAGAGGTGCTTTCCAATAAGAACCGACATAAACCTGCCCGCTTCCGGGAACCAATAATGACAGTCCTACTGCAAGCATCGGGGACCTTTGCATTTCAAATAATTTGACTTTGCTAGTGTCTTTCTTAAGGTTTATTGTATCAGAACTATCCTGAGCATAAGATAAATTGCTAATTAAAACAAATAAAAATACAGCTTTAAAAAATAACAGAGTGATTATATTTCTATTTATAGACAAAATCATTCCTGTTATGATTTAATAATTGCAATTGCTTCAATTTCAATCATAACATCTTTCGGGAGACGGCTGACTTCATACGCCGCTCTTGCCGGTTTGCTTTCTCCAAAAAAATTGTTATATACTTCATTCATTTTAGCGAAATTATTCATATCATTCAATAACACTGTCGTTTTCACAACATTGTTCAGATTGCAGTTAACAGATTTGAGTATTGATTCGATATTTTTAATTGCCTGTTCTGTTTGAGTTACTATGTCAATTCCTGCAAGTGTGCCATCCGGTTTAAAAGGGATTTGCCCGGAAATGAAAAGAAATTCACCCTGTGCAGCTATTGCCTGTGAATATGGTCCGATAGGGCTTGGTGCATTCTCTGTAAATATAATTTTTTTCACTGTTTTCTCCATAAATAATAACAATAAACAATCAAATTAAATAATAATTGTAAGTAAATATATTTTTATATTATTTTTTTTCCGAGTAATCCGGCACCTATTATTCCTGCATCTTTGGTAAAAAATGCTTTTCTCAATTCAGCCCTTTGTGCAATAGTCGGTAATGCCCTGAGCTTAATTGTTTTAAAGGCACAATCAAAAAGAATATCATCCGACATAGAAATCCCGCCACCAATAATAGCAGTTGAAATATCAAGCAAATTCATCGCAGATGCAATACCTGCACCGAGATAAAAACCAATTTTATTGAAACATTCTATTGCTGCCATATCATTTTCAGATGCAGCATCGGATATTGAACTGACATCTAATTCTTTAATGTTACAGAGTGATGAATCGGGATAAATCTTTAATATACTCTTTGCTAATTCAATAATCTGCTTTCTTCCAATAAATTCTTCAAGTACACCCGAACGAAATGAAGTTGTATAGCAATTTGTCTTATCATTTGCATTAATTATTGTGTGTCCTATTTCCCCGGCACCACCTGAATCACCACGAAATATCTCACGGTTTATAATAATAGTGCCTCCAACTCCTGTACCGAGAGTGATATAAAAAAAATTCAACAGGTCTTTGCCCGCTCCCATCTCAAGTTCTGCAACTGCTGCTGTATTAGCATCATTATCTATTGCAAGGGGAATATCAATAAATCCTGATAATTTTGTTTTAAGCTGTAAATTTATCCATCGGGGTAAATTCGGTGATATTTTTATTATTCCATCACCTGTTACTATTCCCGGCACTCCAATTCCGACTGACCTTAATCCCGGAAATTGTTCTTTATTCTTAAGAAAAATTGCTTTGATATTTTGTATTACTGTGTCTGGTCCGTCAATAGCATTAGTAGGAATCGATGATTGTTCGATAATATTTCCGTTTTCACCGATAACTCCAGATTTGAGATTAGTTCCGCCAATGTCAATTCCCAGGTACATACTATTCCGTGTAAAATTTAATCATATTTAAAATAGCATTTTCGCAGACCCTGCAATAAGGTTTTTTCCCTTTGCTGAACATTATGCAATCAATCATTGGGCGGTATATACCCTGGGAAGAATAACCACCTCCTTCGAAGGCACCAACCTTGCCATAATATTTGCTGCTTTCAAAAAATTTATCAAGTTTTTCAATACGTTTTTTTTCTGCTTTCTGATATTCTTTTTCAGCGTATTTAATTTCGGATTCGGAAGCATTTGAATTCTTCAATTCATTAATTATTTTCAGGAGTTTGGCTCTTTCCGGCGCCCACTCCTTATCTAATTTTTCATAATCTGATTTTTCCCATTGTGAAGGCAAATCAATTTCAGAAGGACAGAATTCTTTCCATTTCAAATTATTCTTATCGAGAAGTGCAGTCAGATTCGGTTCTGTCGGTTCAATACCTTTCGGATAAAATTCATTGTATGATACATCTGAAGTATAGTATTCATCTCCCAAACCAGCAAAAGCATGTCCGAATTCATGAATAAATACATATTCGTTCCATACATTATTATTGACAAATGTTGCATATTGATTGTATATGCCTCCACCTCCGTATTTATCTGTATTGACCATAATATAAACAGCATCATAAGGTGCATGTGCGGCAACATCTCTTAATGCTTTATTATCTTCTGTGAGCAAATACCTGTCTGAACCAAGAGAATTGAAAGTAGCATTAACTATTGTTTTTCTGAAAATATTATTTTGTGGTATATCTATTCCACTTTCTTCTGATGGTTTATAAATTCCATAAATATTAAATTTATCGTGGTTAGACTTATAAGGCTCCTGGGATAAAAAAACCTCAGTGAATCTCTTCATATCTTCGATGAATTTCATGTCTTCGTTAGAATCATAACCTTCACTTATTATTGCAATATCTACTTTTTCATGTGGATTGCCGGATATGTGACTTTTATATACGCGTACTGATTTATCTATGATATTATCTTTAATAATATTAATATTTTTTGGGTCTATTTCATATTGATAGATTTGTTCAAGCTTCTGGTTTTTAGTTCTCGATTCGATAATGAATTTAATTTTATTTACAGGCATTGGTATCAAAACCGATTCCTCAAATGCTTTTGTTTGCCCATTGATTGCCGGTGTTGTTGTTCTATATTCACCGAAATAAGTATCATAGCCTTTTGAAAAAATCAGTTTGCCTGATTCAGCATCATAAATTTTACAGTAATATCTGCCATTATTAAAATTGTCTATGAGGTTTTTTGGATTGCCTGCCCAAACACCGTATTCATAAGCATTATCAAATACAATGGATTCAGACTTTGCATCTCCTATATAAAGATAATCTATACGTAAGGTTCTATCGATAAAATAATCGTCAAATTTAACCTGTGAATAACTCACTGTTATATTTATTATTAATATTAAAATTGCAATTTTTTTCATCTTCAATACCTTTTAATAAATTATCTACTTCTCTTTTTTCTGTTCAATAAGATAAACTTTTTCTCCGGGTTTAACCATCCCGTATTTTTCGCGAGCAACTCTTTCAATTTCATTATTATCATTCTTTAGTTTGTTGATTTCATGTTTTAATGAGTCCTGGGTAATCTGTTCGATGATAATTTGTTTGTTTAATTCTTCTTTTTGGTCCTCTAATTTCAGTCTCGTATATAAGCCATAATTGGAAAAAAGCAGAAAGCCAAGAACTATTGTCAGCAATAACAATGTTATTATCAGCTTAGGATTTTTTGTCTTTTCTGTTATGAAGTTTTTGATTCTATCAAACACATTCACCCCATAATTCATTTAAGAATTACGAATTATGATATAAATCCTTAAAATTCAAATTCAATAAGCAAATCAAATCTATTTTGCAAATCTTTTGAGAATATCAGCATATTTATCTAATTCATCCTTTGATCGCTTTTCTGTCACAGCTATTAATAATCCTTGTTTGCACTCAGGGAATCTTGATGTATCGATACCTGCCAATATACCTTCTTTTTCACATTCTTCAATAATTTTTTGTGCAGGAACAGGTGTCTTTACAAGAAATTCCTTGAAAAATGGTTTATCGCTTAACAATTTGAATCCTTTAATTTCCTTAATTTTTGAAGCAAGATAATGTGCTTTCTGTAAACATAGCTCTGCTGCTTCTTTAATGCCTTGCTTGCCCATAGTAGCCATATATGCAGTTGCTGCAAGCATAAATAAACCCTGGTTTGTACAAATGTTAGAAGTTGCTTTCTCTCTTTTTATTTGTTGTTCACGGGTTTGTAAAGTCAGAACAAAACCTCTTTTTCCATCTGTATCTTTAGTTACCCCGGATAATCTTCCGGGTATTTTTCTTACAAATTCCTGTTTTGCTGCAAATAATCCAAGGTATGGACCGCCATAACTCAATGGAATGCCCAATGACTGTCCTTCACCGATAACAACGTCAGCATTATATTCTCCGGGAGCTTTAAGGACACCAAGAGAAATAGGGTCAACTGATACTACAAATAAAGCCCCGGCAGAATGTGCGAGTTTCTCAATTTCCTGAACATCTTCCAGGTTACCGTATACATTCGGTTGTTGCACAATAACAGCAGAAACATTATTATCAATTGCTTTTTTTAATCCCTCCAAATCGCAAGTTCCGTCATCAGCAACAAATTCGGAAAATGTCAGTTTTTTCCCACTGCTGATTGTGCTCACAACTTTCCTGTATTGCGGATTCACTGAACCGGCATATATAAATTTACTTCTCTTATTATGAGCAAAAGCCATAAGCACGGCTTCAGCCATTGCACTTCCTCCGTCATATAGCGATGCATTGGATACATCCATACCGGTCAGTGTGCAAATCATTGATTGGTATTCATACATTGCCTGAAGAGTTCCCTGCGATACTTCAGCCTGGTAAGGTGTATATGCAGTTTTAAACTCAGGTCTTTCCAATACCATACTTACTATAGTCGGTATGAAATGGTCATAAGCTCCACCTCCCAAGTAACAGGTATAATTACTTGCATCCTTGTTTTTATTCGCATACGTCTGCAATAACTTTACCACTTCATATTCCGAAAGTTTTGGGGGGATGTCAAGTGAATTCTTAAAGCGGATTGAATCAGGTATATTTTTTATTAATTCTTCAAAAGATGAAACACCAATTTTTTCTAACATTTGTTTTCTATCATCATCGGTATTCGGTACAAAAGACATTATAACTCCTAATAACAACTAAAATCATTAATATTTTAATATAAACTACAAAATTAGGGTTTTATGCGGTGCTTACCAAAAGTTTAAGGGATTGTATTTCTAATTTGATATATAATATAATCAAAATGAAGTTTAACTACTTGAAAGTTATACATAGACAGGCTCTATATGATAAGTAGGAGTTATTATCTGTTTATCCTAAAGAGGTTAATATTATATATATTATAGATTAATCTAATTCGTTGAAATAAAATAAAAAAAGTGCAGGTCAATTTCTCAATCTGCACTTTAATTTTAAATAATGAATTTTATTACAACTGTTTATTTGCAAAATCCCAGTTTACTATTTCCCAGAATTTTTCTACGAATGTCGGTCGAGCATTGCGGTAATCAATATAATAAGCATGTTCCCAGACATCAAGAGTAATAATCGGTTTCTTGTCGAGTGTCAGGGGAGTGCCTGCATTACTCAATTGCAGAATCTCAAGTGAGCCGTCTGAATTCTTGGCTAACCAAGCCCATCCGGAACCGAACAAAGTTACAGCAGCTTTTGAAAATTTCTCCTTGAAATCCTTGAATGAGCCGAAGTATTTGTTGATTGCATCTGCAATGTCTCCGCTTGGTGTACCGCCGCTATTGGGTGACAGGCAATTCCAGAAAAAAGTATGATTGTATGTTTGTGCAGCATTATTGAAAATCCCGCCTTCTGATTTCTTTATAATATCTTCGAGTTTCATATTCTCGAACTGTGTACCTGGTATCAAATTGTTAAGGTTATTCACATAGGCTGCATGATGCTTTCCGTAATGATAATCTAAAGTTTCCGGTGAAATTACCGGGTTCAGCGAATCCTTTGGAAAAGGAAGCGTCGGTAATTCGAATTTCATAATTCCTCCAATTTTTTATATTATTAATAAATAAATCCTTTATTTTTTACTATTCTTTATTCATTTTTCACTGATTTACCCGTGACAACCGCAAGTAAGGCTGCTGTTTGGTGAAGTGAATGTGAATCCTTTTCCCTGGACGTCATCTATAAAATCTATAGTAACACCCATCATATAAAACAAGCTTTTTGAATCGATAGCTATTCTTAGATTACTCGAAGTAAACACCCTGTCCTCTTCTCCGACTCTTGCATCGAAACCGAGAACATAACTCATTCCCGAACATCCGCCGCCCCTGGTTCCTATTCTCAGAAAATAACCATCAGGAACATTACTGCTTTCAAGTATATTATGTATCTCATTTATTGCTGATTGGGAAATTAATATATCTTCATCTGAATCTGCACCTTCGACTCCTGTCGGTATTCTTTCAAATTCAACGCCTGTTTCAGTCATTGTATCTGTTATAGTTTCTGTCATTTCAAATCCTTATTTAAAAATTTAAACATCATAATCAACATAAACATCATCAGTCAACGGGTGGGATTGACAAGTCAGAACAAATCCCTCCTTTATTTCATCATCTGTTAATCCATCTCTTTCATCCATTTTAACCTGACCGTTTTTCAGCATTGCCCTGCATGTTGTGCAAATACCGATTTGACAGCTAAATGGAGGGTCAAGCCCTTCATTCATAGCCGCTTGCAGTATCGTTTCATCAGGTTCAACATCGAAGCTGTGCTCCTCTGCATATAATTTTATTTTAACAGTTCTTTTCTTAAATTCTAAATCCGACATTAATTATCGTCTTTTATTTTGATTTCTATATGACTAATTTATTATGGAATAATTGTATGATTTTTATCTCAATATAAAATATGGATAAACTTTTTTAATATTTCCTATACCTATCTGAATAAAATATGTTCCGGATGTCAAATCCTTAATCTCAAATGTAAGTTTTTTATAAAAATAGTTAATTTTCTGCATTTCAACATTTTCTTCAAATAGACTTGATTGACATGGCATTATATTACCTGTATTATCAAAAATCGAGGCTGTTATATTTCCATTACTATTATTAAGTGAATCCAAATATATTTCAACACTTGCAGTTTTTTCTCCGGGATTCGGATATGGATTTCCGATTATTATTTGGTTTTCGATACTCAATGTTCTGCCTGATAATGGAATTTGGCATTTACTTTCACCGGCATAGATATTCGTATCACATAATGCTTTTACGGGAATTGATAATGTATCGCATAAATCATTAAGTGTCAGAGTATCATATTGCTCAGTAAATTCGGATGGCGTGTAACAAAGTTCAAGTTCCGCCCTTTCCCCGGGGGGTATTGTCAAAGGCAACTGGTACTGGGGAATTGAAAATTCTATGTTTCGGGTTAATCTTGCATAATCCAAAACTAAACTCTGTGGTCCTGTGTTTTGTAGCAATACTTTTGTGCATTTCAGTAATGGAAATTCTATTTTGCCTAAATCTATAATTCCATTATGTACCGGTTCAAGAATTAACAGATATTGAGGGCGACTGTATATTACACCTTTTCTGTCTAAGGATTTATTAGAAGCAAGGCAATAGAATGTAATGGTGAAATAACCGTTTCTATCAGGCTCTATCAATGAAATTTTCAGATGAATTATTCTTGATGGAAGTTTTTCCGTTATATTTATTTGTACATTTTTGTTATCGCTTCCTGAGAGCTCTACCCGGTTAATATAATTACTGTCAACAACTGTTAAATAATAATGAGTACAATCATAAGACGAATCAATTATTTGCGATGGTTCGTTTCCATAAGCTGTCCCAAATATTGGCAACTTCAAAGTATCGCAGAAATTAGTCAGGAATAATGTATCTGAAAATAAACCTGGAGTACTGGATTTAAAGCATATTGTCAATTGTTTACTTCCACCGGGAGGAATGAATATTGGAAGTTGGTTACCCGGAATATAAAACTCAGAAAAATTACTTAAAAATGCTGAATCCAACCGGATTTCATACATTCCTTTGTTTTCAATAATCAGGTTTTCACATTTCGATTCATTCACAATCGTATCAAATACAAAAATAAATGTACCCGGGTAAGGAAAATGAGTATATAAATGTGATAAATCAGCATTTATAAATCCGCCAATTTCTGATGATAAACCTGTTTTATTGCTAAAGCATGAAATATTGAAGACACCTTCTTTATTAATATCAATCAATGAAACAATTACATGAGCTACTATTGAAGGAAGAGAATCAAGAACATTACATGTTACGTTAACATTATTTTGCCCGAATAATTCAATTTTATCAATATAGTTAGAATCGGTAACCGTGAAAAAGAATTTGAAGCAATCACTTCTTGTTTCGGTTATTTTTGGAGGAAAATCATTAAAACTTCTTGCTCTCACAAGGAACATCAAACTGTCACAATTATCCTTAAGGTATAAAGTATCGGTAAAATTGCCTGATAGTGTCGGTAGAAAACATAATCTCAATGTTTTTTGCTGACTATAAGGAATATTAAGCGGCATCTGTCCGGCAGGAAAATAAAATTCAATATTTGTTACCAGATTTGAAGAATCAATAGTAATGTCATTGAAACCATTATTTTCTATCAAAATATCAACACACTTTGTATTATTAATGACTGTATCACCCATGTCTATACTTCCATTCTTCAGAGGTGATATAACGTTCAAATAGTAAATATCATTCAAAATTGTATCTTTAACTATTGCAGACAATCCTGTTTTATTTGAATAGCAGGTAACTTCGAAATATCCATTCTGTTTAGGATTAATTACAGAGACTACCACATGAACAATTCTTGAAGGCAAAGTTTCATTTGTCGATACCCTGACATTTTGATTATCGAATCCGGTCAATTCCACCCTGTCAATCAAATTCGAATCAGAAACAGTAAAATAGAAATTATCGCAATCTGAAATAATATCACAAATTTTTGGTGGTATGAAAACAATTGAATCTCTCAAAATTTCTACAGAACTTAGACTTTGGTCATCATTTATATTACCCCCAATTACTAATATTACATGACTAAGTTTATTATTTGGATCTGGTAATGTTACAGTTGCATGATTAAATCTTGCAAAATTCAATTCCGGTGCTGGTGTTATTTCATTTGTTTTAAAATTATACCATTCGCATTTACCGGTTAAATTTCTATTTCCTAAATATCCTCCAACTATAATTACCGAATCACTGTTATATTGAGTAACTCCAAAACGAATTCTATTATAAAACATATAGCCTTTGAAGTCAAATAATCCGTTATTTTCTAAATAGATTTCATTGGAAAAAGAATCTGGTAGTTCATTTATACTACCACCTGCACAAAGTAATTTTAAATCTAATAATTTTAATAAAGATGGTTTATTTACAGAAAAGTTTAACATTCCTATTTGCCACCAATTTTTATATAAAGTATCGTAGTAATAAATATTCTTTTCACGATAACTCCCAGGACCTCCAGATCTGCCTCCAAAAGCTATGATATTTCCTTTCGAAGTATAACCACTTACTCCATCACTAGAAGGAAAAGGATATGGATCTATTGTTTTACTAATTCCTGAATTTAAATCAAATATTTCCACACTATTTATTACAGATTGGTCTCCCAGCCTGCCCCCGATAACAATTATTTCATGGTCATTTAATAATTCTGCATTGTGCTGCCATCTGGCTACTTCTAAATTTCCTAAAAATTTCCATTTTCTAGTATTTTTATCAAACATTTCAACAGATGGTGTTAGTTCACTTGTTCCAACCATACATCCACTAACAACTATAATATTAGAATCTTTTGTAACAACTGTAGCATAATAGCTTCTTGGGAAATTCATAGAGGGGCCAATTATAATAGTATCTTTTTTTAAATCAATAATTTCACAAGATGATAAATTTTTATCAGTGATAAAACTGTTATAACCCCCAATTACTATTATTTCATAATCACTAATTGGTACTGCATTTATGAATGTCCTTGGTTGATTAAGGTTGCCAAAAATTCTCCACTTAACAGTTGAGCTAAGGATATTTACATTCGAAATGATGATGATAACCAATAAAAAAATATATTTATTTCTCATTTTAAAATGTTGGAAAATTTCAAATCACAATTTTTTTCTTTATTTTAAAATTTTTATTAAAGCAATATTATTTTTTATGAATGAACAGATACAATATAATATAGCAATTCATAACAAAATTGCCAAACTATATGCAAAAAAACATCCTGAGATTTATAACGATATTGAACAATATAGATTGTCTGTATCTCTGTCAGAAGCTGTTCAACAGATAAATACAGATTCTGAATTAAAAACATTTTTAGATTATGGTTGCGGAGCTGGCAATCTTACAAACCATTTATTAAAATTTAATCAAAATGTCGTTTCTGCAGATATCTCCCAATCTTTTTTAAAATTAGTAAAAAAAACTTTTCAAAATAATAAATTATCCACATTATTGATTAATGGTGAGGATTTAAGAAATGTAGAAGATTATTCTTTTGATTTGGTTGCAACTTTTTCAGTTTTACATCATATTCCGGATTATCTAAAAGCATTGAAGGATATTTGTAGGGTAATAAAAAAAGGGGGTATTTTATATATTGACCATGAAGCAAGTCCTGAATTATGGGAACAAAAGCGAGAATATATGGATTTTAAAGAAAGTGTGAAATCAAGATTGAATCCATTAATTGCATTAAATCTTCTAAATCCATTCTGGTATATTAGAAAAATAAAAAAAATTAGAAATCCCAGGTGGCAGGTAGAAGGAGATATACATGTTTGGAATGACGATCATATTGACTGGGAAAAAATTGAAAATATGTTGAAAGGAAATAATTTTGAAATTTTATCTACTCAAGATAATTTGTGTTATAATTCTAAATATTCTATTGAAATTTACAATCAATATAAATATAAATGTTCTGATGTAAGAACACTGATAGCCAGGAAATTATCGTAATAACCTCGATATTATTTCCTTATAATTAAAATTCAAATTTTATATTGTTTAGGCAACTTAAAATGATTTAAACAATTATCTTTACTGAAATAGTTTTTTTGTTTTTTAACACTAAGTTTAATATATTAATTAAATAATTTAATTAATTGTTATTAATATCTGATTATTAACATCAAAAGTTCATATTGTAAAATTGGTAGTTAAATTTAAATTTTGAGACCTTTTGGCAATTAATGTGTCATTTAATTAATAAATATTGCAAATTTTTTTAAAGGAATATTAAAATGAAAGCTTTTAGTGTTTTATTTGTATTCTCAATTATATTAAGTTTGACCTCCTGCAATGACAATACTCAATCTGTTGAGAACGGAAAAATCAATGGACAAGTTTTGTCTTATAAAACAATGAAACCTATCGCTGGTGCTTATATCTCTACTCAGCCATCTACTTCAAATGTTATGACTGATGCGTCAGGAAATTTCGTATTAACAGATGTGGTTCCTAATTCCTACTTATTATTTGCAAACAAATTCGGTTATTATCAAAATTATTCATCAATTACAATTCAATCAGGAAAAACTGTAAATGCAATTATTTTACTAAAGGATTCTGTAGTTAATAACAATCCTGAAAAGCCATTATTATTATCACCGAAAGACAAAGCGACAATTAGCAGTTCAGAAATTCTATTAGAGTGGTCTTGTGCTGACCCTGATAACGATTATTTGACTTATGATGTAATTATTGATACTAATTTTCTTTCGGGAAAAATTATTTTTTCCAATATTAACCAAACAAAGGTTGTGATTAATAATTTGATTTCTGGAAAAACATATTATTGGAAAATTATTGCAAAAGATACATTAGGTGCCATCACAGAAAGCAATATTTATTCCTTTAATGTTACAATAAATCATAATCCTCTGAAACCTGTTATTTTGTCCCCGGACGAAGGTACAATAATTAATGGTAATGAAGTTCAATTAGAATGGTCATGCACCGACCCAGATAATGATAATCTGACTTATGATATTTTGATGGATACGATAGTTGTTGTTGGTAAATTAATTTATCAAAACATAACACCCAACAAGGTGGTAGTTAAAAATTTAATATCTGGAAAAACATATTATTGGAAAATAATTGCAAAAGACAAATCCGATTTAAGTTCTGAGAGTAATATTTATTCTTTTATAGTTATAATCAATCATAATCCTAATGAACCGGTATTATTGTCTCCGGTTGATGGTGCAATAATTAGTAAAACTTACTCCCAATTAAACTGGTCATGCTATGACCCGGATAATGATAATTTAACATTTGATGTATATTTGGATACAAATATATTTGTTGAAAAAATTATTAATACAAATATTACTCAAACAAGAATTACGGTAAATAATTTAATTTCAGGTAAAACCTACTATTGGAAAATAATAGCAAAAGATAATTCGGGTGCGTCTTCTGAAAGTGATATTTATTCATTTATTTGTGACACAACAAATAACATACCTGAAGATAATTCATTTGTTTGTTATTTCCCCTTTAATAATGATGTAGATAATTATATTAAAAATTACTTAACTGTTTCATAC
>JACRLY010000073.1 GCA_016219595.1 Ignavibacteriota bacterium | reverse complement strand
TCTTCAATAATATTACTTCTTATTATTCCCGGACTCTTACCTGGGGACTGCACAATGGCGGGAAAGTTGCCCTAATTACACTTATTATACTCGTTTTATCATTGATGCTTCCGGGGATGGGATTCATCGGCAATGAGTTTATGCCGCAGGTTGACAGGGGTGAGATGGTGGTTTCTATAGAACTTGACCCGGGTGCTTCGATTGAATACACAAACCAGGTGACACAGAAAGTTGAAAATATTGTCAGCGAATTTCCTGAAGTAAAAACCATTTTAACAAGTGTAGGTGCTGCATCCGAAGGTTTATTCGGATTTTATAATAATAATACTTCTGACCTTTATGTTTCACTTGTTCCCAAAAACAAAAGAAAGCTTTCAACCGGCGCAATAGGACAATTGATTAAGGCTGAGATTCTAAAATTGCCGGGGCTCAAATGCAGGGTCAGCCCTGTTTCTCTGATGGGTACAACACTGAGAACACCTATCCAGATACTTGTCCAGGGCTCCACTTTCCAGGAAGTTCTCCGGGCTGCAAATATGATTGCTGATGTAGCAAAAACAGTTGACGGAACCAATGATGTTCGTCTCTCTTCGGAGGAAGGCAAGCCTGAATTGAGAGTAGATATTGACAGGGAAAAATTATCTGCCTTAGGGCTTACAATTAATGATGTGGGACAAAACCTTAGAATAGCACTTACCGGGGATGATGATTCTAAATACAGGGAAGGGATGACCGAATACAACATCCGAATCCAGCTTGACCAATTCGACCGTTCTAATCCAGGCGATGCTGAAAATCTGACATTTATGAATAACAAAGGACAGCAAATTCAACTTAAGCAATTTGCCAATGTTTATCAGACTGTAGGTCCGACAAAACTTGAGCGCGAAGGAAGAGCTCCCGCAATTAATGTTATGTCCCAGGCATACGGAAAAACAAGCGGTGTGATTGGTAACGAAATAATGGAGAAATTGAAAAATATCAAGCTCCCACAGGGAGTTACTTACAGATTGACAGGCGAGCTGGAAAATATGAAAGATTCTATGAAGAACCTTATGTATGCTCTTCTTGCAGGCATTTTGTTTGTTTATATGATTATGGTTGCACTATATAATTCATTCAAATATCCCTTTGTAGTTTTGTTTTCGATTCCACTTGCTATAATTGGTGCATTCCTTGGATTGGCATTGACAATGAAATCCATATCTATATATTCGATGCTCGGAATAATTATGTTAATAGGACTCGTAGCTAAAAATGCAATATTGCTCGTTGACAGAACAAATCAAATGAAGCTTGAAAAAGGACTCAGCACCTATGATGCATTAATCGAAGCTGCACAGACGAGATTCAGACCGATATTAATGACAACATTTGCTATGGTATTCGGTATGCTCCCGATTGCACTTTCGACAGCGGCAAGCTCCGAATCGAAATCAGGATTGGCTATTGTTTTAATCGGGGGTTTAATTAGTTCATTATTGCTGACTCTCGTTTTAGTGCCGGTTGTATATCAAAAATTCGATAAGATTTTCGGTAAGAAAAAGACTGTTTGATTTAAAATAAGGGGCTGAAGGGCCCCTTGATTATTAGTGAAAAATCAAAAAAAGTTTGTTAATAAAGTTATATAATTTACCTTAAACTATAGCACTTTGCTTTTCTTGTCTTTCGATAAGAAATTTATATAAATCGTTTGTTTTCAACCTTTCTTCAATGCCTTTTATTAATTTATCTAAATCGTAATCTGCTTCTTTCAACATTTTTTCTCTTATTGAACGTTGAAATTGTACGCAATCAAATGTTTTTGTCTTATTCATAATTTATCACCTCCATTGGTGTCCTGATATCAATAAATCTATATCCTTTGAGTAAATTAATCGAATTATATTTTCTGATTTTATCTATGTTTACAATATGCTTAAAGTTCCAGCTTATTATTACATCAACTTCACTAATTGTTGCAGAAGCTATGTGCAAGGCATCCTCTTTCGATTTTTCAGTTAGGATTCCGCTTGCCATATAATCATTAGCAAGATTCCTGATTTCTTCTGTCAATTCAATTACTTCAAGAAATTCATTAGGAATTTTCTTTAATTGATATTTAACGTTTTCAGGAGCATCTGAAAGTTCATCAATAGTTGTTTCGGAAATAACAGCAATCTGTTTACCAATTATAAACTCATCAAATAGCTTATTCGACCATTCCTGAAACTCATCGTCGAAACAGCCTCCAATAACTGATGTATCAATATATATTCTTGGTTTCATAATATCAAATTTAATGATGTTTAACTTAACAAATTATTATTAAGATAGCAATAAAAAAAGTCAACCTCTGAAATTCACATAGGCTGACTTTTTATATGAATAATTATTGGTTTTACTTTGCTTTTCTCACCACCCTGAATCCCAAATTGAAATTACTCTGGAAAGTACCACCTCTGGCTGCTGAAGTCGCAAACTCAGGTCCGTCAAGGTATGAACCACCACGAATAACCCTGTCGGTAACATCAGAAGTTGCAGGTCCACTCGGGTCAACATGAGGATATGGTCCGGAACCATAAAAATCCACACTATAGAAATCCCAGCACCATTCCCACACATTACCGTTCATATCATAAATACCCCATGCATTTGGTTGTTTAGTTCCTACAATTTGGGGATTACTTTTTTGGTCACTATTTGTCCATGCAATCTCAAATACTTGTCCCGGATATTTACCTGTTGTTCCTGCCCGGCAGGCGTATTCCCACTCTGCTTCTGTGGGCAGACGGTACCCGTTCGCTTCAAAGTTACAAGTTACATCTGACCCGTTGATAGTGTAACAATTGTCATAATTTTCCATTTTGGAGAGTTCGTTACAGAATTCGATTGCATCCATCCAACCCACACGGTCTACAGGCATAGAATCACCTTTTATCCTGCTTGGATTAGAAAAGTTCATGACTTTTTCATACTGCTTTTGGGTTACTTCATACTTACCGATATAATATGCTTTTGTAATACGGACGGCATGAGCAGGTCTGTACCATTCATCCTCGTCATCGGAACCCATAGTAAAATCTCCTGCGTTTATTTTAATCATATTGACTAACGGGTTAGGATTCTGAACCTTGAACTCAGCAGTATTTGTTCCTGTACTATCATAAGTGAAGACTACGATTTTACCAGTGGTTGCTTCATCAGGTACTTTAACTGTTACCTTTGAAGAACCCCAGAAAGTGATATATGAATCTTCTGCCTTTAATCCGTTAAATTCAACGGCACCTCTTATATTTCCGAAATTTTTACCATTGATTGTTATGGATTGTCTTGGCTGGGCAATGTCCTGAGGTAAATAGTCAATAAAGGCATCCGACGGCTCAGGATTTTCCTTTATTGTAAGGCTTACCGAATTACTTGACTTCCCTGCCGCATTAACAGTTATTCCTCCTGTTGTTGCAGCGACAGGAATAATAATCACAATACGTGAATCAGACCATGAGTAATGACTCGAATCATTAAGCTTTGCACCTCCTAATGATACATAACCGTTCTCCCTGGTTGTACCGAAATTTTTCCCCTTAATTATAATAGCCTGACCAACAAATGCTGAATTTGTTTTGAGGATTTCTATATTAGGTGAATTGTTGTCAATTGGATTACCATTATCGCCGCATGATGTTAATAACAGTAATACTGCTAACAAAAGTGCGGTTATAAATGATATAACTTTAATTTTCATTTTATCTCCGAATTTTACAAATGATACAAACACAAACTTCCAATTTAAAGATTTTTTTTTATTTATATACAGTCCGATTTGGTAATAACACAAAAAACCTTAAAATGTTACAGTCTTTTTTTATTTAACAAATAAATTTACTTAAATTTCTGCGACGAAATATTAATTTATGTGTTATATATTTTATTAATGATAAATGTTTCAATAATATTAATAATGTTATGAAAAAGATACTACCAATTTGTTTGTTATTTTTTTATTCAATTTTTGTTTGCAAATCATTAACGAAATTCGAGCCACCTGATGGCAGAGTTTATCATGGCGCTCAATTAATGACCTATGAAACTACAAAAGACCCGCTCGAAGGATATCTGACAAAAGCGTTATTCGATTCTACAATTCAGCCGGCTGTCCGTGGATATTTCTTCAGCATACCGGGTACACGGGGACCGGCTCAGGCTCTGAAAGGTCTTGCTGATTTTATTCATTCGGCAGATTCCGTCGGTTTTTTTCCTGAATTAAGCCTCTTCCTTGTCAGTGAAGTTGCTACTGACAGCATAATTGCAAACAGTTCTCAGTATGATAATATAATAGACAGCATTATTACATTGTCAAAGAATTATGGAAAGAGAATGTTCCTTCGTATTGGCGGAGAATTCAATGGTGCGGGACCTGGCTGGAACGGCGGCGGCTATCATCCGTATATATTTGTAAAAATGTTCCAAAAAATTACAGATATGTTCGAATCAAGAGGTTTCAGGGACTCGATTTCAACAATCTGGTCCTACGAACCGGATGCTCCAAATGATTTCGATTCTGTTGACGGAAGAGGTGCCCGATGGTATCCCGGTGACAGCTATGTCGATTGGTTTGGTTTGGATGTTTTCCATCCCAGTCATTTCGACCAATCATTACCCGATATTGACAGAAGACAAATTACAAAAAAGGGTAAATCAGAAAGATTTCTCCAAATGGCAAGAAGTAAAGATAAGCCTGTTTATATGAGCGAGACATCAGCACAAGGAATGAACATCAGTGCCGACAGTCTCGATGGTGTAAACGACTGGAATAACTGGTTTGCTAAATTCTGGGAATTTATCGATGCTCACAATGAAATTAAGGGATTCAGTTATATAGATGCAAATTGGCCAACCGATGCTTATTCAGGATGGGGCGACTCAAGGATTGAAAATAATTCTTACATCACTCAAAAATATCGCGAAGAGATGCACAATCCTAAATATATTCATTTGCCCGTTAAAACCACTCCGGTTGACAATGATACCTTACCACTTACAGAACTTGGAATAGATAAATGGAAAAATTATGAAGGAGGTCTTTATCCTGATGGCTCTAATGTAAGACCTGAACAACATAATTCAGACGGAATACAAATCGGGAACAACGTAGTTCCATTGAACGCACTTGGAATTCCTGACCCAAACGGAAAGATTGTATTGTTGTCAGTTGGAATGTCTAATTGCACACAGGAATTTTCTACATTCAAGCAGATTGCAGACCCCGATACAATGAAAAATCCCAAATGTACAATTATTGACGGGGCGCAGGGTGGGCAGACTGCAGTTGTCATATCGAATCCTTCTGCCACCTTCTGGAATATAATTGAGACAAGACTGGGCAATGCAGGATTAACTCCAGAACAAGTCCAGGTAGTCTGGCTGAAGGAAGCAGATGCATCACCTAAAGATGCTTTTCCTGTACATGCACAGACACTTCAAAGGGAACTGAAATCAATCATAAAAATTTTGAAAGATAAATATCCGAATATTAAAATTGCATATTTATCGAGCCGCACCTATGGCGGTTATGCAACTACACAACTTAATCCCGAGCCTTACGCTTATGAAACAGGATTTTCAGTCAAATGGCTTATTGAAGAACAAATCAAAGGCGATACGACAATCAGTTATTCAGGTAACAATTCAAAGTCACCATGGCTTGCCTGGGGACCTTATCTTTGGGCAAAAGGAGAAACACCAAGAGAGGATAACGGATTGTTTTGGTTGCTTGATGATTTTGTCCCGTCCGATAGGACTCACCCCTCTCAATCAGGAAGACTAAAGGTTGCTGATTTATTGTTGGATTTTCTGAAGAATGATTCGACAGCGATTTCATGGTTTATGAAAAAACCATCAACATCGGTTGATGATGAGATAAACTCAAAAATAGAATTTACGTTGTTTCCAAATCCCACTGAAGATTTTATTACTATTTCTCCAAATTTTAATGAGGGTATAGTTGAAATCTATTCAGTATTTGGTACTCCTGTTGTTGAATCATGGATTAAAAATAAAATCGATGTGAGTTTTCTCAGTTCGGGTATTTATTTTTTGAAGTATAAGAATCAGGTTCTGAAGTTCGTGAAGTTATAAATACAATAATAAAATGTAATAATAATTGTAACTTTTTTTCTAATCCAATTGTCTTTAGAATCATAAATAGACAATTGTTACAATTTATCAAGGACTGCTTATGAAAAAAAGTATTTACTTTCTCGTTTGTTTTTCTTTGACCTGTATTTCAAATTTATTTGCCTTTCAATTAGATAAAAGCATCATTGATTCGGTATCAATAGACTCATTGATTTATTCAGTAAATGATTTATCCGGAGAACACCCTGTTAAAATAGATGGTAAAGACACACTCATAAGTAAAAGAAGATTCAATACGTCAGGCAATCAACTTGCAGAGAAATATTTATATAATAGAGGCATAGAATTGGGATTCACAACAAGTTATCAGGTCTGTTCCGAAACATGTAAAAATATAATTTGGGAAATAGACGGGACATTGTATCCGGATAGCATTATCATTATTGGAGCACATTTCGATTCAGATTGCTTTGAGGACGGGAGCGGACAAACTAAGTACCTGTCACCCGGTGCTAATGATAACGCAAGCGGTTGTGCTGCTATTATTGAAATTGCAAGATTGTTAAGAAATTATAAGCCCCAATTCAAAATTAAATTTATTTTTTGGGATGAAGAAGAATTTGGTATGGCAGGCAGTGCTTATTATTCGAATTTGGCTAATAGCAATTTTGAAAAAATCAAATTATACATAAATCTCGACATGCTTGGATGGGATAAGGATAATGACGGTTTGGTCAGAATAAAATATGTAGATGTTGCTCAGTCATTGAATTATGCATCTGAAGCTATTAATATTTGTAAGCTATATAATATTTCCCTGAAGCCTGAATTAAAAACAATAAAAGGTAGTTATATCGGATTCACAGGAGATGCCGACTATTTCTGGCATAATGGATTCTCCGCAATCGGACTTGCCGATTTGCTTGATGATATATCATTATATCATTCGGAACATGATTTAGTTAAATATTTTAATCAAGAATATTATCTGAATAATTCAAAATTTGCACTGGCACTAGTCTTGAATTTTGCATATGATATAGAAACAGATGTATCAGAAAATTATATTAATGGTGAATTATCTTTATATCCAAATCCTGCATCGGAATACCTCGTTATTTCCGGTTATGATGGCGATTTGGAGATTATAAATGCTCTTGGGAATAACTTATGGCATGAAACAATCCAATCCGAAAAAAGAATTAGTGTCTCTAATCTTGTAAATGGCATTTACTTTTTGAAAACTAAAAATTCGATTCAGAAATTCATGGTGCTGAAATGAGAATTTCATTAGTAAAGAAATTAATTATATCAACATTAATATTAATAACTGCATATACAGCGTTTAATGCAAAAGAATATACCCCTTCCGAAATAACAAAAATTATTTTCCTTGGAACTGGTACACCTAATCCTGACCCTAATCATTCAGGCATATCGGTTCTTTTGCTTGTAAACAATACACCATATATATTCGATTGCGGTCCCGGCTTAGTAAGAAATGCTTCAAGATTAAATCCGAAATACGGAGGGAAATTCGAAGGATTTGATGTAAAGAATTTCAATAAAGTATTCATTACTCATTTGCATTCAGACCATACAGTTGGTTTTCCCGACCTGATTTTTACTCCTTGGGTTATGGGAAGAGATGTTCCTCTTGAAGCTTATGGTCCGAAGGGTTTGAAGACGATGACTAAAAATATCCTTGCCTCATACAAAGAAGATATCGATGTGCGTCTTCACGGACTTGAAATGGCAAATGACAGGGGCTGGAGAGTAAATGTAATTGAATTCAGTGAAGGTGTTTTTTATAAAGATCGTAATATTTCTGTCGAAGCTTTCCGGGTGGAACACGGAACCTGGAAAGAATCCTACGGCTTCCTTATAATAACACCCGACAGGAGAATTGTTATATCGGGAGATTGCCGACCAGGTAAAAAATTAATTGAGAAAGCAAAGGGAGCCGATATATTAATTCATGAGGTTTATTCTGCTGAAAAATTGAAAACAAGAGAAGCAAAATGGCAGAAATACCATCCTCAATATCATACTTCGACTTATGAACTGGGTGAAATTGCATCACAAATTAATCCTTCATTGCTGCTGCTCTATCATCAGCTATATTGGGGTGATTCTGATAAAGAATTGATAGAACAAATTAAGATAAAGTGGAAAGGTAATGTAATATCAGCCGGTGATATGAGTATTTATTAAAATACCAAATATGACTGCAGAAGTCATTCATGAGGTGTATATTATATAAGATATTCAGATAGAGGAAACAGCCAAACAAAAAAATACGAAGTTTCAGTTAAATACTTTATATATAAGACAGCTTATCCTGTTCTGAAGGTTTTGATATTAGTTGTTTAATTATTTCATGCAGAATTATTTACTTTCCATTAAGTAAAATTACATTTTTAAATAAATAAAAAAAACATCATCACAATTAAGATAATAGATTTTAAAATTAATAATTAATTCTTACAAATTCATTCAAAATTTAAAATTCAAAAATGAACATTATTCCCAATCCTCTTCTTCGTAATCACATAATACCGATTCACCTTCGTTGAATTTTATTTTTTCCGGTTCAAAAGGAATCAACGGAAGCTCAAACTCACAAACCTCGTTTGTTATAAATGTCCTGAATCTGACTGACTTATTTTCATCTCCGTAAATTACAATCGGTACAAACATCTTAAATGTCGGAGGAACATTTTCCTGTTTCACACGAATCCTGATTTTATATTTACCTTCAGGTGTTTTCTCATACTTATTGGCAACTTTATAAAATGGAATTTTTGTATCATATACCCACTGGTCAAAAAACCAGCCGAATTCCATACCTGTATACTTTTCGACAATTCTTTGGAAATCGATAGTGGATGCATATTTTCCTTTATATGTATGATAAAATTCCTTAATAATATTAAAAAAAACATCTTCATTCAATGTATTAAGGTTAATGCAATAATTTCTAAGCATATGTAGTACCCATGCACCTTTTTCATAAATAATCAGATCATAATCGCCGGGCGTTTTGCTTGAAGAGAGACGATGACCAAGGGCAATCGGTCCTTGTTCGAATCCACTGCCTAAAAATGATTTCCTCAGATTTATTATCTCTTCTCTGGAACGTCTAAGGAAGTCAAAGAATTTCTCATTATCCTTTAAAACCATTTGAGTATACATCAAAGAAACATATTCTGCAAATCCTTCACTTAGCCATCTGTCTCGGTAGGATTTAATATCTGTGCTTATGCCCCACCACTGATGTGCTACTTCATGAGAACGAAAACTTTCTCCTCTGCCAGATTTACTCTGGTCCCAAAATGTTAAGGACGATAAATGAATTAATCCGGGGAAAGCTTCCCCATGAAATGCAAGTAATTCTGTAGCATAAAATTTCTTAATGGGAAGTGAACCGAATAATTTCGTAAAAAAACTCATACTCAGTTGGACCTTATAAGGCATCACCCAATGGGAAGTGTAAATTCCATTTTCTTTCTTTTCGCTTACAAGATCTCCTATGCTGACAAATTCATATTCTTCCGGTGTATGGAATGTAAGGTCAAAATATGAATGATTTCTATAACCATAATCCGGGTACCAGCCTATTGATGTTTTTAGAAAAATATAATCATAATTTCTTGTTAATATTTCACCCGAATAATTAATAATAAACGAAAATGTATCATTCAATTTATATTCCTTTGGAAATTTCACCCATAACTCAGAAATTTCATCCCCTTTATAAAATTTTAAATCTTTTCCTTCAAGACTCTTTACTGAATTGACTCTTAATTCATCAAATAAGTATAGGTTGAGCCAATTTACTCCATCTTTTGATGCAACCATATCAATTTTTGAATTGCAAATAACTCTTAATTTATCTTCTATTGTACAGTCAATAGTATATTTTTCAATATTGACTTCATCATTTGGAGCTCTGACTGAATTTTCATATTCTCCGTTCTGATACTCATTGGAATAATGGAATTCGTTTATGCTCTCATTGTATTGACCAAATCCCGGAGCCCAATCACCTCTCAATAAATTAATTTCCTCATCTTCGTATTGATTTATACAATAGAACAAGTCTTCATATTCATCCATATCGAAATAAGTATAAAAGTTATTATTAAATTCATCTTCCAGGAGTGTTTTTGATATTAATGTTGAGGTTTCCTTGTCATGCGGTTTTTTTTCATATTTTAAGAAATCTATTATCATTTTTTCTAATATTTTATTATGCTCGGCTTTTACAGGCAGATTGTATTTCATTATGTCATAAATTGTACTGTCGCCACAAAACATCAGCATCGAAGAAAAACCAGCATTGAGACTCTTTGTCTTCAGGTATCTTTCGAGCTGGTCTTGCTCAATTTTTATTGGTGGTTCGTAATTCAGTGTTCCTTTACCTACGAAGATTGCAAAGCAGTTTCGGTTGTTCACTGGTTTGCATAAATAAACAACACCTGAATCGAGACTTATGTTAGCGACATCCTTTGAAATGAAGTAGTCTCTTACCGGATAGGCATTGGTGTAATCTACCGATAAATTAAGTATTTCATTGAGAAAATCAGTATAATTTACATACTGTTTGGAATAAACTTGTTGTGAAAATATCGTTAAGAAAGCGAGAATAAAAAGTGGAATATTTTTCAAGCAGTTAAGCATAAAAAGCCCCAGGGAATTATTGTAACTTTTGTTTGATTACTAACTTAAATAAAATATCAAATAATTTATAATAATTTATTTTTTTTCATAACATTATTCATTCCTTCAATCCATTGCGGACATCCGAGAGAATGTATATGCAAATAACTTGCAAATACATTTTTATAAATAATTCCATCCCTGCCGTTCAATATACCTTTTCCCCTCTGAACCGACAGACAAGTTTCAATATTTGATTTATTTTCTGTTACATGAGAATAATGAAACTCATGCCCTTTGATTTCAGTACCGCTTTCAAAATATGGATTATGTTTATCAACTGTTACATTCATATACCCATGTCCCTGTGGCTCTGTCTCCATCTTTATTCTTAACGGGAATACATCTGCCATGGGAAATGTTTTTCCTTTATATTCTATTGATTCGGAAAGATAAATTAATCCTCCGCATTCGGCATAAACCGGAAGACCGGCATTTGCTTTTTCTTTTACATCTATCATAAGACTTCTGTTATTGATTAATTCCTCGATATTTGATTCCGGGAAACCTCCTCCAATATATAATCCGTCAATTTCAGGTAAACGGCTGTCAGCAATCGATGAGATACTAACTAATTCAACGCCACTGTCCTCAAATGCTTCTAAGTTTTCAGGATAATAAAACGAGAAAATCTTATCATTAAAATATCCCAGCTTTAATCCTTTACCATCTGACTTTGATTTTTCTTCTGGTAAATCAAATTCGATTAGCTCCGCCGATTTCGCAATTTGAATTAATCTTTCAAAATCAACATATTCGCTGACGACTTTCCTTATAACTTCGATTGAGTCATTAGCTTTGACAAACTCACCCGGGGTTATTAATCCGAGATGGCGGCTTGGCAGATAATCCATTACTTTGAATCTCGGAATAGCACCAATAACAGGAATCCCTGTATCTTTTTCAATAGATTCTCTAATTATTTTCTCATGCCTTATACCTGCAACCTGGTTCAGAATTACCCCGCTAATTGATATATCATTATCTAAGTTTTTGCAGCCGAGTACGATTGCCGAAGCAGTTCTTGTCATTTTCGTTACATTCAGAACGAGTATTATAGAAATTTTTAGCAATTTGGCAAGTTCTGCACTACTATGGGTGCCATTTGTGTCAAATCCGTCATATAAGCCTCTATTGCCTTCAATTACAGAAATATCATATCCTGCAGAATTATTAATAAAAGATTGTAATGCTTTTTCTTCNTTCTTCTCCCATCAGGTATGTATCCAGGTTTCTGACATTATTTCCGGAAGCAAGTTTTAGCCATGCGGGGTCAATATAATCCAGACCTTTTTTAAAAACGCATAGGTTAATCCCTCTACTTTTTAATACTGATATGATTCCACAACTTACAAATGTCTTGCCCGAATCACCGCCGGTGCCTGCAATTAATATTCCTGGTATTTTATGAAGCATAAAATAATTTGAATTAAGATATTATAATTAATGACAAATATAAAAAGTAAGTTAATATATAATGAAAAAAAATTTATTATTGTGTGTAAAAAATTACACACTTTTTATTATCTTTGTTTTCCTTGATGTTGAATTTAGGGGAATGAGAAAGTTAAATTATGCTCGTATCAGTTTTAGCCGGAATGATAATTGGAATTATAATGGGCATACCGCCGGGTCCGGTAGCGGTTACTGCCATAAAGCTTGGATTGAATAAAGGCATGAAGCATGCTGTATCTGCTTCATTGGGAACGGGATTGATGGATGTGTTCTTCTGCCTGATTTCAATGTTTGCCGCATCTGCTCTCGTGTCCCTTATAACAAACTTTCTTAATGGCTTTCCTCTGATACTACTGATTTTCCAGATTGTTGTTATAGCTTCTGTTATATTAATCGGGCTTTTCCAATTTAGGATTAAAGAAGAGCTTATCAATGGAGATAATGATTTTATCAAGCCAAAAAACAAATTCCTCGATAATCTTGCTCACAAAGGACCTTTCCTTTTGGGATTTGCTGTTGCAATAACAAATATAGCCAATCCAACTTTCTTGCCATCGATGGCTTATGTTACTATGAATGTTCACAGTTTTGGTATTATTGATAATACTGCATTGAACAATGTGTTATTCTCAGTAGGATTCGGATTGGGAAATTTTCTCTGGCTATACATCGTTCTGAGAATTCTTTTGCATTACCGTGAAAAAATGTCACCTCAATTCATGGCTCGAATTCACCAGTTTGCAGGTTTTACTCTTATTGGTTTCGGCACAATTCTCGGCTTCCGAGCATTCATACACTGGGCTGAAGTATTAAAGCTTGCTTTTCTTTTTTAAATTAAAAACTTATTTATTTTTTTGACCAAGTGAAAACCAGTTTCCCGAATCATCTTTAAATAATGCTTCGATTCCATAAAATTCCTGCTTCGGAGCTTTTGTGAATTCAACTCCATTATTTTTTAGTTCTTCGTAGGTTGCATAGATGTCATCACACTCAAAAACTCCAAAACCGAATGTCCCGCTTTTTACGAGATTACGCATTTGTTCGGCTGTCTCTTTTGTGAACATCATTCCGTCCCTAATTGGCATTAATGTAATTTCTAAACCCGGTTGTTCCGGCGCTGTTACTGTTAACCAACGCATACCTTCACCCATCGGAACATCAGTGTGAACTTTAAATCCAAGTTTGTTCACATAAAACTCATAAGCACTTTCCTGGTTCAGCACATATACACATACATGATTCATTTTTGTAATCATTTCTTTTTACTCTTTCTTTGTTAATATTAATACAAATATCAGTGATGATTTATTAATTCATTTCTTCAAAATTGCTATTTTTTGTCCAGCCGTTTTTTTTGGCAAAACAACCGGGAATATATTTAAGAGGATAATTATTAACTTGAGCTTTGATTTGCTGTTGTTGCTTAAGATAGGCAGAAGGAGTCATGCCTGCAATTCGTTTGAATAATCCGCTGAATGAACTCAGGCTTTCAAAACCTACTGAATAGCATACTTCCGAGACCGGGATTTCTGCACGTAAAAGTTGAATTGATTTTTCAATTCTGACTGCTTTCAAATATTGATGAGGAGTTTTACCATAAATTTTTTTGAATTCTCTTATGAAATGAAATTTTGAAAAGTATGCCTCATCTGAAATGTTGTCTATATCAATATCCTCTGAATAGTTATTGTCAATGAAAAGTTTTGCACGAACAATCCTGCTATATAAGTTAAACTTCGGATATAGTTGATTTGACATTGTATCTTTTACGGGTTCCAACATCATGTTTCTGACTTTTATACTTCTCTAATACACGACATTAAATTAATTCACTAAATTGAGCATTGCAATTTCAGTTCTGTTGCTATCTGTATAAATGCAATAATAAACACCCTGCCCGGTTGACTGTCCTAAATCAATTTTAATATCATGTGTACCACTTTCATAATAAACTTCACCTGAGGCATAAACTAATTGTCCTAGATTATTATAAATCCTGATTTCTAAATAATCTGATTCGGGTAGATTCACTGTTATTTTTGTCTGCTCTGAAAATGGATTAGGACTTACACTTAACCGGAAGTAATTGTTTTCATTATCATCGACAGCACTTGTTTCGCACTTGCCGCCGTTCAAAATATACTTCGATGTTGACGAAGTGTTTTGAATACTGTATGGGCTTGACTTGGTAACAACCTTCGCCCATGTGTCTTTCAATGTATTGAAATAACTGTCAGTTGTCATATTCATAATATCGCAGGTAGGATCTGCATACTCATTTCCTGGACCCCACTCCCAAGCCAGCCAGCCGATTTTATTTTCCTGGCAAACCTTGATGATTGTATTATAATCACATTCATAATTACATTCCTTTTCCCTATTGAATTTATAGGAAAATTCTCCGACCATTACAGGTATATATAAATTTACAGTTTGTAATATTTCATTTGTTATGTATGCTTCATTAGCACCATCGCTTATAGCCCAGTACATGTGCACTGAGAATAAAAGATTATGTTCCGGGTCTGCATCTAATAAGTATTGCCCGGTATTTCTCAATTGACCGAGATTCTTTCCCCAATCGCTTGCATCAATAACGAGCGGGCATTTTATACCTGCTGTACGTATTTGATTAACTGCATTCTCATAACCGGCTTTGAACATTTCATCGCTTACCTGGTCATCGCCACATTCATTCGCTATATTCAGCAAGAGATATTTCTCATGCTTTTTCACAGCATTTAAAACCGATGGTGAAATCCAGTAATCGACGCACTGTTGTAATCCGGGCCAATAACCTGTGGCATCATGAAGTTCGACCATAGGAATCAATTTATTATCAATGCAATCCTGTATTGTGCGGTCTAATCCATCGGGACCTGCGTCAACTTCATTCTGTCCGGGATTTGCCAGCCATACTATGCGGACACAATTAGCACCGGTCTTCCTGATTTCAGCATAAGCAGCTTTTCTAAGGTTCAAGTCATTTGTCCATACTACCATTTTATTTACACCTCTCAAAACAACGATTTCGGTACATGGTGTGTAAAGATACCTGCCGCTTATATATAAAGTAGTATGTGTAGGCTGTGCTAATGCAGTAATAGTGCTGATAACAATATAAAATATTATTGCAGTAAAATAAAAATTCTTTATCATTTATACCCCATTTAAAAATAATTTGATAAAACTAAATTATATTTTAGTTTCATCTAATTTACTTAATTAAATATTACCGGCAAAAGTATTATTTTGGTTATAAAATAGATAAAGCATCCAACTTTTTTAGTGAAGATATTACAATTATTTCCCTAAACAATTATGATGTTATTTCACCATTTGATTTTAGTATTGGGAAGCATTATATTTATTTTTTCTTTTTCCTGGTCAGAAAATTTATTTTGTCTCAGGTTTAAATGTTTCAGGTTAACTAATTTACTCATGTTATACGGTAATTTAGTTATATTATTACCCATCAAATCGAGATATTCGAGATTAATTAGATTTTCAATATTTGCAGGGACAGAACTAATTTCGTTTGAACTGAGAATCAGTCTTTTCAGCTTTTTTAATGAAAAAATGCTTTCGGGAATTTTGTTAATCCCGTTGTCTGAATAATCAAGCACTTCCAGGTTTTGCAGATTTGTAATACTTTTTGGTAGCGATTTGATTTTATTCTGGAAAACATCAAGCTTTTGAAGGTTTGTTAGTTTGCCTACTGATTCAGGAAGTTTGCTGAGATTGTTAATCATTAACACAAGTTCTTTCAGGTTTGTAAAAGTACCGACAGATTCAGGAAGTGAATTCAATTCACTGTTATTCAAATCCAATTTATATACTTTTAAGGGATTCATAAGAGCTGTGTCAAACGAATTGTATACCTTATCCTCGTCCTTGGTAACTGTGTCCTGAGGTAAATTCAAAGCAAACAAACTTATAGATGCAATGAATAAAATAAATATTCGCGATATTATTTTCATAATCAAACTCAAATTAATTGTTGCAAGAATTAACAAATCGAAATTAAACATTTTTTTTAAAATCCGGTTATCAAATTTTATTATATTAATCATTATTATCAATTCTTTCTATATCCGTCAATATAATTAATTATTTCCCTGACATACATATCTCCTGCATTTTCGGGAAACATCATTCTTATGGTTTTATTCCCCTGCGAACCTTTGATTGTGTATTTTGCCCGGACAATTACTTTGAAATAAGGTCTTTCTAATGATGTTTCATAAATCAGCTTACCCAATTTGCCCATATAATCGATGAAATTACTGCTAATGGGAGAATCAACAATTGCGTCCCTGACGTTTGTACTTTCGAAACAGTCATTAATATTTTTTACTCTCAGAACTTTCATTACTCAACCGAATATTCAATTCATTTGAGCAGAATAATCGGCTTTGTATAAGTTTTATTGTTCTGTTTGAACCTGGCAAAATATACACTGTTAAAATAATCACCCTCCGGTTGCCATCTTAGTACTTCTTTACCCTTAATAATGATATTCCCAAAAATATCTAATATCTCAATTTCGCAGTTCGGCTCGGATTTTATTTCGCAATAATCACTGAATGGATTTGGATAAATAACAACGCAATGATTCTCAACTGATGATTCAATTACAGGCGTAAAATCACAATTCATAAAACTTTTGACAAGCTCCCAATAATTAGTTCCAAATATTGAGTCCAAATCTTTATAGTTGAAGTTAGGACCGTTATTGAATCCCCATATAGCATAATGCCAACCTGATTCACAGGCAATCGAAGCAATATCTTCAAGGTATTGCTGACCACCGTTCTGAGGAGTATTTAATCCAAATTCCCCTATAAAAATCGGAACATTATATAAATTCTGAAAATCTGATACAGGTTTGTATAACTCGTTTTTCAGGAAAGTTTTATCAAAAATACTCAAAGCATCGAGCCTGACACACCAATATTCTCCGGGGTAAGTAACGGAATAAGGTTCCTGTGCGTGGCTGTAATTTGCCGGATTATAAAAGTGAGCTGAGTATACAATTTTATCATCTGCCTGTTTTTTCATTAATGAAAAATATTCCGGATGATTCGCATGTGTACCACCGACTATTAATGGTAAATCACTGTCGATAGTTCTGATTGAATCTATCCAAATGGATTGAATGGCATTGATGTCTATACCATTGGCTCTCAGGGCGCTGTCCATCACTGAAACCGGAGGCTCCCATAATTCGCCGAGCGGATTAGGTTCAACTGTCAAAACCATTCCTCCAAAAAGTGTGTCCGGGAAATACCTGGCAGCCATTTCTTTTAACATTTGTCCATATAGCTGCTGTTCTGCAGGATTTGTCCAGATTGTAGAATTTCCCTGCCCGCTCACATCAATTCGACCGGGACCATCACGAACAGCAATGACATACATTAATTCGGCATTCCTGGCAAATCCTACCATCTGGTCGAGCATCTCAATATGAAGTACTATATAATCGCCTTCCTGGTAATAGACATTTGGACCGTAGGGCGGTTCTACATCCATACTACCCTGGGTTTCAATTACCACAAGTGTTGCACCTATTGCTTTCAGACTATCGAAATCTTCCTGGTTTACCTCACGCATATCTTTACCATCCCATACACTCATAGTAAAACCTTTGAAAAAACCAGGCTGCTGCCATTTCTGGAATTTGGAAAACTGTGCAGATGATGAATTAATAAAAAGAATAAGAAGAATGCATCTAATGACAAATAAGCTAACAATTACAAAATATTTTGTTTTCATAATCTCACCTTTTGTTTGGAATACGTAACTTAATTTACATTAATTTGTTAATATTTTTTAGTTTTATTTAAAATAGTTTATATTACTAAATAAAGTTTAACAAAGAAATGCCGAATAATTAAATAAGTCTTTTTTTCTGAAAATAATATTTATGTTCTATTATTTTTTCATTGAAATTATGTTACCTTCATATAAAATACTAATAGCCGAAGATGAAATGACTAATGCACTTCTGCTAAAAAAAATTCTTAATAATAAGGGATACCAGACAGAAATCGCATATAATGGCGCCGAAGCCATGGAATTCTTAGAGAAAGAACCTTTCAATGTTCTACTCGTAGATTGGATGATGCCGGTCATGGATGGAATCGAATTAATAAGAAGGACAAATGCATGGATTAAACCTCGTCCATATATAATCATGGTTACTGCACTTGCCTCGAGCAAAGCAGAAACCTATGCCCGGGAAACAGGTGCTGACGATTATATTGCTAAGCCGATTAACAATGATGACCTTGTACGTAGAGTTGCCAAAGGTATCGAGAAGTTTTCCAAGGAACAATTGAATTAAATTATCTCTACCTGATAATAAAAAAGCTTTTTGTTTCGATGCGATTTCCGGTTCTGATTACAAAATAATAAATACCTTGTGGATATTTCTGTATATCTATTGTATAATTATTTTTATTTGGATCATTGGCATAATTCTTTTCAAATAAAAGCATACCAAGCTGATTGATTATATTTTTGAAATATTACTTTAATTTAATCTAAAGTAGGTATATCGAATTATCAATTAATTCCTTCACATACTTTCCTATCGCAGGTGAAGCGGTCAAGCCGGGGGATTCTATTCCGACAAGATTGATGAAATTGTCTAATCCTCTTTCTGATTCATGCTTGATAATGAAATCAATCAATCCTTCGCCGGGTTTCTGACGTGTTGGATAAAATCCTGCGATATCAGGCTGTAAATCTTCAATTTTCAGAAATGGAAGAAAGCGAACTGCCGATTCGTAAAAATATTCCCTGTAACTTTCATCAACATTCAAATCCATTTCATCAGTCCAGTAAAAATGTGGACCCAGTCTCATTCCGCCGCCGAGGTCAGGAGTGGTATGCACTCCCACATGCCCGTGAACAGGTGGTACAGGATAAATCAGCATCTTCGGAAATTTTTCAATTCCATGTCTTACTCTGAAATAAATACCTTTGCATCTCTGAATCCTATATCCCGCTTCATCCTGGTTGATACCTGCCATTTCAGAAATTTTTCCTGATTCTAATCCTGCACAGTTAATTAGAATTCGCGATTGGAATTTTCCCCTAACTTCGCTTCTGTCCTTGTATCCGACAATATATCCACCACTTGCCTTATCTATCGAAACAACTTCAATTCCATAGATTGCATTAGCTCCATTTTCTATTGCCATAGCCTCGTAATGCCTCATCAACGAGTGCGAATCTACAATTCCGGAAGTAGGGCAATAAATTGCAGCTCTCGCTTCAACATTCGGCTCCATCTTTTTCACTTCATCTTGTGAAATTATATGGACACCTTTTGCACCATTATTCATTGCCGTATTCAGCAATATCGGAAGTTTTGCTACTTCCTCATCGTTGCAGGCAACAATCAGTTTCCCTGTATTCTTGTGCGGGATGTTATATTTATGACAAAGTTCACAAAGCATCTCGTTGCCTTCAAGACAAAGCTTGCCTTTCAGTGAATTTTTCGGGTAATAAATGCTTGCGTGAATTACCTCGCTGTTCCGGCTCGAAGTTTCCTGTCCGAAGGATTTGTGCTTTTCTACAACTAATACATTCCGGCTTTTGTCAGATACATATGCAGCAATTGCAAGCCCTACAACTCCTGCACCAATAATAGTAATATCAACTTTTTCCAATTTTATTTTCCGGTTTTTTATTATCAAATTAAAAAAAATCTAAGAATTATAACCAGAAATATTTAATTTTAGTAAAATGATTTATAATAAATATCCATATTAATTATGAAAAGAGGATTTAAATATCTTCTTCTCCTGATGTGTTTATTGAATGTAGCGGGCAACTTATATTCACAGCCAAGTTCACCCGTCCCGTATGATTTGTCTAACGGTTCGTATCAATTATCCGGTTGGGATTCATCTTCGGCAATAAATCCAGCAGGGACGTATCCACCAAACATGGTATTCCATCAAACAAAAAAAATCGACCCCCAGCTTCTTGATGAAATGGACACAGATTGGGAATGTCCTTATTATTTGGATACCCGTTCAAGAATTAACGGTCTTGGCGATAATGGAATCGGTTTTATAAATACCGGGCAAACGCAGGATGACTCTGTTTGTTTTTATCCGGGACATGTCGGCGAGGCAGTTCTTGCTATTAGAACAGTGCATTATAAAAACATAAATGTTAAATGGACTGCGGGATTGGTAAGCCTTTCGGGTAGCAGCAACAGGCAATACTGCATCCGATTCCAGTACAGGCTTGGCAATTCGGGTGATTTCCGGGATATTCCCGATTCGTCGGGATATCCGGTCGAATATAATTATTCCGGTTACCTGAATAATTATCCTCATCCTCCTCATGAAAAACTTTTCGATGTAATTCTTCCGCAGGATTGTGATGACAGGATACTTGTTCAATTGCGTTGGAAATATTATTATATACCCAACGACTCCGCAAGCGGAACACGACCTAAAATGAAAGTTGATGATATTAAAGTTAAAGGTGACAGAATTAGTACGGTTGATAAACATTCGATTAATATGATTAGCGATTGTTCAATTGAAATTAATAATTTGGATTCTAAAATTTGTCTTTCATTTTACTCTCATTATAAAGAACAATTAAATATTGGTATTTATGATTTGATGGGCAATGAAATAATAAAAATCAATGGATATAATACTGATTTTGGGGTTAATAAATTAGGTATCGATTTGCCCAAAAGAAATTTTAATGGTGTTTTTTTTATAAGAGTAATTGGAAAATTTTCAAATTTTATCAGTAAGTTTTACCTGGTTAATTAAATTATGAATTTATAGTATTACAATATAAATTAACTGTAAATGTTATAAAACAATTGGAAATACAACTTTATCGGTGAAAAAATGAAAAGAATAACTCTGTGTTTATTTATTATATTTTTAATTTTAAACCTTGAAAATCTATTGTCACAGGAAATAGATGCTACAGTTACAATCAACATGGAACAGCTTCCCTTCGAAGCACGCACACAGGTTTCTAATATGGAAAGTGACCTTAAAAATTATATTAATAATCAAAAGTTCACAAAATTGGATTGGAAAGGTGATAAAATTCCCGTTGATTTAACTATCTACTTGAGTGGTGGTACAAATAACCGGTATTCGGCAAGACTACTGATTATTTCAAGACGTTACTTAGACGGACCTGACAAAGGTCAATCTGTTAACTGTAAATTTTATGACCAGAAATGGAATTTTGAATACGGATTAGGTGCTTACCTGAAATATGACCCTAATACATATAACTCATTCACAACTCTTATTGATTATTATATGCATCTTGTCATCGGTTATGATATGGATACTTATGGAGAACTGGACGGTTCTCCGTCTTTTGAGATTGCCAAGAATCTTGTGCTTCTAGGTGCATCATATAATGCTGAAGGTTACCAGACTTTTTCGAATCCGGGTGAATTCACAAGATTCAATCTTGCAGCAGAACTAAATAATGTAAGGTACAATGATTTTCGAAAGATGGTTTTTGCCTATTATGTAGACGGGCTTGACAAAATGGCAATTGACAAACAGCAGGCTCTTGCATCTATCGATAGTATTATAACTGAAATGTCAGCTTTTAAGGAACAAAAAATGACAGGTCCCAGCGTAATGCTTCAGGCTTTCTTCGATGCTAAAGCACAGGAAATTGCAGGTCTGCTCAACGGTTACCAGAAAAAGCAGGTCTTTCATTACCTGAAATACCTAGACCCAAGCAACTCAACAATTTATGATGATGCGGCAGAAGGAAAGATTAAATAATATTTTTTTTGAGACATTTTCCCTTTTTATGTGTCATTATTAATAATATAAATGATATTTTGAATAATTATTAAATTCAAACCTGATTTATATTTAATTAATTTTATAGAATAATAATTACTATTTTACTGAAACAAAACGGTATTTTTTGTGTCTATTAATATATAACTGAACCAAAATTTAAATAAAAAGGATAATTTATGAAAAAGGGAAGTGCATTTTTCCTGGTTATAGCAATCGTAATTTCTCTCGTATTGATTGACCAGCCTGTGTTTGCGAAAACTAAAACTAATTTTGTTATTGAAAAAGACGGCTCAATTTTACTCCCGTCACAAAAAAATAAAACTAAAACCGTTTCTAATTTTACTAATGCTCCTTTAAGCAATCCGGAATGGAAAGATTTTTTTAATGCCAATGGCAAATGGAGTGTGATGATTGACAAGACAACTATGACACCCTTCAGGGCATTCGGCAAACCTATTCAAATAGAAAATGTAAGCAATATAACGAATGACAATGTTCAGTCTGCCTCTATGCAATTCCTGAATGTCAATTCTGCCGTATTGAATATTAATCCATCCAATTTAAAATTGACAAAAGCAAAAAAAGTGAATAAGCTCTGGTATGTTGGGTACAAGCAGGTTTACGAGGGATTGGAAGTCCTTACTTCAGGTGTTGAGCTTAGAATCCGTGATGATGGAAAAGTTACGGCATTCAAAGTAGAATATTATAATAATATTAATATAAGCACAACTCCAACGGTACCACTTCAAAAAGCAATGGAAACAGCTTCTGTCGGATTGAAATACAATATAAAAAAAGATGTTACCCAATCGGAGGGAAAAACTTATATTTTACCTGTTAAAAATAAAGGTAAAGTTGATTTCAAACTTGTGTATGACATCAAAGTAGAAACAAAACAACCATTAGGGTTTTATAATTCCTTTGTGGATGCACATTCCGGCAATATCGTCTGGAGAATTAACAAGGTATGTGAAATCAATACAACTGTCAATGTCAAAGGAATGGTAAAGGATAAATATTCTTATCAGACTGAACAATTAAAGTCATTCCCCCATCAATATGTTAACATTGGTACTGAAAGAAATGTAGCTGATGAGAATGGAGTATTTACAAAAGATGTTCCCTCATTGAATTCAATTTCAGCAAAAATGCAAGGGACCTGGGCTAAAGTATCATATATGGACTTTTATGGAAATGAATCCGATACTGCATATTACGAAAGCAGTCTGACTCCGGGAGCTAATTTTGCCTTGAACTGGAATAATAATAACTCAGATATTAAAGAGAGGATGTTATATTATCATGCTACATATATTCATGATTATTTGAAGAATCTTGATTCTTCGTTTCATGGTTTGGATAAACAGGTGAATTTATATATCCAGGCAAGTTTTTCTCCCAATGCCGGAGCAGCAGGTTCAGATATTTATTTTCAAGAACCATATTTACCCGAATATAAATTCACGGAGACACCCTCTATATTATATCATGAATACACACACAATGTAAATTACCAGTTATATGACAAAATTAATGGTACAGTTGACGTAGGGATGTTGAATTTAACATGTAATGAAGCAACTGCCGATGTCGGCTCAGCTTTAATGATTGACGATGAGATGATAGGAAGAGGTGCGTTTGCCTCGGATAGCAATAAAAATATCAGAACGCTTAATAATATTAATATTTATCCTGACAGCATTGATGGAGAATCCCACCATGACGGCCAGATTTTATCCGGTGCCTTCTGGGACTTTAAGAAATTGACCTCACGTGATATTGTCGAGAAAGTTTCTCATTTTGCAAAATACGGTACTCCTGATAATTTAGATGTCGGACTTGCTTTCAACGATTGGTTTTTCGAAACAATTGTATCTGATGATAACCAGGGAAGTGGAGATAATGACCTTAGCAACGGTACTCCTCATCTATCGGAAATATGTACCGCATTCAACATGCATCATATTGGAACAGATTTGGCGATGGTAATTTCATTCGAACATACTCCGCTTGAAGACACAAAAAACATAACAGAACCTTATTTAGTTGAATTCAATTTGAAATCGGAACCGAACTATTTAAACAGCCATCCCGATTCGGTTTATATAGTTTATTCAATTGATAATATGAAAACTCTCAATCTTATTCCGGCAATTAAGGTAATTTCAAACGACCCCTTAGATACAAAATATAAGGCAGAAATTCCTGCTTTACCAACGGGTACTATGGTAAAATATTATATACATGCAAAAGAAAGCGTAAGCGGAAGAAATTTTAAATTTACAGTTGATTACCCTGATTTCACACCATATCAATTTCTTATCGGATATGATACTTTTGTCAAGGAAGAATTTGAAATTGAAAATAATTGGTCTGTGGGCAGTCCCGATGATAATGCCAGCAATGGAGTTTGGGAAAGAGCCGTACCAAAAGATGAATCAATTGAAAACGGTGATAATATAGATACCCTGCAACCCGGTGAAGACCATTCAATTAACGGTAATAAATGTTTTGTTACCGGGTCAAATGTTTTTATTGACAGACCTATTAGGACAAGTAATTTTTTCGAATATCTTAATGATGTTCAAAGTGCATTGCAGGGTATGCCGAATGGAACAACAACACTAATTTCCGGATTGTACGATTTATCTCATGTAACAAATCCTATAGTCAGATATTTCAGGTGGTTTACGAACGAATTTTGGAATTTATTTGAACTGCCGAATCCTGAGAACGGTTCACTTTTCATATTTTCAATTTCGAGTAATGCCGGTTCTTCCTGGATACCTGTCGATACTTTAAATACTTCCACATGGGGATGGTATAAAATTTTAGTTAAAATTGATGATTACGTAAAATTAACCAATAGAATGAGATTTAAATTTACAGTGCTGCCAATTATAAATTCTCAAAGTGTTCCATATACAATGACTGAAGGAATTGTTGATGATTTCGAAATTCTTATACCCGGTACAGTCGCTCCCCCAAGCGTTATGGCTGATTTCGGAGCCTCACCTTTATCCGGAGTTGCACCTCTTGCAGTTCAATTCAGTGATTCATCGAAAGGCAATCCAAATTCTTGGTGGTGGGATTTTGGTGACGGGAAAAATTCAAGCGAAAAAAATCCCTTACATATTTATAATAACACAGGTTCTTATAGAGTTACACTTACTGCTTCGAATGCTGATAACCAGGATACCGAATCGAAAGATAAATATATTAATGTTATCTCGATTCAAGGCGAATTTTCAGCTACACCCCTAGAGGGAATTCAACCTTTGGAAGTTCAGTTTACAGACCATACCAAAGGTACAGCGACTTCATGGCTTTGGGATTTCGGCGACGGGGAGACTTCTCCTGAACAAAGCCCGAAACACACTTACACTGATGCCGGTATTTATACAGTTATTCTAATTGTAAAGAATCAAGAAGATTCCTCAGTGGTCAGCAAAAATGATTATATTTCTGTTTATGAATTATTCGGTGCTTCCTTCTCTGCCGATACTAATTCAGGACTAATTCCTCTAACAGTTAATTTTACAGACCTCAGTTTCGGTAATCCTATATCATGGACATGGAATTTCGGTGACGGGGGAACAAGTCAGCAGCAAAATCCTTCTCATGTCTATACTGTACAGGGTATATATAATGTATCATTAACAGTATCGGACGGTTCCCAAAATTCAACAAAAACTAAAAATGATTTTATAAGTGCTTATAACACTATTTCTGTTGAGGATGAGGACTCACATTCAGCTATATCCGTTTATCCAAATCCTTTCAGTTCATCAACTGCTATTTATTATGAATTATCAGAACCTGAACATGTTTCACTCAGGATTTATGACCTCATGGGGAATCTGATTACTACTCTTGTCGATGAAGGTCAGTCCGAAGGAAGGAAATTTGCAGTTTGGAACGGTATCCAATCTGATGGAATTAAATCTAATCAGGGCATGTATATTTACAGGTTGAATGTTGGTAATAAGACTTATTCGGGTAAAATGATTCTGTATTAAATAAATATAAATTGGGCGATTGAGAATCGCCTTGACAGTTAGTAATATTCAGGGGCAATTCTTTAATTGCCCCTGTTTGTTTTTTATTAAATATAAAATAAAAATAAATATGACATGTAACCTTTTCAGTATTTAAACGGACTATATCAAAAGAAAAACGGTTGAATGGAAAATTTGAAAGAAAAATATTTTGAACTTGTCAAACCGGTTCTGAAAGACCTCGAGCAATTTGCTTTGCATATAACCCGTAACAGGGATTTCTCGAGGGATTTGGTTAATGAAACTATTATCGAAGGATTGTCTTCGTTTAGTAATTTGAATAGTAATGGTTCTTTTAAAAGTTATATGTTCACAATAGCAAAAAGGAAATATTGTGATATCCTGAAACAAAACAGGAGAGTTACTGTTGCTGAACCTCAACAATTTGACGAATTGTATTGCAAGCAGATTGGACCGGATGAACTGGCGGACCTGAATTTACTTTATGATGCCATGGGAAAAATAAGTACGGAACAAAAGGAAGCGTTCATTTTATCTGAAATCATGGGATTCAAAGATAAAGAAATCGCAAAAATTCAGGGAATAAGTTTGCCAAATGTGAAAATCAGGATTTTCAGGGCGAGAAAAAATTTGAGAAAATTATTATCAATCGAATAGATATTTATATGAAAAAAATAGAAAACCTGTTAGTAACTGCAAGAAAACATAAAAATGAAATTCCAATTTCCAATGTGGATGAATTGAAGCAACTTGCAGTAAATATTAAGCTGAATCAACCGGATTCAGGTGGTCTTATAAATTTAAATTGGAGGTTAATCACTATGGCAGCTATCGGTTCATTAATTATTGCAAGCGGATTGTTATGGTTTTTCAGCCATAACAATGCTTCTGACAACTATTCATTGAAAAATAGGAATACTCCTCTCCGGATTAATCAAATGCAGGGTGTTGAATCAACACTTGATGTCGATAATAAAATTGTCATGCACACAGAAAATAAACCAATACTTTCTTCCGCTAATGAAACCGCGAAAGATGTATTAATAATGAGTGATGAAATAACAATTCATGATAAAATTATTAACGAAAATAATGACAACTATGATATTAATGGCATTAGTACTTTGAATTTGACTTATGATGAATTTAAGAAACTGAATGTTTTCATAAATAAAAACTCTGTCGAAATAATCACACAGGAAATCAAAACACAGCTTACAGAATCTGATTCTGAATTTATTAAAGAAAACGGCGGTATGGTAAAAGAAGGGAACTTCTATCTTGTTACTTATAAAAATACAATTCAAAATTCGGTTTCATCGGAAGAAATTGTAAGTATAAGGGAATTTGACATCAATAATCCTGTTTATAATCATGTTCAGCCTGTAGTTTATACCTGTCGTTTTAAGGACGGAAGTTCTACAATACATTCAGTAGCTTCCCCTGTTTTACTATTTTCTGATGATTCACTTGGGAAAAAGTTCATAAATGATAAAATGATTTTCGAAGACAAGACAAAAAATATTTCAAGGTTAATCAGTCAAAATGATATTGAACAGATTAATAATTTGGCAGAAGACATGTGGAATTTGGTTAATACTCAAAATTCGTTAATAACCAATAATCTTATACCGATAAGAATTGACCCGAAGGATGTTGAAGAAGCAAAACCTGTTCTGGATCTGGATAAATTTATATTATTCCTTTATCCTAATGAAGAACTTCTTTCTGCGTTACCCGAAAGATACAGGAAGCAAATTCAAAGAGAAATTTCTTATATCAACAAAATCAAAAATGATGAAATTCAACCCGAGGATGCCTGTAAAGGTCTTAAGGGAAAACAATCCCTCTTAGATATATGCAGAATGCAATCGGGTGCTATAACGAAAGCAACTATTTATCCTAATCCGGCTAAGGATATTGTGAACATAAAAATAAATTTGAGCGAAAGACGTGAAATTTCAGTGTCATTGCATGATGTAAACGGAGGATGTATGCTTTCACCTATTTTGAGTATGAAATTAGATGCCGGGGAAAAAACGGTTAATTTTGCTTTACCTGATTTGGAGAATGGTATTTACCTCGTTGCAATACAGTCGCCAAACGGCGAACAGGTGGTACAAAAAATCATAATTAGTAAATGAATGTTAATTTTGTAAAAATATATCTATTGAGGAGTAATTAAATGTATAGAATATTAATAAGCTTATTTATTATGGCACTGGTTTTTATTGACAGTGTCAATGCGCAGCCGAAACTCGAAATTGTAGGAGGGGATTCTTACAATTGGAATGTTGTGAAACCGAAAGAATCACCTTTGAAAGCAACAATCATCCTGAAAAACACAGGCAATGAAAAATTATTCATAAGTAATGTCAGACCTTCCTGCGGATGCACGGCAGTACTGCTCGATACAAGCCAGCTCGAACCCGGGCAGTCGGCAAAACTCGATGTACGCCTTAATATTTCAAGTAAATCGGGACCTGTAGTGAAAACAGTTTTCATAGCTTCGAATGACCCTAAAAGTCCGAATATGAATTTGTATCTCAAAGCAGAAGTTCAGGTTGATATTGAAATTTTACCAAGCCAGCATTTCAATTTTGAAGATATGAAATTAGGTACTGAAGCTTCATCGAAACTAACACTTAAAAACAATTCTTCCCAAAGTGTTACTTTCAAAGATGTTTCAATTGCACCTGATTATGTCAAAATAAATATTCCGAATGAATTTGAATTGAAGCCGCATGAAGAAAAAGAAATCATTGCAACAGTGATGCCCAAGGCAAAAGGTTATTTCGGATGTGCACTGAAAATGCGTACCTCTCATCCCGAATACCCTGAAATTTCGATTCAGGGAAGCAGCGTGGTGAGTGACCCTGAGAAAGTTATTCCTTCACAGAAAAATAAATAATTGTTTAAATCAAAATTTAGCAGAGGGGTAAAATATTAATTACTCCTTCTGCTTTATCCTTTAATCACAGCCACAGGTATTAATTGTGCAACCTTCTTTGCAATACCTGCTTCCTCAACGACATTCACAACCATTTCGACATCCTTGTACGCATCAGGTGCTTCCTCGGCTAATCCTTTGAGTGAACCTGTCTGAATGTGAACTCCTTTTTTATTCAATTCAACTTTCAATTCTTCCACATTGATTTTTTTTCTTGCGGCTGTTCTGGACATAAGACGTCCTGAGCCGTGGCAGGTGGAACCGAAACTGAGTTCCATACTCCCTCTTAATCCTGCTAATACATAAGAAGCAGTTCCCATGCTTCCGGGAATCAATACCGGCTGACCAACGCTTCTGTATTCTGCTGTAACTTCTGGATGACCGGCAGGGAAAGACCTGGTGGCGCCCTTGCGGTGTACCATCACTTTTCTTTTCTCTGCATTTACCGAATGCTCTTCGATTTTTGCAATATTATGTGCAACATCATATAAAATTTCGAGTTTTCCTGATGATTTCCCAAATATATTTCTCCATGCATCACGGATTTCCCAGGTAATTAACTGCCTGTTTGTCCATGCAAAATTAGCGGATGCTGACATTGCTGAAAAATATTGCTGTCCTTCGGGGGATGATATAGGCACACATGATAGTTCCCTGTCAGGAAGATTTATACCGTAATGCGGTGCAAGTGAAATCATTTGTTTTATATAATCAGTTGCTACCTGGTGACCCAAGCCTCGTGAACCTGTGTGAATCTGAATGACAAATTGGTTTTCTTTTAATCCGAATGAAGCGGCTGCCTCCTCATCATAAATTTTTTTAACGACATTCACCTCCACGAAATGATTCCCTGCACCCATTGTACCAAGCTGGTCTCTTCCCCTGTCTACCGCACCACGGGAAACAGTTTTGGCATCAGCCGATTCAAGGTATCCTTCCGATTCTATATAATTCAAATCACCTTCTTCCGCATAACCATTGCTTTCAGCCCATTTACAGCCATAATTCAAAACTTTTTCCATTTCGGCATTACTAAGTTGAACTCTTCCAGATTTACCCACACCTGAAGGAACATATTTATATATTTCCCCGGCAAGTCGTTCAATCCTGTCCCTGATTTCATCGAAAATAAGGTTTGATTTAAGCAGGCGGATCCCGCAGTTGATGTCATAACCGATTCCTCCCGGAGAAATCACACCGTCATTCAAATCAGTGGCGGCAACCGCACCTATCGGAAAGCCATAGCCTTCGTGTGCATCAGGCATTACCATTGCATACGATAATATTCCGGGCAAACTTGTTACATTTATTAATTGATGTAATGTCCTGTCCCTCGTAACTATCGGGAGCATGTCTTCGCTTGCAAATAGTCTTGCGGGTACATTCATGAAATCTTTTGTCCCCTGCGGAATTTCCCAAATAACCGGCGAAATTTGCTTGAAATTTTCTGTCATTTTATTAACCTGATAAACAATTAATAATGACGAAAAATAATCTTTTTTTTGCACATAAAATCAAAATAATTTTTGCCGAATTGTTATAAAATTTATTAACTTTGTTTTAAACAATCAATTTAATGATGTATCAATGTTTGAGAAAAAGAAAAAACAACCGTCGGCTCTGTTTTCTTATGAGGGATTTTCAATATCTCTCATATGGATAGGTATTATTGTCATATTACTCATCTTTATTGTCTTTTCACTCGATATTTTTGTATTTAATTGGATTAGTGATGCGCAAGACAATAAATTAGGTTCACTTGGACAATTGCTCGAAGGTAGTGTCGGCACGTTATGGGCTTTGGCAGGTGTAATTTTGTATTATGAAGCTCTTCGATTCCAAAGAATGGAATTGAAATCACAAAGGCACGAGCTTGAACTAAACAGGCAGGAGGTAATTGAACAGACTCAACAATTGAGGGCACAAAATCAGACACTTTTCATTCAGACATTTGAAAATACTTTTTTCCAGTTGGTTACTCTGCACAATGATATTGTGAATAACATAGCTATAGAACATTACGATGTTGTTTCCAATACTGAAAGAAAAATTGCAGGGAGACAGTGTTTTTTCCAATTCTACAATGATTTCAAATATATTTTTTCAAATCATATCGAAATAGTAGGAGGTACTTTTCCTGAAAAAGATGATATTCAGGGTACTCTCAACGAAGCTTTTCTTAATTTTTTCAACAGCCACCAGGAAATTCTAGGACATTACCTAAGGAATGTTCACAATATCATTAAATACATCGATGCGAGCGATGTAAAAAATAAATGGTTTTACACAAACCTGTTCCATGACCATCTTTCCAATTACGAATTATGTATTTTATTATATTATTGCATATCTGACATTGGGATTAAATTGAAACCACTTGCTGAAAAGTATTCTCTGCTCGAAAACATACCTGTCGACGAAATACTTGATATGAGGCATAGGGAATATCTTAATTCCACTGCTTTCAGACCAATGAGATAAACTCCGGAAAAAAAACTGTCTCATTATTGTAAATCTATTTATTTCCCGTTTCAACCCTCATTTTTTAATGAAATTTCTGTTAGCAGAATAAGTTAAATTAATAATAGGGGATTTTTTTTTCATACCCACTGTAACATTTTGCCTTTTTTATTGTTATTACAATGAAATCATCACACAAAATTTGAAAACTTTAAATTTTATAGATAGTTTTTTCAAATTCAAGAGGGGTTAAGAAATGAATGCAAAATTATTCTCACTGCTTTTGGCACTTGTTTTCACAGTGCTGAACACAACTAATGTATTTGCCAAAGAATTCAATCTCACTGAATTCAAAGAACAATTACCGGAACTTCTCGGTGCAGGTAATGCAGGTCAGGAATTCTGGCTGACTTTCAATCCCTGCTGGGAAACGGAAAATGCGGGTAATGCCTTAAAACTTTATGTATCTTCAGCGATAGCAACTATGGTTACTGTGGAAGTACCCGGTAAGGATTTTCGTATGGAAAAAATGACTGTACCGAACGATATAATTGAATTTACATTTCCTCCAATAATTGGACAATGTTACAGAAAGACAGACAGGGAAGTTCCATTACCGGATACTGTTTTTCGCGGATATGGTATTCATGTATATGCTGATTACCCGATTATATGTTATGGAATTACACGCTTTAAGTTTACTAGTGACGGTTATCTTGGAATACCTGTTTCAGCTCTCGGGAAGGAATATACAGTTGCATCCTGGGCGGATGTTTCCGATTATGGAATTCAATATCTTCCGAGTTATTCAGGAATTGTTTCGGCTTTTGACCAGACTGAAGTGAGTTTTACACTTGGTGGTACCAACAGTACAAGAACAAGTGGTGGAATGATTCCCGGAGAAACAAGAACAGTAACGTTAAATAAAGGCGATGTATTTCTCGTTAGTTCAGCAGGACAAAGGGCTGACCTGACAGGGAGCACAATCTCAGCTACTAAACCTGTTTCGGTAATATCAAGTAATTACTGTGCTTATGTGCCTGAGAACACTCCATATTGCGATTTCTTGACAGAAATGGAAATACCTTCATCCGCATGGGGTAAAGAGTATCATTATACACCTATAGTAAACAGGATAAAAAATTCGATAATAAAAATATTAGCAAGAGAACCTGAAACGACCATTTATTCTGATAATATACCTATTGTTAAATTAAAAAAATCTTCAGGAATTGAAACAGACGGTTGGCTGAGAATGAGAGCCGATGTAAACGCACCAAGACCTATTGTTTTTTCAGGGGATAAACCGATTTACATAATGCAGTACAACACAGGACAAATAGACGATTATGTGAATAGTGATCCATTCCAGATGGCACTGACTCCATTAGAACAATATCAGAAAGAAATTATTTTTAATACACCTGGAATTAAATCCGGTTTTGGATTTTCAGAAAATTATGTAAATGTTATTTATCAGTCACCTAGCGGGAATATACCTGATGACTTGCTATTTGCCCAGGTAATTGACGGACAATTTACATGGAGAAAAGTTTATGAATTAAATCTTATGTCAACAAAAAGATTTTCACAGCCTGTTAATGACGTTTATTATAATGTTACTACAATCAAGTTACCGGATGACGGTGTATATAAATTAAAATCCAACGAACCGATTGCTGCTTATGCTTATGGGTTTGCTCCATTTGATTCCTATGGTTTTCCTGCAAGCGCTGCAATTGGAGATTTGAGCAAAGCTGACCCGGAACCACCCGATCCGAAATTCTCGGTTTATGGCAATGGCAAAATCTCAGGTGGAATGGTCGAAGATATGCCGCCGGGCGATGACAGGTCGAATCTGTCTATGATTGTTTTCCATCCCGATATGAGTGAGAATTATGAATTCGATTATATCGATTTTATTCCTGGCAACGATTCTTATACAAGCTGGAGTGCGAGTGTAATTGACACAAAGAAAGATGCCAGGCTTGTTGCCACTTTTTCAGACCGCAGGGGTAATGACACAACGATTATTGTGAATTATTATTCACCAAAATATACTTTTTCATCCGATATTGATTTCGGTACCTTGAAAGTGGGCAATGAACTGACGGGAGAAGTTACAATCAATAACAGTTCTGATAATGAAGAGCAGTTTAATGATGAGTTGACATTCAAAAACGGAAACATGGGTTTTGAATTTTCAGATTCCCCGAATCTTGTGTTTGTTCCTGGGGGAGAAACAAAAGTAGGAATAAAATTCAAAGCGAGTAAAGCAGGACAGTTCGCCGATTCAGTAGGTTTCTGGCGAGGTGGTGAAGATAACGAATATTTCATCGAAGTTCGTGCAAATGTTATTAAAGCAACAAACGTTGATGATGAAGCAGATGAGAATTTTGAAATAACACAAACTCCCAAAAATGACTGGCTCTATATTAATATGTCCGGTGGGGAAAGACTTCCCGGAACAATAAAGCTCTTCGATTTATTCGGTAATATTGTTTATGAAAACACGAATATAAATTCAAGCGAAGTAAAAATTAATACGAGTGGAATAGCAAATGGATTTTATATCATTCAGATTGGGACTGAAAGGGTGAGTACATTTAAAGTCATGGTTAGTCATTAAAAAAACTCACCCGGTCCCACTCGGATAGTGAACCTCCCCTTTTTTCCCCTCTTTAATTAAGGAGGGGATTTGAGGGGTGGTAATTTTAATGAGTAATTAATAATTAATAACGAATAGTGAATAATTGAGAATAAATATATTTATATAAAAATTCTCTTGTTAAAGAGAGGTGAAAAGATGAAAACATTTACCTATTTGTTGCTTGAAATAATTGTTTGTTTTGCTATGACAGTTAACTCTTATTCTTCAATTGACACCCTTCCGCCGAATCCTGTGTTTGAGATTTGTCCTTGTTGTGGTGTGATGCATTATGGTGATGCTATTGTTGAAGACATGCCTAAATCATCAGAAAGGTCAAATCTCGGTAGCATTGTATTAGATACAAAGAAAAGTTTTAATTTCAGGTTCACTTATGATGATTTTGCACCAGGTGTAAATGGCACAACAAAATGGAGTGCTGAAGTGACTGATAAGGATAGAGATGCCCGGTTAGTTGTTACCTTTACCGATTTTGCCGGTAATGATACAGCAATTCAAATTGATTATATTATTAGAAAGTTCACAATAAAACCAGAACTTGATTTCGGTTTACTTGCTGTAGGTGAATCAAAAGAATTGGATTGCTGGATTAAGAATGAATCTTCAATGACTGATACGATTACTAGGATTGACTTCAAAAGTAATACTCAGGGATTTGATGTAAATGGTATAACACTGCCTTATATTATCAATTCGGGAGATTCGGTTAAAGTTATTGTTGGCTTTACAGCAACATGGAATGGTGAATTCAGGGATTCGATTGCTGTGATATCAAATTGCCATTATAAATACAAATCACTAGTTCAAGCACGAGTCGGCAGTCCAATAATTGATGTAAGATATGTAGATTATGGAGATGTACCTGTAAATTCTTCTGCAAACGGTTCCATTGAAATTAGAAATTATGGAAATGTTGACTTAATTATCACAGGATATACAGGTCCAAGACAGCCATTTATCTTTATTCCAGACCTGTTTATTGAACCGGATAATCCGCTTAGGTTAACACCGGGACAGGTGTTCAGTTATGAAGTCAGATTTTTACCTACTGACACAATTATTTATACCGACTCTATGTTCTTCGTTAGCAATAGCGAAAAAGATGGAGTTGACAGTATCGGTGAACTCAATGGAAGAGGAATCAAACCTGACCTTACTGCAAATTCTTATGACTGGGGTCGTAGAAGAATAGATAGACAAAACTTCCCCGCAGGACCGTATGACCCGGACAACAACTCCCAGGTAATACAGCTAACAAACAGTGGAACGATGGGGGTTACTATATATAATATAAGAACAATCAGCGATGTCAACGGGAATGCCTTTGAGTTTGACAGGGGTCTTCTTACTAATAGGGTGATAAATCCGAAAGAGAAAATATACATACCTGTAATTTTCCATCCTAATGTACCGGGACCTCATGAATTGATTCTTGGATATGACAATTCAGCACAAAGTACTACTCAAACCATATTAAGAGGTATCGGAACAGTGCCTCAAATCATAATTTCTGATTATGATTTCGGCTCAACTTTATTGAATGATACATTAAACCCAAGTACCAGAATAATTAGAATTACTAATAAATCAGCCTCTGACTGGCACTACGGAGATACGGTTACAATCTTCGATTTAATTTCTGTTCCGAATGGGAATGAGATTGCCACTGACCCTGTGAGCTGGGGAACCGAAGGCTTCAGGTATGATAAATCATTTATGATTTTTCCACTCAAGCTTGCTCAAGGTGAATACATTGAATTTGTTGCACAGTTTGTTGCTAATAAGGATTCACAGTCAACATCATATTTAAAAACAGTCAGCGATGCTGAAGAAGAAGTTACTTCGAAATGGTCCGGCACAGGTATTATTGATGATGTAGATGAAATAATAACCGGTGATAATGAAATAAAACTTTCTCCCAATCCCGCTGATGATTTCCTTACAATAAATCTTCAGGATATTTATGAGAAACCTTTATATATAAAACTTTTCGATTCGTATGGTAACACGGTTTATGAAGATAGAAAAATAAATGATAAAGTTTTAAAAATCAGAACAAACGAATTTGCGAGTGGGATGTATTTTCTGAAGATTGAAAATTCAGGAATGAGGAAGATTTTAGTTATACATTGAAATACCTCACCCCCTGACCTTCTCCGAGCGGAGAGGCGAGAAAGAGAATAGTGAATAATTAAGGATAAATTTTATTATTATTTCTGAGGAAATTATGAAAAAGTTATTATTACTTATTTTGTTGTTATTTTCTTTTATCACTTCCTATTCTCAGTGGCAGCAGCTAAAAGGGCCACAGGGCGGTTCAATAAAAATGATTGCAGTTAATGATGATTTAATTTTTGCCTGCGGAGAAAGCGGAAGGTTGTTCTGTTCAACCGATAACGGTGATAACTGGTCCCTGACTTATTCCAGGAACATGCTTAGTAAAATTACTAACCTTGATTTTTCTGGAAATAAAATATTTGCCAGCGCTAATGATGGTGTCTATGTATCTACTGATACAGCAAAAGAATGGAAAATAACAAGTATGGCAATATATATGAAAAATATAGTTAGTGTTGCTGTAGAAAGCGAGAATATATTTGCAGCGGTTAGTGGGGAAGGTATATATAAGTCAACAAATGAAGGAAAAGACTGGACTATGTCGGATTCCGGTTTGTCCGAAAGGGATATTAATTGCTTTGCAATCGAAGGTAGTCAAATATTCGCCGGAACAAATAATGGAATTTATTCATCTACTGATTTAGGTGTTAGTTGGTCTTATTCAGACAGTGTTTTGTTATATAAAACCATAAATAAAATTATTATTAATGGTGATTATATTTATGCCTCCTCATTCGGATGGGGAATATTTATGTCTTCGGACAAGGGACAAAGTTGGAGTTCAATTAACGGGGATTTAAATGATAAATATATTCAGGCATTTACTGTGAAAGAAAACAATATTTATGCAGGAACATCAAACGGTTTATTTTTATCTTCGAATAATGGTCAAAACTGGACTGAAATCAATAAGGGATTAAATTCAAAAAATATTACCGGTCTTGCTGTAAAGGATGAAATTATTTTTGCAGGAACAAGCATGACAGGGATTTACAAATCTGCAGATAATGGTCAAAACTGGAATTCAAAAGGCTTGTCAGAATGTAATGTGTATGAAATTGAAATTGATAATGGTAAGCTTTATGCTTGCGGTTATAAATGGGGAATGTCGGTTTCTACTGATGATGGAATAACATGGGCTTCATTAAACTCAGGACTTCCCGGAGACCCTTCAATGAGGACTTTCAAAATAAATGGCTCGAATATTTATGCGGGGATGTATGGTACAGGAGGAGTTTATGTATCAACAGACCTTGGCAAAAACTGGGCAAATGGGAATTCCGGTTTACCAAAATCATGGATATGGGATTTCTTAGTGTTGGAGAATAAAGTTTTTGTTGCAACAGGTTTGGGTATGTTTTTTTCAACCGCAAACGGTATGAATTGGACAACAACAGACACCGTTTTCAATAATATACAGGTAAATACTTTGATAAAGAATGGAAATAACCTTTATGCCTCAACAGAGCAAGGATTATTTAAATCTGTTAATGATGCTGAGAACTGGACAATGTTAGATTCAAATATGAAAGATTCATTGACTATATATTCTCTTGCTTTCAGTGAAAATAAAATATATGCAGGAACACAGGATAAAGGAATTTTTGTATCTACTGATGATGGTTTAACCTGGATAGATATAAATTCAAATTTAAACATCCTTAGCGGGATTTCAGATATTCTAATATATGGTAAGAATATATTTATTGTTTTTGGCGGATATGCAGACCAGGGATGGATGTGCCCTGGAATATTTTTATCCACCAATTTTGGAGAGAGCTGGAAACCAATAAATTTGGGATTGAGTTCTACCTGCGCTGATTATTTGATAATCCGGGGCGAAGAAATTTACGCTTCCACAAACATAGGTGTTTTCAAAGCTAAGCTCAGCGATTTTGATTTAAATGATGTAGAAGAAAAATCAATAGCAAATATTGACGGTTTAAAATATTATCCCAATCCTGCTGATGATTTCTTGACCATAAATTTTCAGGGAAATGAAGCGGTACCATATTACATAAAACTTTTCGATTCATTCGGTAATGTAATTTATGAGAATGGAATCAAAATTGGTGCAGTATCAGGAGTAACTCCTGATGCAGTTACGATTAATACAAGTGGAATTGCGAGTGGGATGTATTTATTGCAGGTTGGGAGTTTGGGAATAAGAAAGGTTGTGGTGATTCATTAAGAACCTCAACACCAACCTCTCCGAGCGAAGAGGGGAGAAAGTGAATATTGAATAATTAATTCGATTTTATTATAAATAGGTGAAAAAATGAAAAAGCTTGTTGTCTTCATGGTATTTTCTCTTATTTTATCATATTACAATTCTTATGCAAAGTGGGAGCAAACAAACGGTCCTTGTAGTGCAACTATTTATTCATTTGCCATAAATGATAATAATATATTTGCAGGTACTTTTGGTAAGGGTGTGTTTTTGTCAACCAATAACGGTACAAACTGGACAACAGTGAATTCCGGTTTGACTGATTTATTTGTTTTTGCTTTAGCTGTAAACGGAACCAATATTTTTGCCGGAACAGGTGATGGAGTATTTCTATCTACAAATAAAGGTACAAGCTGGACACTGGTGAATTCCGGTATGACTGATTCAGTAATTCACTCATTAGCTGTAAGAGGAACCAATATTTTTGCCGGTACTTATCACAACGGAGTGTTTTTATCAACTGATAACGGTTCAAGCTGGACACCGGCGAATACCGGCATAGAAAAAACTGATGTAATTGAATTAGCAGTAAGCGGAACTAATATTTTTGCAGGAGCTTATGAAGGAGTATTTTTATCAACCAATAATGGTACAAGTTGGACACCTGTAAATTCGGGTTTGACAGAAACATCAATTTTAGCATTAGCCGTAAGCGGAACCAATATTTTTGCCGGTACATGGGGTGGTGGAGTGTTTTTATCTACTGATAACGGCGCAAACTGGTCGACGGTGAATTCTGGTTTAACAGATACATTAGTTAATTCATTAACTGTAAGCGGTACTAATATTTTTGCAGGAACAAGTAACAACGGAGTGTTTTTATCCACAGATAACGGTACAAGCTGGACCCCCGTGAGTTCAGGATTAACATATACTAAAGTAAATAATCTTGCAGCCAGCGGATCCAATATTTTTGCAGGAACAGGCGGCGGTATTTTTTTATCAACCAATAACGGCACTTACTGGACATCAGTGAATTCAGGATTACCATATATTGGTGTTTCTGCATTAGCCGTAAGAGGTACTTATATTTATGCCGGGACAGGGAATAACGGAGTGTTTTTATCAACAGATGAAGGTATAAGTTGGTACCCGGTAAGTGTCGGCTTAACAAATGTATCTATTAGGGCATTAGCCATAAGCGGGTCCAATATTTTCGCAGGAACTTATATGGGTTTGTTCTTTTCGACTAATAACGGCACAAATTGGACTCCGGTAAATTCCGATTTGAAAGATAAAATAATTAATTCATTAGCAGTAATCGGAACTAATATTTTTGCAGGTACCATCAATCAGGGTGTGTATTTATCTACAGATAACGGTACAATATGGACCCCGGTGAATTCCGGTTTAACAGGTTTTAGTGTTTTATCTTTAGCCGTAAAAGACACCAACATATTTGCAGGAACAGGAGGAGGTGGTGTGTGTTTATCTACTGATTATGGTACAAGCTGGTACCCAAGGAATTCCGGTTTTACAATTCTTAATATTGGAACATTAGGAGTAAATGGAACCAATATTTTTGCAAGTAATGGTTCTTTTGGAGTGTATTTATCTACAAATGACGGTATTAATTGGACTCCGGTAAATTCCGGTTTAATAGGTACGATGGTTGCAGCATTTGCCGCAAGCGGAACCAATATATTTGCCGGTACAAGCAAGAATGGTGCGTTTTTTTCTACAAATAACGGCACAAAATGGTACCCTATTAATAACGGTTTAACAGATAGTGCAATTAACGAATTAGCAGTAAATGAAACGTACATTTTTGCCGGTACTGCGAAGAAAGGTGTTTTCAGAGCCGAATTATCCGATTTCAATAATATCGGCGTTAATGAAGAAAATGTTGAATTTAATAATTTAAATATCACACCCAATCCCGCTGATGATTTCATATCAATTAAATTCAATGAAGATGTCCTAAAGCCGGATTTCATCAGGCTTTTCGATTCCTTTGGAAATATTATTTATGAAAATAAAAATATAATTGATGGCGATTTAAAAATCAGAACAAACGGACTTGCGAGCGGGATTTACTTTGTTCAGATTGGAAGTGTGGGAATGAGGAAAGTTATTGTTATACATTAATTAAACAATTTTTTAAAAACCATTAACGTTTAAGCCATAGCTTTATAATCATTATTTTGGAATGAAATGAAACTGAAAGTAATTGTTCATCCTGCAGAGGAAGGTGGTTTTTGGGCAGAAGTGCCTTCAATACCTGGCTGTGCCACACAAGGTAATAGTTACGAAGAATTAATTCAAAATATATATGAAGTAGCCGAAGGATGCTTGTCTGTTTTACAACAAAAAAGGAAAGATTGAAAGAATCTCAATTCCAATTCATGGTAATGATGACTTGAAAATTGGATTATTAAAACATTTTATGAAAATTGCAAACTTATCTGATTCTGATATTTAATAAATCCTAATACTGAAGCGCGAAGTTAATAGAAGCGACCACATATTCATATAACTTCAGAAAAACCCCAATAAAAAATAAAAACCAACCATAACATTCTTTGGCAGATTATTTGCACACAATTCTTATGTAATTATTTTTATATTATAATGTTATCAAAAAAAGCATATATATTAATATATCCGCTTCTCTTTTTGGTTTGCGGGGAAGTACGTTCGCAGCTTCCCGAAGACTTCCTTTGCAATTCGGTTACCGACGCCACAATGGGACAATTCTTCGATTTCATACATGCTTTCTCACCCGATGAGGATGCATTTGTTGCCGTTCAACGACTCGCAGAACCTTTTATAAAAAGAAAACATTGGGAAAGTGCCGCTGAAATTTATGAAATATGGCAGCCTGAATTCCCTAATATGAAAGAACGGTTCGATAAAATTATCACTTTGCTTAAAACAGATGGTGAATATCTTGTCCCGGTCAATCTTGGTCAGGGGATTAATACATCTGCAAATGAATATTCTCCGATTCCGACTGCTGACGAATCTAAACTCTTCTTCACAGGATTGAACCGCGATGGCAGGGGTGCCGAAGATATTTACATGTCGAAATATGGTAACGGTGTATGGCAAAAAGCCGAAAAACTGACTTCTGCGGTCAATACACAAAAGAATGAGGCTCCTGAAGGAATTACAGTCGACGGAACCCAGTTAATCATTTTCGGAAATTATGACGAAAGTCTTGGCAGGGGTGATTTGTTCTATGCAGACATGACAAAACAAGGCTGGAATCAGCCTGTTCCGTTTCCTTATCCTATCAACACAGGTTGGTTCGATTGCGATGCCAAACCGACAGCCGAAGGGAATGCAATTCTTTTTGTATCCGACCGCCCGGGTGCTGTTGGAGGATTCCATAAAATTCACCAGGTTTATCATGGCAGCAAAAATGGCAATACCGATATTTATATAAGTTTCAAAACCGACACAGGATGGAGTGCTCCGGTTAATCTTGGTCCTGTTGTCAACACTCCCTATGCAGAAAGGAAACCTTTTCTCCATCCCGATATGAAGTCACTGTATTTCAGTTCAGAAGGACATTATGGATTGGGAAGAATGGATATATTCAAATCTGTACGCCTGAATGAAGATTCCTGGACCGAATGGAGCGAGCCTGTCAATATGGGCAGGTATATTAATACTCCCGGAGATGAATGGGGAGCTATCGTTTCGACTGAAGGTTATATTTCATACTTCGCTGCAAGCGAGAAAGATGAAACATTTGGAAAGACAGATGTATATGCTATCAAAGTTCCTGATTTACTCAGACCTGAAAAAGTGGTTACGATTTCAGGCAAAGTGAGAGATAACGAAGGAAACACTATAGTGGCTGACATCATCTGGGAAGACCTTGAAACCGGGAAACAAATTGGTCACCTTCACAGCAATCCACAGGACGGCTCCTATTTTGTAGTGCTTCCTCTCGGTAAAAATTACGGTGTTTATGCAAAGAAAGAAGGGTATTACCCGATTACGAAAAATGTTGACCTGCGTAATGACGAGGGATTTTTCTACGGTATTTATGAAGATATTACCATTTATAATCTCAAGCACCTTGGGGGAACAAATATTCGAATTAACAACGTCTTTTTTGAATATGACAAATGGGATTTGAAACCTGAATCATTCCCCGACTTAGACCGGTTAGCAGACTTGCTGAAAACAATACCTGAATTTACAATAGAAATTGCCGGGCATACTGATTACATAGGTGGTGATGATTACAATCATACACTATCGGAAAAAAGAGCAAGGTCTGTGGTAAATTATTTGGCAGGGAAAGGTATTAACCGTGAACGCCTTATTCCTAATGGCTACGGCAAGACAAAACCTGTCGCATCAAACGAGACAGACGCCGGCAGAGCCCAGAACAGACGTGTAGAATTTAAAGTGATACCGAAGAAATGAAAATTAGTCAGAGTTGAAAGTTTATAAAGTAATAAAGTAAAACAGTTATCTTTTTTGAAAATAATATTAGAATTTATTTGACTGAATAATTTGGAACATTATTAAATTTAGCAATTATTCATTATTTTAATCGTTGAATATAATAAAATTATAAAATTAATATGAATGCAAAGGAAACGGAGGAAATATGGCTGTTAAAACGACAACAAGTTATAAACAAGCTATAAGTTTAATAAAGCAAATGAATCAGAAAGAAAAAGTTAAACTTGCCGATTATATAAATGAAATTACTCTAAAAGATTGGCTTATTGATTTCAGAAATCGAATGAAGAATATTCCTATAACATTAGATGAAATCACAACAATAGTTGAAGAAGTCAGACAAGCCAAATATGGAAGTAATAATTGATACTAATATTTGGGTCAGCTTTCTGATTGGGAAATTATTATCAAAATTAATTGATGTATTATTTAATGAAATTTTTAAGATATTTTTTCAGTATTAAAGTTGATTACAGGAATTACATCCATTCATTAAAAAATGGTAAGAAATTCGATATTAAACAATATTTAAAAATTCAATTTAAATTCATACTATACTTAATCATTTTATGGGGTTTCATATTTTCACTTGCTTTTATTTTTTACCTGTTATATATTAAAATATTGAGATAACTTGCTCTATAATTTTTATTGTATGTTTGTATAATTAAAACATTCAAATAATCGGAGAATTACATGAAACATTGTGTTCTTATTTGTTTAATAATTTCTTTATTTCGTCTGACTAATTTCACATTACTTGCAAAACCTGACAGCACCGAAATTAACATCCAAGTTGGCTTCAAGGATAGTGAAACAAAACTTCTTGCTGATTTAATCAATGTTGAGAAAATTTCTGTTTCATTCTCAGATTCAAATCTCATTGGAAAAAAATTTATTATATCGCAAATAGAATACATTAATGGTGAGAAAAAGAAGGAAAATCCATTATTTGAATGTGGTAAGGATACTATTAATATGAAAATTGGCGATGATACTATTCCTTATTATATTTCAGACCCATGTGAAAAAACAAAATATAAAGAGAATGACACTTTATATACTATTAATTTCTTATGTGATAATTCTGAAGATAGTTCAGCTAGAATTCATATTCATTATTCTGGTTTTTTCTTTGATTTTCACATTTCAAAAAAAGAAAATTCATTATATATGCTTAGGGATTTATTTGTTTGTGGTGATTATAAAGGCAATATTCCTGTTAATAAAAAAATTCCAATTATTACTTTTGCACCACCTTTTGAAATGGGGGGTGGAGCATCGAATTATTGCATATTAAATATGAAACCAGTCGAGGAGTGGCATAAGTATTACAAGCTGAATCATTATGTGGTTTTTTATCTTGAGATAAAGGATTGATGTAATATTAAAACAAAGGCTGTCCTTATTTTAACAGGACAGCCCTCATTCCTATACTGATCCTCAAGAAAAAATGCATCTTTGATTGGTTCTATTCCCTTCATTTCTTCCACCATTTTCTTTACTTTGTCCGTTGCATTGAACATATCCAATACATTCATTGTAATATCAACTACTTCAACATCAGGACTTGAAAAATTCAATTCCCATTTGGAACATATTGCCATCAACTTTTCTTTTTTGGCAAGTTCTTTCAGTTCATTTAATTTATTCTCGATTATTTCTGCAACCGAACCTCTGCCAAATCCCTTGTCATGTAATATTCTTTGTGTTAACTGTCCTTTTTCTTCTAATTTTTTTGCCTGGACAGTGTCGCCTTTTGATTTTGCAGTTTTAAACTCGTCCATTAGGCTTTTCATGTTTTTCTGTCCTTCTTCGGATTGGAACCAGCAAATTGCGATTACTCGCGAATCATAAACTCCAATGCGTTGTTTCCCTTTTGCAATAAGTTCGGATGTTAACATCAAAGTTGTGATGAACATTATTAATAATACTTTTTTCATAAATTCTCCAATTTTAAAATGAAACAAATAATTAATTGATTACTTTTTAAGAAAAGGCAATAATATCCCCTTGTATATCAGCATGATTTATACTAATAAACAGATTAATTTTGAAGCTTCAGAATGTCAGTTTAATCAGTATCTTCGAGTTTGAAGATATCATCAACTTTTTTATCAAACACTTTTGCTATTTTCATTGCCAGGACAGTCGAAGGTACATACTTGCCGAGTTCCATAGCATTAATTGTCTGCCGGCTCACTCCTGCAAGCTTAGCAAGTTCGTCCTGAGTTATGTTTTTTATTGCTCTTTCCACTTTAATACTATTTTTCATTATCCATCTGCCGTTTTGATTTATAAAGAACAATATTAAAGCGGATAATAAACAGGATAAGTATTGTAAATAAATTAAAAATCATTACTGTGTAAAAAGCTCCCTGGAAAACGAATAAAATGGAAATGAACAGCAAAATGTAGTTTATATATATTGCCCATACCAATGAATCCAATCTGATTTTTGATATATATTCATCTTCATTCTTTTCTCTGGCAAAAGTAATCATCAAAAGACTAATCAATAGAGGAGCCGAAACTAACTCATTATAAATATCTTTATGTATTATGCTTAATAATTTATCACCCCATATAGAAAACACAGGTGCTTGAATTATGTATCTTATATCACATAGCCACAAAATTCCAAGTATAAAAGATGGAATTAGAAGTACCCATCCTATAAGTTTAAATCTGTTCGGCAATAAAAATTTCGATACCATTTTTCGACCTCACATAAATTTGATTTTCAATTCAATACAAATATAAGAAATATTTTACATAATGTCAAGTATTTTTTACATTATGACAAAAAATATTTACATTTTTAATCTTAAGAATTTGATTTAAATAGGAATAACTGCATTAAAATAATTTTTTTTTCTATTCGATATAATATATATTGTATATCATGTATATCATAATTTAGGAAAAATATGACAACACAATTATTAGTTAGGATTGATTCCGATATAAAAAATAAACTTAACCTTGTCGCCAGAAGAGAAGGTAAAACATCAAGTGATGTAGTCCGGGAACTTGTTAGCGATTATATCAATGAAAGGGATATGTCAGCTTACATTGAGGATTTATGGCAAAGAATCAGTAAACAATTTAAACAGCATGGAATAACAGAAAAGGATATAAAGAAAGCTATTAAAGATGTCAGACGGGCAAACAAATGACTTTAGTAGTTATTGATACAAATGTAATTATATCTTCATTTCACGGAGGTAATCCAAAAGCTATTGTTGACCTCTGGAGAAATGAAAAAATCAGGTTGTGTCTTAGTAAAAATATTCTAAACGAATATATCGAGGTTCTAAATAGGCTTGAGAAATTAGATAGAAAAGAATTGAATGAGCTACTTATATTGTTTACAACTTATAGAAATATGAATTTTGCTAATAAAACACCTTCTATTAAAGTTGTCATCAATGACCCTGATGACGATAAATTTATTGAATGTGCAGTTAAACTTGGCGCTGAATATATTATTTCAGGTGATAAGGAATTACTTCATATAGAACAGTTTGGTAATATTAAAATAGTAAATCCAAAGCAATTCCTTGATATATTTGAAACGAAATTATAGTTTTTACAGAATTTCTGAGACCAATTCACGTTTCATGTGTCATTGTATATTATATCAGAACAAAATTGGTAAAAGTCCATGAAAAGAATCATATTCATAATTCTATTAATTTTTCTAACATCTCAATATGCCAAAAGCCAAAATGAGAGTGGCTGGCTCGACAAAGGCAATTACCTCGAAAATAAATTGAAAACTTTACAATATAACATTGTACAATTTTCACCGGATGGAAGAACAATACTTACTTATTCCGCAGATAAAATCATAAGAAAATGGGATACAGAAACAGGCTCGCTTATTAAAGAAATTGATATGTCCGATTATCGGTTTAACTTGTATGATATTTCATCAGATACTAGATATTTCGCATTCACCAATCACGACGAAATCAATTGGTATGATGATAATTATATTCATATTTATAATATTGATTCTGAATTTATCAATTGTGAAAGAATAATATATATTCCACCCAATCCAGCTGGTACAGTCTTTTACCATCGTTTTATTAAAAATAACTCATCGAACAATTGTTTTATTTTATCTTCTGAGTTAAAAAATTACTATGGTGCTGGAGTGTGTGGAAACAGCGGTATGAATGGGGAATACAGTTCAGATAGTTGTAAATATATTAATAATTTATCTGGTTTGATACCTTATGATTTGGACAAATCTCCAGATGGATTACATTTTGTTATTAGTGGATATACCGAATCATATCAAAGAGATAATCTTGATGATTATCATTATAATTATTTTCTTGAACTTTATAATATGGAAAATGATTCTTCTTATATATTGGATCATTTTTATACAGAAAACAGGGATTCTATTCCTGATAAAACCTTATATATGTGTTTCTCTCCCGATTCGAAGAATTTAGCAGATTTCAGAGATGGTTATATAAATATTTATTATGCAACAAATGGGAATTCATTGAGAAAGTTTCAAGATTTAACAACTGACATTACATATCTTGAAAAATTCATGTATTCTGTTGATAATAATTTCTTAATTAAGTGTGGCAACGGGGTAGGAGCTACTATTGAATTTATTAATCTTAAATCAGGCTTATACAAAGATCCAATTATTATTAGAAATACTTTTGGTACCTGTTTCGACCAGTCTCCAGACTCTTCTACATATCTCATTGGAACTCAAGATGGAAGATTATTACTAATAAAAGACCATTATACAAGTATTATTGAAAATTTTACACTATCAAAATCTAATTTGCTCTATCCCAACCCGGCTAATGACAAAGCACAAATTAATTTCTCATTATACGAAAATTCAAATGTTAAAATCACTTTGTTTGATTTTATGGGAAAAGAAATCAGAACTCTCGTTGATGAAAATAAAGCAGCAGGGGATTATACTGAACCATTTGATACCGGCTATTTAACCGAAGGAATGTATTTTCTGAAAATGGAAACCGGTACAATAACATCACTGTTTAAATTGATGGTAAACAGGTAATTTTTTTTTGAATAGCCACTATCT
>JACRLY010000072.1 GCA_016219595.1 Ignavibacteriota bacterium | reverse complement strand
TGATGGACTCGGCAACAAGGCTTGCAATGGCACAGAGGGAAGTTGGTCTCGCCATAGGCGAGCCGCCAACTACAAAAGGTTATACACCTTCGGTATTTTCATTATTACAAAGGACAATGGAAAGAGCAGGCACTTCGATTGACGGTTCAATAACCGCACTGTATTCAGTGTTGGTGGAAGGTGATGATATTAACGAACCTATTTCAGATGCATCAAGAGGAATTTTAGACGGACACGTCGTTTTGACAAGAAGACTTGCAAATTTAGGACATTACCCGGCTATAGATGTTTTGCAAAGCATCAGCAGGGTGAGAAATGATGTTATAAGCAAAGAACATTTCAATTCGATACTTAAAGTTCAGGAATTGATGGCTGCTTACCGTGAAGCAGAGGATTTGATAAGCGTAGGTGCTTATCAGAAAGGGACAAATCCTGTTATTGACAAAGCTATGGCATTAATTGACAGGATTAATGCGTTTATGAAACAGGGTGTTTACGAAACAACTGAATACGAGGAAGCAATAGGACAATTGGTTTCAATTGCATCGAGTTAACTGATATAAATTATGGCAAAAAATTTCAAATTCAGATTAGAACCTGTTCTCAGGCTGAGGTCTCACAAAGTAGAAGAGTCAAAACGGGAACTCAGAAATGCGGCTAATAAACGCCGCAGAAAAGAAGAGGAAATAGAAGAAAAGGAAAATTATTTAGACAAGATTTTAAAAGCCGAAGCAGGACCTACTAAGGCTTCAGAACTTCAGGCAGGGCATTTTCACAAAACCCGTGTAAGGGATGAGTTAAAAATACTTGGTAAGGAAAAGCTAAAGTTAATTGAGATAGAAACCGAAAAAAGAGATAGATTAAATGATGTAATTAAAGATGAAAAAATATTAATCAAATTAAAAGAAAAACAACTTCAGGCTCATCAATATGAATTGGAAAGAGAAGATGTGATACGTCTTGATGAAATAGCAAGGAATATAAGTCAAAATGTTGATTTATTAAATATATAAAAGACAGTGGATTAATGAGTACAAAATCGTTAATGATGATATTAATTTCGCTTGTGACAGCATTTGTAATTGTTGTCGGAGGTTTTATCGTCGTTTATAAGTTTTTCCCGGGATTAATCGGAATAGAGAGAAATTCAAAGCATGGAAGAATACTATCATTAAACTCAAGAGGGAAAACAAAAGTACCGAACATAATAATTTCAAAAACAGAATTTGACAAACTTATTAAAGAATCAATAAAATACCAGGTATTGACAACTCAGAATAAGCAATTGATAAATGAAAAAAAGAATTTGACTGATTCTATGACTCAGAAGAACTTACTTTTGTCAACAGGTAAAACCTCATACCCTAAAATGCTTGATTCAATCTCGAAAATACAAAGTAATTATGCAAAATTGAGGGATTCTCTTCAAAAAGTCACTCTTTTATATAAACAGGTTTTATCAGACAGGGAAAGAATATCAAAAACAACGGAAGAAAAAGAGAAACTACTTCTTGGACAAATCGATTCACTCAGGAATAAAAATCTTGCTGACTTTGCAAAAATATATGATAATTCCGAACCGAAGGAAGTAGCGAAAATCCTCGAAAAAATAGATTCCAAAGACGCCTCCAAAATACTCAAACTTATGTCTAAGAAAAAAGCTGGCAAGGTTCTTGAGGCTATTTCAGCAGACAGAGCCGCAGAAATAATGCGGCAGGGTAGCCATAGATAATTAATAATTTACAATTTATAATTAATAATTAACCGCACAATTTGGATGTTCTGTGCGGGAAATGAAAGTGCAGGAGGCACCAAATGGCTGATTCAATCTCAATTCTGAAGGGTATGATAAAACCCGGGGTAATTGAACGCCCGGCTTTGCAAATCGATAAAACCGTTAATGATTACTTCGAAAGAAGTCTCAGGGAAAGACTTAACGACTATGATTCTTCAAATATTAGTCCTGTATCGAATGATTACATTGATAACAGCCCGAATTACCAGGCTGTGAGCCATTCGGCGAATAATATCAATCAATACGATAGAAATGATTATAATACTTCGTATTCTGAAAACGGCAATTCTTATAACAGAGAAGAAAGCTTGAATAATGGCTCAGGTTCTTATATTCAGGCAAGCGATAAACAATTAAACGGCAATTCTCAAAACACAGGCAATCAAAAAGATATAACATCAAAAAATGATGCAGCAACTGCACAAAAACCAGAAGAGCTGACTGCGAATAATAACCAAAAGATTAATTCTAAACAAGCTGACACAAAGACCGAAACAAAGATTGAAACCCAGAATAATGCAAAAATTTCTAATGAAACCGCAGTTAAATTAAAAACCGATTCAATGGAATTTGCTGCAGATTTGAAATTAATTAAAGAAGGGAAAGCAAATATTTCAAACCTGATTATTAATAAAAATACTGCCGGTATTTCTGTACAAAAAAATATAAAATTGGGTGAAAAATTAAAAGCTGCGGTTGACGCAACTACTCAAAAATTGAATGGAGTTTCAGAAAAAACCGAGTTACCGAATATTAAAATTCAGCCCGGAATTATAGCAAAATCTACAGAAATTATACAGGAGGTAAAGCAAGGAGAGGTTTCAGTAAAGGCAAATGAGCAAGGTGTTTTAAATAGTAAAGATATAACAGGATTATTTATTAAGCAGAATGATGCCGTCAGCAAGAACCAGGTAATAAATAAAGTTGACAATATAGCTCCGAACATAGGCAATATCGGCAAAGAAAAAGTTGCAGAAAATTTGAAGAATAATTCAAATAAATCTGAAAGCAGGCTTCTTCCAACGGATGAAAAAGTTCAGGTAAACGACACAAAATTACCGGCAGAAAATAATTCACAGAACAACTTTAATATAAACAGGACAGGAATTGCAGAAAAGGTGTATAGCACACCCGGTATTTCAACGAAGGAAATAGACCTGACAAATAAAGTCGGCTTGGTAAGAGTAAGATTGGAAGAAATAGCTGATAAAACTTTACAGGTTGCTAAAAACCTTCAAAATAATACATCATATACAGCAAGACTGAATTTGAAGCCGCCATCTCTCGGAACCGTATCAATCGAAATAACGATGAAGGATGATATAGCAAAACTTGTGATGAAGGCAGACACGAGAGAAGTAGCAAAAAATCTCGAAAATCAGTTAATACAATTAAAGGAGAAACTTAATCAACAGGGAATAAAAACAGAATCCATCAAAATTGAAGTTCGCCAGCTCGAAAACGACCTTACCGACAGGCATGCATTCTTCGAGGGTAGCAATGCGCGTCTAAAAGACGGTAAAGCAAACAGGGAATTCTTAGGTGCATTGAATCAACTCAGTGTTGACGACGATGAACTTGTTGCTTTGGGTGATGAATTTGATGATGGGATTTTAATTAATACAAGTATTTTATAACAAAATTACGCAGGAGGCTACCCACATGACAGAAAGTATAACAAATAATATATCAGGGACTAACAATAGTTACTCCCAACCAACAAAGAGCGGAAGCGAGATCGGGAAGGACCAGTTTCTTAAATTGCTGACCTACCAGTTGAAATCGCAGAATCCTTTGAAGCCTTATGATAACCAGGAATTTGCAACGCAACTTGCACAATTTTCACAGCTTGAGACATTAACAGATATACGCTCTTTAATAGAAGGTCAGGTAAATTCGAACTTGCTTTTAACCAAAACAATCTCAAATTCTGCATTGCCGGGATTACTTGGAAAACATGCGAAAGCAATTTCAAATACTGCCACTTATGATGGGAACAGTGCAGTAAAGCTTGGATACAAGCTCGATATTACTGCATCAAGCGGTGAGTTACAAATTAAAGATTCTGCCGGTAAAGTTGTCCGTACAATCGAGCTTTCAGGCACAGACCTCGAAAGCGGGGAACATACTATTAACTGGGACGGTAAGGATGGAAACGGTAATCAACTGGCTGCTGGGCAATATACATTCAGTGTCAGTGCAAAAGACAAAGCCGGCACTTCGTATAATCCAGATTGCTTTACTTACGGAGTGATAGAAGCAGTAAGATTCAAATCCGAAGGCACTATGCTCGTAATTAACGGGTTGGAAATTCCTTTGGGAAATGTGACGGATATATCTACTGAAAGCTAATTTAAAATTTTTTAATTTAAAATTTAAAATAAATTTAAAATATTAAAATTTGTAATGATTAAAAAAAATGAGAAATGAACTTTTAAAATTTATTAAAAATTGAAAATTATTAAATAAAAAATATGAATGAAATTAATATATGTTTAAAAATTATGGAAAAAGGGGGTGAATAATTTGCCGGAAATTAACGGAGTGATGCTGCCTTTTCTTCCTGCGGGAGGTATTAACGAACTGAAGAAACAGACTCTTCAGCCGACACAAAACCGCATGAATACTTCATTTGAAGAAATATTCAGGAAGGAACTCGACAATCTGAAATTTTCTTCACATGCACAATCAAGAATGACGAGCAGGGAAATCGATTTAGGTGAAGAGGATTTGAACAGGCTAACGAGTGCAGTCGCTAAGGCAGATGAAAAAGGTTCTACAGAATCATTGGTTATGCTTAATGAAAAAGCTTTCATTGTGAGTGTACCGAACAAGACCGTGATTACTGTAGTCGACAGCAATGATATGGAGAACAGAGTCATTACGAATATTGTCTCGGTGGTATTTGCATAATTAAATAGGGATTGGACCTCGCTCCCCTTATGGGGACAGGAAATCCCATGATGAACAAACTCCGAATGACTGAGGAGTTACAATGAGAAAAATAAAATATTTTTTAATAACCAAGGAGGGTTCATAAATGGGCTTAAGCAGAGCTTTATCAATCAGCGCCAGTTCTTTAAGAATAAATCAGCGGCGTTTCGATGTAATATCAAACAATCTGGCAAATGTCAATACATATGGATATAAATCAAGCAGGATGACATTTGCAGACTTATTCAGCCAGACATTCGGTTATGGCAGTCCGCCTGAAATAGCAGGTTCAAGAGCTATCGGCGGTGTAAATCCGATGCAATTCGGATTGGGTGTAAAAATAGCATCTGTATCCAACAACATGTCCCAGGGTTCCCTGGAATATACAGACAGACCACTTGACCTTGCATTACAGGGTGAAGGATTCTTTGTTTATAATCTGAATAACCAGAGGATGTACTCAAGAGCAGGAATGATTGCTCTCGACAAAGAGGGATATTTTGTAGACAGTACAACAGGTGCGTTTCTTCAGGGTTACAGCGTTCAATTGGATGCCAGTAATAACCTGGTAAGGAATACTCAGGGAATGACTATTCTTGACAGAAACGTAAAAAACCTTCAGATACCTTCTTCAATGATTTCGCCGCCACAGCAAACACATAATGTAGAAGTAACAGGTAACCTCAATGCAAATATGCCATTGACTGTTCCGGACAATACGAGGTCGACAACAATAGTTGTATATGACCAGCGTGGCGGAACGCATACATTGGACGTTACATTTGAGAAAGTAGCTGATGCGCAGTTTAACGTTACCGTTACATTAGACGGAGATGCAACAGACCTGGTTGCAGGTGCATCACCCGAAATAACATTCAATGCAGACGGCACATTAAATACACCGAATACATTAACAGTTGCAGTAAGTACCAATGCGACATTTCAGAACCTTTTCCCGGATGATATAACAATCAATCTTTCCGGACAGGCAGGCAACGGATTGACGAACTATGCAGGTTCAAGCTCCGCAACTGCAATTGACCAGGACGGATTTCAATCCGGTGAGCTTTCGGGCTTTTCGATAGATACATCGGGAAAAGTGTGGGGTGCATTTACTAACGGCAAGAATGAGGTGCTCGGGCAAATAGTAATGGCGAAGTTTTCTAACCCCGGCGGCTTGCTCAAGGACGGCTCAAATATGTTCAAAGCAGCTCCGAACAGCGGTTCAGCATTCATCGGTACCGGAGGTGAGGACAATCCTTCGACATCCATGGTTAGCGGCGCTTTGGAACAATCGAATGTGGATTTGACGAGTGAGTTCACGGATATAATCACAACACAAAGAGCATTCGAGGCATCAGCCCGGACAATTTCCGTAAGCGACCAGATGCTCCAGGAAACAAATAATTTGAGACGGTAATTTGATTAATGTGTAGGGGCAATTCGTGAATTGCCCCTACAGCTTTATAATTTATCAAAATTTATTTATGAACATTCAAATGCCCGTTAAAAACCTTAATTTTCTTAGTTTTATTTGAATTATAAGCATCGAAGTTGAAAGAACCTTCCCAATTTTTATCATCAAGTTCTGTAAGGGTAATTTGACCTCTCACTTCATTCAAAAATGTTAAATCCGCATTACCAGCTACTGATAAAGATGCAAATCCCTCGGTTTCAATATTGTAAGAACCGGCACCTTTACCATCATCATTGACAATTAAAGTAATCATATAGGTATTTCCTCCGCTTGTCATCGAAGCAACAATTGTTCTGGCTACATAATTATTCTGCTGTTGTTTTGTTAATATAACAGAAGTAAGATTAGCAGAAAAATCCAGTACAACTGCATCATCAACTTTTGCCGTAAAAACATCATTTGGATTTGGATTTGTAGGATTATCGCTTTTGCAACCGGTAAATAAGGTAAGTAAACTTGCGATTATTAAGGTAAAAGAAAAAATTCTAAATAAATTTAATTTTTTCATAATGTCCTCTTAATGATAATTATAAAAAATAATTGTACTTTTGTTAAATTAACGTACTTATCTATTAATTATTCTACAATTTCACCACACACAGATTACAATAAGATTTGTATGCTTGTTATACCTGCCTTTGTCATTTAATTTAGAAATTGAATTGATAAATTAATGTTGAATGTTAGAGATATAATTGAATATCCCCTTCATTCCTCTTAAGAAGAACAAATTGAATGGGAATAGAAAAACAGAAAGAAATAGTTATGGAAAAAAGTTCTATTGAAACTGACATTTTAGTTGTGGGAGCAGGAATATCAGGCATTTCGACTGCATTGGAAGCGGCAGAAACAGGTTTTACGGTTACACTAATTGAGAAGAAACCTTACATCGGAGGAAGAGTGGCTCAAATGAATCAATACTTTCCTAAATTATGTCCGCCGACATGTGGATTGGAAATTAATATAAGAAGATTGAGAGATAATCCGAGAATCACGCTTTATACACTTGCTGAAGTGAAAACAGTTTCGGGCGATGCAGGTAATTACAATGTGAATGTTAAAATAAATCCGAGATATGTAAATAATAAATGTACAAATTGCGGAGAATGTGCTGAAGCCTGCACTGTCGAAAGAAGCAACGATTTCAATTTCGGAATGGATAAGTCAAAAGCGATTTATCTTCCTTACAACAACTGCTACCCAATGAAATATGTACTCGATAAAAATTTATGCAGCTCATCGGAATTGAATCTGATTATTGATTCGTGCAAGTATAATGCAATAGATTTGAATGAAGAAGAAAAAAAATTGAATATAAACGCTAAAGCTATTATCTGGGCTTCGGGCTGGGACCCTTACGATGCAAAGAATCTGGAAACTCTCGGATACGGAAAACTGCAGGGTGTCATTACAAACATGATGCTCGAACGTCTCGCTTCGCCAAGCGGACCGACAGGTGGAAAGATTCAGATTCCCGGTATGGACAAACCTATTGAGAAAGTAGCATTCGTACAGTGTGCCGGCTCACGCGATGAAAACCATCTCGAATATTGCTCTTCGGTATGTTGTATGGCTTCATTGAAACAGGCACAGTATATTAGAGAACAATTGCCTGAAACTGAAATACATGTATTTTATATTGACATACGCTCACCCGGACCACTCGAAGATTTTTATCAAAGGATGCAAAATGACAGCAAAGTATTTTTCCATAGGGGCAAAGTTGCTAAGGTAATGCAAGACCCGGATTCAGACAAATTAATTGTCGAGGCAGATGATACAATGAATTCTCAACTGATGCAATACACAGTTGACCTTGTTGTTCTGGCAACGGGTATGCAGCCAACAACAAACAAAAACGGATTTCCTGACAAATCGCTATTGGATGAGAATGGATTTATAAAAACTGATTTAGATAAAACGATAATAGGCACAGGTGTATGCACAGGACCAAAGGAGGTGTCGTCAGTCGTTCAGGAATCAACGGGTGCTGCTATGAAAGCGATTCACATTGTGAAAGGAGGGAACTAAGATGGCTATAGAAACTAAAGTCGGAATGTATTTATGCTCGGGATGTGAAATCGGCAGTACTATTAATTGCCAGTCAATCAGCGAGACAGTTCAAAAGGAAACAAAAATCCCTGTTGCAAAAATTAACTCGTGCTTATGTGCAGACTTTGCAATAAATGAAATTAAAAAAGATATTGAGACAGAAAGTTTGAACAGGGTTGTTATAGGTGCCTGCTCGCCAAGATATATGTCTGATGTTTTCAGATTCGGTGAGAATGTCCTTGTTGACAGGGTGAATATACGTGAACACGTGTGCTGGTCACACAAGCCGAATGATGAAGAAACGGATGCACTCGCAAAAGATTATATGAAAATGGGCGTTGTGAAAATGCAGAATGCAGATATTCCACAACCTATGATTCTCGAAATTAATGATACTGTTATGGTTGTCGGCGGTGGATTTACAGGAATGACTGCGGCATTATCCTCTGCAAAAGCAGGATATAATGTAATTCTTGTAGAAAAAGAAAAAGAACTGGGTGGATATTACAAAAAGATGTATAAGCTGACACCTACAAAAGCTCCTTATACTGAACTTGAAGTAAATAACTGCGATGATTTGGTAAAAGAAGTGATGTCAAATCAGAAAATAAAAGTAATGACAAATTGCACAATTGATGAAACATCAGGCCAGCCGGGTGCTTTCAATGTTACGGCAAAAGTGAATGGCAATGCTGAAAATTTTATTGTTGGTACAATTATACAGGCAACAGGCTGGAAACCTTATGATAATGAGAAGCTCTCATATCTTGGTTATGGCTCATCCAAGAACATTGTAACGAATGTTGAATTTGAAGAATTAGCAAAAAGTAATAATCTGAAAAAGCCGAGTGATAACGGAGCTATCAAGAGCATTGTGTTTGTTCAATGTGCCGGCTCGCGAGATAAAGAGCATTTACACTACTGTTCATCGGTCTGCTGTATGATATCGCTGAAACAGGCATTGTACGTGCAGGAGAAATATCCCGATGCAAAAATTTATATCATTTATAAAGATTTTCGGACACCTGCGAATTATGAATTGTTCCTGAAGCGTGTACAGAATGAAGATACAATCTTCCTCACTAAGGGCGAGATTGCAGGAATAAATGTAAATAACGGAACAATAGCAGTTGATGTTGACAATACATTTGTCGGGGAGAAAATTCAGATACAAGCTGATATGGTGGTGCTTGCGGCAGGAATTGTTCCTAATGCTGCTGCGGACAGAATCAAGACTGTGAAACAAACTGAAAGTACTTCGACAGAGCAACAACCTACAGAGGAACAACCGGCTGAAGTTGTTGAACCGGATTATTCTGTGCTGAATCTGAAATATATACAAGGAAAAGATTTGCCAACATTGCATTATGGTTTTCCCGATTCGCATTATATCTGCTTCCCATACGAAACAAGGCGTACCGGTATTTATGCAGCAGGAACTGTGAGAAATCCTATGGATACAGTTGCATGTAAAAACGATGCACTCGGTGCTTCGCTTAAAGCAATACAGGCTCTCGAATGTATAAGAAAGGGAATTGCAGTTCACCCGAGGTCAGGCGACAAGACTTATCCCGATTTCTTCTTCCAGAGATGTACACAGTGTAAACGATGTACAGAAGAATGTCCATTCGGTGCATTGGAAGAAGATGCAAAAGGTACACCGATGCCGAACCCGAACAGGTGCAGACGCTGTGGTATATGTATGGGTGCATGCCCCGAAAGAATCATCAGCTTTAAGGATTACTCGGTGCAAATCGTTTCCGCAATGATAAAATCAATTGACATGCCCGAGGAAGATGAAGAGAAGCCGAGAATCATTGCTTTTATGTGCGAAAACGATGCTTATCCTTCACTTGACATTGCCGCAAGAAAAAGGATGCTTTATTCACCGAATATCAGGATTATACCGGTTCGATGTCTCGGTTCTGTCAGCACAAGCTGGATTAATGATGCACTTGCTGCCGGATTCGATGGTGCTATTCTTATCGGATGTAAATACGGTGACGATTATCAATGCCACTTCATACGCGGTAGCGAGCTTGCGAATATCAGGATGGAAAATGTTCAGGAAAAACTGAAACAACTTGTATTGGAGCCGGAACGTGTGGAAATCCACACACTTTCTATTGACGAGTACGACTGTCTGCCGGATATATTCAACAAATTCGCCGAAACGATAGACGAAGTTGGACCCAATCCGTATAAGGATTTGTAGGAAAGATAAGAAATTTCAGTAATTGGGAACCACAACTAAATAATGTTGTGGTTTCTTGATGATTATAGATAAATTTAATTCATCCCTCTCTTCGATGCATCCAATTTTGTCAAACCGACAACATCATTATCCTTGTAACGCAGAAAGACACCATTTTCGAGCATTTCTGAATCGGTTGCTCTTTGTGGCTTTTTAAAATTCACATAAAGCACATCAGCATCGTTATCATAGTCCAGCCACATTTGCTTCTCAGCTATGTTTAGTATATGAGGAATAATTGTATATACTTCATTCAATGTACTATTTAGTTCTGTCGCATTCATAAAATAATCTCTTGAATATGATTATATTAAATTAGTTATTATAAAATAAAAAAGCAAATTATGAGTTTCTAAACAAAATTAATATTAATTTGGATTTGAATTATGTTAACTGAATACATAGAAGAAGCAATGAATCTTGCCCACTATGAAATAATCGAGGATGAGGAACCTTTCTATGGTGAAATCCAGGAATTACAGGGTGTATGGGCAACCGGTAAAACTTTAGAGGATTGCAGAAGGAATCTCAGAGAATCTCTCGAGGGTTGGATTATCGTGAGCTTGAATAAGAATATCGAATTACCCAAGCTCAAAGATATTAATATTTATGAACCGGTTTCTGCTGTATAATGAAACCAATATCCTACAAAGAATTTCTCAGAAAACTGAAAAATTTTGGCTTTGATGGACCATTCCCAGGTGGTAAGCATCAATACATGATAAAAGGGAAAATACGTCTAACAATTCCAAATCCTCATAGAAAAGAAATCAGTGTTGACCTATTAATAAGACTTCTCAAACAAACAGGTATATCAAAAGAAGATTGGTCCGAATAAAAGAACCACATCAGTTACAAAATTATCAACATTGGATTCTATTCTATCTTCGTTTCATTATATTTGCACAAAGCAATTCCATAATTTTATAAAAAAAGGAAATATAATGAGATTAATCTTTTTAGGTCCTCCCGGAGCGGGTAAAGGCACACAGGCAGAGAGTATATGCAGAGATTATAATATCGTTCAGCTTTCGACTGGCGACATACTGCGTGCAAACCGCAAGCAGGGAACAGAACTGGGTAGGAAAGCACAATCCTTCATGGATGCCGGTGAGCTTGTACCTGACCAAATTATTATTGATATGATTAAAGAAGAATTGAAAAAACCTGAACTTGTTAACGGATACATTCTCGACGGTTTCCCACGTACTGTGCCTCAAGCAGAAGCACTCGGCAATCTGCTTACTGACATGGGGCAAAAACTGGATACAGTGCTTGTACTGGAAGTGCCATCGGAAGAGCTTGTTCAACGGCTCACAGCAAGACGTACCTGTCGCACATGCGGAAAATCATATCATTTGATTTATAATCCACCGAAAAAAGATGGCTTATGTGATTTGGACGGAGGCGAGCTTTACCAAAGGGATGACGACAAGGAAGAGCCAATACGCAACCGCCTGAAAGTATATGAAAATCAGACAAAGCCATTAATTGAGTATTACACAGCAAAAAATCTTGCAGATAATATCAACGGATTGGGAAAAATTGATGAGATTTATTCAAGTATAAAGCATGTACTGGAAAGGTTTAAATAATCATTGAATAGCCACTTTCTTTAGATAGTGGGGGATGTTTTTTGTAGGGACACAAGATTTTGTGTCCCTACATTATTTTTTAATGGATAAATCCCGATTTGTTGCGATTATCCATCCCCACTACTTAAAAGTAGTGGCTATTCATATCAATCTATTCAATTATTTATAATTTTAATTTTGCCATTATTATATATTTTTTAGATTGCAGTTTATAATAAGCTGAATTTTTAAAAATATTATATAGCAATCTCATTATAAACAATAAACAGGAAATTACATGTCAGGTCATAGTAAATGGGCAAATATCAAACATAAGAAAGCAGCCAAAGATGCCAAGCGGGGTAAAACATTCACACGCATAGGCAAAGAATTGACAATCGCTGCACGCGAAGGCGGCGGTGATGTTGATGCAAATCCGAGGCTCAGGCTTGCTGTACAGAATGCCAAAGCCGTCAACATGCCAAATGATAACATTAAGCGTGCAATCCAAAAAGGAACCGGTGAAATCGAAGGTGTTCACTACGAAGAAATCACTTATGAAGGATTCGGTCCCTGCGGCGGTGCTGTAATGATTGAAGTAATCACCGACAACAAAAACCGAACACTATCCGAACTTCGTGTTCTTATAAATAAACTTGGCGGCAACCTCGGTGAAGTTAATTCCGTCGCCTGGAACTTCGACCGTAAAGGTGTAATCACTGTTAAGACTGCTGGAAGGTCGGAAGATGACCTGCTCGAGCTTGTGCTGGAGTCCGGTGCAGACGATTTGGAGTACGACACCGATGCATCACGCATCATTTCTGCAATCGAAACTCTCTCCACCTCAAGTAAATTTTTCGAGAGTAAGAAAGTTGAAATCACTGACAGGAAACTGGAATACCTGGCGAAAAACAGCGTCGCAATCAAGAACGTGAACGATGCAAAAAGGGTAATCAAATTCCTCGATTCATTAGAAGAACACGAAGATATTCAGAACCTGTTCTCCAACTACGACATTGACGATGCCGCGCTGGAACAAGCGGAGAAGGAGTAAATAATAAGTGATAAAAGTCGATAGTCAATAGTCGTAAGTCATTAGTTAAATTTAGAATTTTAATTTAGTAGAAAGAATTTAGGTTTTTAATAACATTCTATAAACTAAAGTCTAACAGTTTAATCTCACTTCGCCACAATCACAATCTCAGTTCTTCGGTTGAGTTGTCTGCCGAAGTCAGTGTCGTTGGTTGCTATGGGTTTGCGTTTGCCGTATCCTTTAGTCTTAATCCTGTTCGGGTCTATTCCCATATTGAGCAGGTATTTTTTGACGCTTTCAGCCCTCATTAATGACAGCCGGTCGTTGAGTGCATTCGAGCCGCGGTTGTCTGTATGCCCTTCCACGAGGATAACTACATTAGGTTTGTTCTTCATGAATTCATAAAGTATTTCGAGCTCGCTGACTTTTGTTGTCAATTCCCAGCTATTTGTTTCGTAGAGAAGATTTTCAATTATAAGTTTCCTGCCAAGTTCTACTATTGGAATAGTTTTTCTGA
>JACRLY010000066.1 GCA_016219595.1 Ignavibacteriota bacterium | reverse complement strand
ATTCCATACCTGTCAGATAATATGTATAAAATACGCTTATTTGAATTGTTGTAGGGTCAACACGGTCAAGGATTAATCCTATATTCTCACCATACCACTGATGTTCTGTTACAGTAAAATTCATATTTATTGGAACGGGAATGCCACTAACAATAACAGTTATTGTTCCGTTATAAGAGTACAATAATTTGTACTCCTGTGCATTAACATTTACTGATGAATTCTCACCGGTTGTCATTGTCTGATTTAAACCCTTTTCTCCTTTTATAATGAATGTCCCGTTTAATGTTCCTTTACCTTGTCCCCCTGGTAAATCCATTTCGACATCTTTAAGTTCCTGCGAAAATATAGTCCAGCTTGTAGAATCAGGGTTAGCTATAACTATCCATGCATCTTGATAATCAATTGGAAAAGGTAATTTGGGAGGCATTACATTAGTAATGTTTGTATAATACTTGCCTCCTTCTGTGTAATAATAATATTCCTTACCACTGCTTGAACCTGTGTATTTGGTATATATATCCGAATTTTTTCCTAAAAAGTTCCATGTGCCTGTTATTAAAACCGAATCGACTTCTCTAGTATTATTATCCCTGTTGCCTGCAGTGTCGAGTTCGAAGGTTTCATAAACCCAGTAATTGCCTACTGCATTAGGAAAATAATTCTTGAGGATTGTAATTGCTACTGCATTGCTTTGCTTTCCGCCTGCATAAACAATAACATTACCTGAAGTAGCAGTCCCGGGAACAACAACGACAATTAAAGTGTCACTCCAGCTTGTATAACCTGAAGCCTGGATTCCATTGAATGAAACATACCCGTTATTTCGTACTGAGCCGAATTTTAATCCTGTAATAGTGATGGTTTCACCTGTTACTACAGTAGTTTTTGATAATGAAATTATCGAAGGAGCATCATTGGTTGATGTTGTTTCCGAGCAGGAACTTATTAGTATTAATGATGCAAAAAATAATACTATGTATATAATTGGTTTTATTTTCATATTGACCCCTATTAATTAATCCGGTTTAATTTCAAATATATTATATCTAATTAAATTTCTTTCATATCCTTCGAATACGTATGAACCCGAAAGAGGGATATCGAATCTGGATTGGTCATTTGTCTGCAATAAAATTCCAACTTTTTTATCAAACCATGTATGTACTGTAATTTTGAATGATTGTTTTACAGATTGATTTATAAATCCGTCGAAAACAAATATCAATTTGAATTCCTGTGCAGATAATGATTTTGAATTTACGGTCATATTCTTATAAATTCCCTTTTCGCCGTTAATTGTAAAAGTACCTGTAATAGTAACTCCTGGAACAATTTCGGTTGCAGGAATTGTATCTATTTTTACCAGCCAGGAATTACTTGTATAATCAGCAATTTTCACCCACATATCATCAAGTGAAATAGGAAGCTGTATTGGTAGTTTCTCCAACAATTTTTCAATTTGCCTGTTAACAAAATCAGAGTGTATAAAGAATTTCTCTCCCTCGGTATAACAGTAATTTTCTTCATCCTCAGAGCCTACGGTTACAGTTTTCATTTTAAATGCCAGTTTGCCCATCACTGTTTCCGTTTCAGTTATGAAGGTAGAATCTATAGTTTTGTTTCCGCTAATATTGCCGGTAGAATCAATGAGGTACCTTTCATATATCCACCAATCGCCAACATTCAGAAAGGTGAAATTCCCCTGCTGTCCTGTGTTTGTCGGATTATCGCCCGAACATGAATTTAAAAAAACAATTATTATCGATGATAATATTAAAATAAGTAATTTAAAATTTCTCATAATTGCTCCCATTTATCAATTTTTAAAAATTAATTTGCTATGTGATGTCTTATTAAAATCATTTCCTCACCGGGAAGACTCATATTTGGTAATAAATCTAATTTCATAGGTTCAATAACTGACCTTATCAAACCAACATTATCGGCAAAATAAAGGTAAGTTTTTCTTTCAAGATTTAATGGTAATGTAGTTGAAAAAATAGTAACACTACCTGTAAAAATCAGTTTCAAGGTAAATTTAGTAGTGTTAAAATTCCGGGATTCGGCATTAATAACTTCAGTGCCGTTTTTCGAACCTAATATCGTTACATTTCCTTTTATTTTAATTCCGCTAATATCAGTTTCAGGAATTTCTTGTTCAATTACTTTCCAATCTTCATCTTCACCATCGACAAGTTTAATCCATTGTTCACTGATAGGCAAATCTATTGCTATGGCTAATCCGCCAATTAGATTTGTAAAATAATTTGAAAAAGCGAAAACTTTCTTATTATTTGTGTGATAATAGGTAGTGTCACCATTACTAATTCCGTTACTGTCAATCGAAAAGGAAACAAAAATTGTTCCCGATGTATCATGCAAGGTGATTGGACCTGTTACAATTGTTGAATCAATGGTCGGATTTGCATTTGTCCGATTCCCATTTGAATCGAGAGAGTAATCAAGGTAAACCCAGTACGTTCCTGTACTTGTCGGTAAAAGTGTTGAACCGTTGCTTCCTGAAGGATTATCTCCGGAACATGAATTTAGTATTAGTGTTATGATTATTAAAATAAAAATCAAAAGGTCTTTTGACATAATATAACCTGCGAACTATATCAATAAATAATATATTGTTAACGGGTAAGGTAAAAAATAATTATAAAGGTTGAAATATTAATCAACAATACCTTAAATTATATTTTTAATTAATTTGTGAATAATTCAAAATCGAACAAATTGGAATCCAAGATATAAATCAGTTTTAATTTGAAATTATTAATTTCAATGAATTTCATATAAGAAAAAAAATATTTTTTATTTTTTTGTATATCCTTATATATAAGAAAAAATATGACAATAATGTTATTTAGTTTGGTTATTGAATTATTTTTATTAAATTAATACTGTTTTTATAAAATTTAAATAAATAAAATAAGATAGATTGTTAATATAAATTACTGTTTTTTAATCTTGAAATTAATAATTAAAATATTATCATATATTTGCTTTTTGATTTTTACTTTATCAAATGTAATACCCCTTACATCGCAATCTAATAAAGAAAATAATTCGTTTGAAAGCAAATCGGACATTACACCATTCGATATAAAATATATAGATAAAATTTCAAATGATAAAGATATAATACTCAAAAAGAGTTTTATTGACAAGGTGATAGATTTTGTTGCCGGTGAAGATATTAAGAGTTTGATTAAACCTGTAAATTTAATTGCATTGGATACAGACAATATAATTGTTGTTGACCAGGGAGTGCAAAATCCGGTTTTGATTGATAAAGAAAACGGTGTATTTAAAATAATAAGAAACCATAATATTATTTATCCTTCACTTGTAGGAATATGTTCAGGTAAACATGGAAAAATATATTTTACCGATTCAAAGAATAATAAAATTTATGTCGTAAACAAAATTGGTGATAATCCCGTTGAATTGAACGATTCATTAGAACTGAAACAACCTACAGGTATTGCGTATTCTGTTTCTAATGATGAATTATGGATTTCAGAAACAGGTAATCATCGTTTATTGGTTTTAGACAGCGATGGTAAATTAAAAAAAATTATAGGTCAAAGGGGAGTAGCACCCGGTGAGTTTAATTTTCCAACTTATATCTGGATTGATTCTGATTCGAGTGTATACATAGTCGACGCATTGAATTTCAGAATACAGATTTTATCTTTTGGTGGAGAAGTTATTTCAATATTTGGTGAAGAGGGAAATGCAACCGGTTACATTGCTTCACCGAAGGGTATAGCTACCGATTCTTATGGACATATATTTCTTGTTGATGGCATATTCAATACTATTCAGGTATTTGACAGGAAAGGAAATTTCCTGTATTATTTCGGCAGCCAGGGTAAAGGTGATGGTCAATTCTGGCTTCCTTCAGGAATATATATTGATAAGTATGACAGGATATACGTTGCAGATTCATATAATTCGAGGATTCAAATTTTTCAATTGTTAAAGAGTGAATAAAATGAAAAATAAAATGACAATATTCGCAATTCTGCTGATTATATTATTTTTTGTAAATATGCTGCATTCGGAAAAAATCAGCAACACAAAACACAATCTATCTGTTAGTGGTCCCGGAACAGTCAAGGCATCGAGTGAGACTGAAATTTGTATTTTCTGCCATACTCCCCATGCTGCAGCAAAAACACCCTTGTGGAACAGATCTGATCCCGGTCTAAGTTTTACATTGTACACCAGCTCAACAAAAGATGCTACTATCGGACAACCTGACGGAGCATCCTTAATGTGTTTATCCTGTCATGACGGGACTATCGCACTTGGAAGTGTTGTCAGCAGAACATCCACCATTAGTTTCGGCTCTGTTACAACTATGCCGACAGGAAATTCTAATTTAACTAAAAATATGGCGAATGACCATCCGGTGTCATTTACTTATAATTCTGCCCTGGCTACAGCCGATGGACAGTTGCTGCAACCCGGTTCGATTACTCCGCCTGTTAGCTTATATAACAATAAAGTGCAATGTACTTCATGTCATAACCCACATGAAAATACATCAGTGAAATTTTTAGTAACTTCATCCCAAAGTTCAGCCTTATGTGTCAGTTGCCATAACAGACCTTATTGGGCAAGCTCTACACATAAAACATCAACCAAGACCTGGAACGGTACAGCTCCAAATCCCTGGTTCCATACAACATGGACAACAGTTACTGCAAATGCTTGTGAGAACTGCCATAATCCACATAACGCAGGTGGACCTGCAAGAAATTTGAATTATGCGGCAGAAGAATCAAATTGTCTCAACTGTCATAATGGGAATGTGGCATCAACTAATATTCAGACTCAGTTAAATAAAACTTATAAGCATAATGTAGCAGGATATACCGGAATTCATGACCCGACTGAAGCTAATATCGCAGCTACTCAGCATGTCGAATGTGTGGATTGCCACAATGGACATGCAAGTAACGCAAATACCGCTTCTGCCCCTAACGTAAAAGGTGCCTTATTAGGTGTCAAAGGAGTTGATACAGATGGTAATAATGTTAATCCGGCTCAATATGAATACCAGATTTGTTATAGATGCCATTCAAGCAGTTCGTGGAGACCCGGGAGTCCAACTACCAGACAGATAGCACAAAACAATGTTCGTTTGGAATTTGATCCGGCAAATCCTGCTTTTCATCCGGTTGAATCTGCCGGTCCAAATGCGAATGTACCAAGCTTGATTTCTCCGTGGACTACAACGAGTAAAGTATACTGCTCGGATTGTCATGCTTCGGATGGCACAGGAGTACCAAAAGGTCCGCATGGCTCAACTTATGCACAGATACTTGTAAAACAATACATCAGGACTGATAATACAAGTGAATCAGCTGCGAATTATGCATTATGCTATACCTGTCATAACAGAACCTCAATATTAGGAGATAACTCATTCAAAGAGCATAATAAGCATATTAACGGTGAAAGAACACCTTGCAATGTTTGCCATGACCCTCACGGTATAAGTAGTACTCAAGGTAATAGTACAAATAATTCAAATCTAATTAATTTTAATACTTCGATTGTTTCACCTTCCAGTAGTGGAATATTAAGATTTGATGACCAGGGTTTATATCAGGGGAGATGTTATTTGACATGCCATGGTGAAAATCATAACCCCTATACATATTAAATGAATCATGAATATTTGTTCATTCATTTATAAAATATTAATATTAATTTTATTAAAATGCTGTATGGTAATAACTCATTGAATTTTTTAGCATTACCTAAATGATGAATGAAAAATTTTCATTGCATTTTAATTTTTTTTTCCATAATTTTAAATGTAAATTTATAACGAATAAGAATAAAGTTACTTGAATGTTCTTTTAATTGAATTTGTTTGAGAGCCAATTCAAAAACAAGGAATGAAATTAACATGGTGGGAATGATTCTCCGCCTATGGTTGTCAAAATATACAGAGGTTTATATGAAATATTTAAAATTATCTTTGGTTTTAGTTTTTGTAGCACTGTTGGT
>JACRLY010000075.1:32270-37588 GCA_016219595.1 Ignavibacteriota bacterium | reverse complement strand
CAATAATTATTTTTTTCAAATTTCTTTATTAATTGAATATAAAAATATTATTTTACGTTTTAACATGTAAAAAATAAACATTAAAAATTCATTTTAATCTTAGAATTATAAATTGATAATTCTTAATCAAGTCTCTCAAACCTTGCCTGGAAGAATCTCAGGTATTTCGGTTCGTAAACAAATTTCAGACCCTTTGCTTTATGTCTTTTTTCAAATAAATCTTCGACATGCCATGCTGCAACATCGAGATGAGCCTGGGTATATACTCTTCTAGGAAATGTCAATCTCACTAATTCAAGTTTTGGAAAATTATGTTCACCCGTTTCTTTATTTCTACCGGCTGATATAACACCTCTTTCCATTGCCCTGACACCGGATTCAATATATAAATCAGCGGCTAATGCCTGAGCCGGAAACTGGTCCTGAGGGATATGGGAATAGAACCTTTTTGCATCTAAAAATATTGCATGGCCGCCTGCAGGTTCAACAATTGGGACGCCTGCATCTAATAATTTCTGCCCGAAATACCTCACCTGCTCAACCCTCGAACGAATATGGTCATAATTAACACACTCCTCAATACCCCTTGCCATTGCCTCCATATCACGGCCGGCTAATCCACCGTATGTATGCAATCCTTCATAGACAACAACCAGATTTCGTAATTCTTCAAAAATATGTTCATCATTAACTGCTACAAAACCGCCAATATTTACTAATAGATCTTTTTTCCCGCTCATTGTACATCCGTCAGAAAGAGCGCAGTACTCCAGCAAAATATCTTCAATTGTTTTATTAGCATATCCTGCTTCACGGTCTTTAACGAAATATGCGTTTTCGACTGCCCTTGTAGCATCAAGCATAATTTTCAAACCATGCTTGTCGGCAAGTTTTCTTAAAGCTTTCATGTTTTCCATAGATTGAGGCTGTCCACCTGCCATATTTACTGTACCGGCAACGCATATATATGGGATTTTATTTGCCCCTACTTTATTAATTAAATTTTCAACTTTTTGCAAATCCACATTTCCTTTGAACGGGTGCTGATTTGCCGGATCGTGTGCTTCGTCGATAATAACATCTACAAAAGTTCCACCTGCCAACTCCTGGTGGAGTCTAGTTGTTGTGAAATACATATTCCCGGGAACATAATCACCAGGTTTAATCATCACTCGTGACAAAAGATGTTCAGCCGCTCTCCCCTGGTGTGTCGGAACGAGATACTTATATCCGTAATACTTTTTAACATTATCTTCGAGGTAGTAAAAGTTCTTGCTTCCGGCATAAGCTTCGTCGCCAAGCATCATTCCTGCCCATTGGTAATCGCTCATAGCTGTTGTGCCGCTGTCTGTCAGCAAATCAATATAAACATCTGCTGAACGTAGCAAAAATGTATTATAACCTGCTTCTTTCATTTTCTCTTCACGGTATTCGCGTGTTGTAACTTTCAATGGCTCTACTACTTTAATCTTGTAAGGTTCAGCCCATGGTTTCCTGTAATTTGGCATTAATTCATCCTTTTTAATAATTCAAATAAATTTCAAAAATTCCTGATCAACCTATGTAATAATTTAAGATATATTTCATAGGTTGAAAATATAAGAATAACAAAAATAGCTAATGAACCCCACACATACAAAGTCCTTGTAAGTAGTTGAGTTAATTAGCTATTAAAATTAGTGCCCGGAAAAATATTCTTATACTAATCCCATTATCGGTATCATAGTCTCCTGTATAGCTCCTGCAACTTTAACTTTACCTTCATCTGTTACAAAGGCATCTATCTCAGTTCGGAATCCTATACTCTTATGTTCAATATAAATCCCGGGTTCAATTGAAAAACAAGTTCCGGGAATAATTTTTCTTTCGTCTTTTGTTTCGAGATTATCAATATTAACACCATTTCCGTGAACTTCCTCGCCAATATTATGCCCGGTTCTGTGTGTGAAGTATTCACCATATCCTGCATCGATAATCACCTGGCGGCAGGCATCGTCTACTTCCCATCCATACAAATCTTTATCTGAAGCAAACCTGTCTTTAACTAATTGCAATGCTGTGTCCCTTGCTTTTTTGTCAATCTGGAAAATTCCTTCCAATTCTGCGGGAACTTCTGTTCCTATATAACCCATCCATGTAATGTCATAGTAAATACTTCCGGGTTTATCAAGCTTTGCCCACAAATCGAGTAAAACAAGGTCTCCTTCTTTCATTGAATGGCTATTCTCTGGGGTCGGCTCGAAATGAGGGTCAGCGGCATGTTCATTAATTGCTACGATTGGACCGTCATCCCAATGCATTCCGTTTTCTTTCATCATGATTTGCATGTATTGCTGAATTTCAAATTCATTCGGATTCTTCCCGGCATTTATTCTTCTTGCAATCTCTTTGAAAGCTTCATCTTTAACCATTTGCATTATCTTCCCTGCTTCTACGTGGCTATGCCAATCTTCCATTGAAAGATGGGACTCAAACTGGCTGACAAGGTCTGCACTCGATACAACCTCAACTCCAAAACTACGGATTAATTCAATTGTTCCTCCATCAACAATCGAAACATAAGGAATGGCATTGTTGGGTGAATATTGCATTGCAACTTTCTTTGAGGTTCCGAGAATTTCTTTAAGCATTTTGTGCTGTTCAGGCCAAGGCAGATATACATTCTTTTTCCCGGGTAAATGGTCGCATCTCCAGGGTTCGATTTTATGCACGAGTTTCTGAGGTTCTCCCTTCGATGGTATATAATAAAACCAGCGTCGTGAAGCAAACCTGCTGGTATCCATTTGCAAAATTCTTGCAGCGATTGCATCCCTGTTGTGAAAATCATAGAACAGCCATCCGTCGAATCCGGCTTCCTGCAATGCTTCTTGTATAGCCTTTAATTCCATCCCTAATCCCCTTATTTATATTGTAATATTTTGTTAAAAAATTGAATTATAAAAACAAAGATAAAAAAGAAACTTCTAATCAAACAAATTATTTTAAATTGTTTCTGAAACTGAATTTTAGCATTTTTGCCGATAGATTTTAGAGTTTTAATATTTATAAAAATTAAATAGGGGAGTAATCCCCGGGAGTTTATAATGAATGAAAATCCTGCGGACAGAGTTCAGGACTATCTTGTATTTGGAGAATTCGGGGGTGTGAACCCATCAATTGAAGATTCATCAACATTTACTTTCCTCAATGCTGAAAGAATGAAAGAAGTATTCCAGGGAAGGGCAGAAGGCTGTTATCTTTATTCGCGTCATATCAATCCGACTAATGAATATCTTTCCCGTGCATGTGCACTGATGGAAGGAAGCGAATGTGCTCAAATAACTGCATCAGGAATGTCTGCTATCAGTTGTGTATTGCTGCAGATATGCAATTCCGGGGATGAAATAATTTCAAGCCGTACAATCTATGGCGGCTCGTATGCCTTATTAAAAAATTTCCTTCCTAAACTCGGTATCAATACGCATTTTGTGGACATAACCAACCTGGCTGAAGTTATGGCTAAAATCAATGGAAAAACAAAAGTTATATATTTTGAATCAATCAGCAATCCTTTGCTCGAAGTGGCTGATATTCCAACTCTGAGCAAAGTGGCAAAGCAATATAACCTGAAAATTGTAGTTGATAACACATTTAGTCCCTTAATGATTTCACCAATCAGACTTGGAGCAGACGTTGTCGTATACAGTCTCACAAAGTTCGTGAACGGTTCAAGCGATTGCATCGCAGGTGCAATCTGCAGTACAAGGGAATTTATTTCCGGTATGAGGGATGTCAACTCAGGAGCTTGTATGCTGCTTGGTCCTGTTATGGATCCGTTGAGGGCATCCAGCATTTTTAAAAATATGAGAACCCTACATGTACGAATGACACAGCATAGTAAAAATGCAATGTATCTTGCCGAAAACTTAAGCAAACTCGGCATCAGGGTATTTTATCCAGGATTAACTGCCCATCCTCAGCATGAATTAATCAAGACATTGCTGAATCCCGATTACGGTTTTGGCGGCATGGTTACAATAGACGTGAAGGATGAAGAACTCGCAAACAAACTAATGATAAAAATGCAGGAAGAACTTGTCGGTTATTTTGCTGTTTCTCTTGGTTTTTATAAAACTCTTTTCAGCTCACCGGGAACAAGCACTTCGTCCGAGATTCCAAAAGAGGAACAGGAGAGGATAGGATTATCTTCCGGTTTGGTTAGGTTCTCCGTCGGCATTGACCATGATATCGAACGTACTTTCTTAAGAATTAAAAAGAGCATGCAGGAGGTTGGCATTTTAAAATAATTTATAATTTAAAATTCACAATTCACAATTAAGAATTTGATGTGGATGAGGCTATGGATATTTGCTTTCGCAGGAATGACAATAAGGATTTAAGAATAAAGATTAATGAATTTTTAATTTAAGAAGATTCTTCGTTTTGCTCTGCATGACAGGAGTATGGATTATGATATTAATTAAAGATGGCAAGCAATTACGAATTATTAATTTGAAATGCAACCATTTTCATTAATTTGCGTAAATGATAAAAAAATAATAACGGAGCTGTATGGAAATTATAAATGTAAACTCTATAGTTAAAAGATTCGGAGAATACGAAGCAGTAAGTAAAGTCTCTTTTTCTGTTGAGCAGGGTACAGTTTTTGGATTACTTGGTCCGAACGGTGCAGGAAAAACGACAACAATCAGGATGATTACAAATATTCTAAAGCCCGATGAAGGTGAAATCACAATGTTCGGCGAGAAAGTCAATTCGGGACATCAGAACAATATAGGTTACCTTCCTGAAGAAAGAGGTTTATATAAAAAAATTAAGGTAATTGACCAGTTGATTTATTTCGGCATGCTGAAAGGAATGACGCGTTCAGAATCGCAGTCTTCTGCTAAAAAATGGCTCAGGAAGCTGGATGCCGAATCATGGGAATCGAAAAAAATCCAGGAACTCTCGAAAGGCATGCAGCAGAAGGTTCAATTCATTAGTACAATACTACATAATCCGGATATGCTTATACTGGATGAACCATTTTCAGGTTTTGACCCGATAAATACTGAAACAATTAAAAAGATTGTCCTCGATTTGAAAGAAGAAGGGAAAACTATTATTCTTTCAACTCATATAATGGAACAGGTCGAACAGCTTTGTGACCACATTTGCCTTATTAATTCCGGTAAAATGATATTGTCAGGATTGGTGCGGGAAATCAAGAGAAGTTACGGAAGAGATACGATTGTAATGGAGTGGGAAGGGAACGATTCTTTCCTGAATGAATTTAATAATATTAATTTCATAAACCGTTCAAATAATCGTGCAGAATT
>JACRLY010000075.1:0-32210 GCA_016219595.1 Ignavibacteriota bacterium | reverse complement strand
ATGCAGATTCTACAGAAAGCATCATTATCAAATAATATTTACAAATTTGAACTGGCAGAACAAAGCCTGAACGAAATATTTATTGATGTTGTAACTAAGCAGGGAGTAAACAATGAATCCTAAGTCATCAACAAGCAAAATCAAAACGATTATAGCGCACGAATACATAACTAAAGTAAAGACAAAGGGATTTATTATTGCCACATTAATAGGTCCCCTGCTGCTTCTCGCTGTGATTTTTATCCCGATATTGGTTACAATACTCGGAGAAAGCAGTACCGAAAGAAAAATTGCTATCATTGACTATACCGATAAACTCGGTCGGCAGATTGAAATGCAGGATACCTCTAAGTATTTTCTCTCATTCCGGAATGAAGAAGCATTGAGGAAAGAAGTGCTTAAAGGCAAACTCGATGGCTATCTAGTTATTCCTAAGGATTTTCTGAAAAGGGGAGTAGCTGACGTTTACACTATGGGTGGCGGAGGCATCGGATTTATTAATAAGATTGAAACCAATGTCCGTGAAATAGCCCGGAAAGAAAGACTCCGGGAAGCCGGTGTAGATTTGAGCGTAATCAAACTTGTTGAAGAGGGTGTGGAAATAAACACTCAGAAAATTACAAAGGAGGGCACTGAAAAAGATTATGCCGAGGCTTATGCTGTAGTTGGATACGTTTTCGGATTTATCATTTACACATTGATGTTGCTCTATGGGAGTTTTGTCTCACGCGGTGTGATTGAAGAAAAGGCAAACAGGATAATCGAAGTTATTGCTTCATCGGCAAAGCCATTTGAAATAATGATGGGTAAAGTAATCGGGATAGGTTGTGTAGGCTTAACCCAGGTTTTGTTCTGGGTTTTATTATCTGCTGTATTAATGTATTTGGTAGCTCCTATGCTGGGAGGATTAATTTCCGACCCGGAAATGTTGAAATCACAAATGATGAATGCTAACCAGCAGATGAATGTTCCTGCAGGATTTGAGATTCCAAGTATATCTCCATGGATTTTCATTGCTTTTATTTTTTATTTTCTGTCCGGTTATTTTCTTTATGCGACTTTATTTGCGGCTGTCGGCTCGGCAGTTGACCAGGAATCTGATGCACAGCAATTGCAATTACCAATTATGGCTCCCATAATTGTTCCTATTTTGTTAGTAGGATATGTCATATCAAATCCTGAAAGTACGATTTCGGTAATATTATCTTTGATACCACTTTTCACACCAATACTGATGATGGTAAGAGTGGCAGCGACTCCTGTTCCTCTATGGCAGGTTATTGCTTCCATTGTATTAATGGTAGCTTCCTTCTATGGTTCTGTCTGGATAGCATCAAGAATTTACAGAGTAGGTATTTTAATGTATGGGAAAAAACCAAGCCTCAAGGATTTGTTCAAATGGGTAAGACAATCCGGTTAATAATTTTTATGAAAAAAGCAGGTGAAGAAAGATTCTCACCTGCTTTTTAAAATTATATTTAATACATTAAATCAAACTTTAAACTTAAATTCTAATTACCAATCCTGACTACAGGGACACAAATCACAAACTGATTTGGATAATATGATTCTAATTTGCAGTAATAAAGTTGTTGAGGTAATTTAACTGAAATTATATTGAATCTGTATTCTCCGCTATCAAAGAATTTATTATCAATAATTGAAGTTACGAGTCTACCATTAATGTCATACACACCAAGTGATATTATCGAAGAAGATTTCAAATTGAATTCAATGTTGAAATTATCTTCAAAAGGATTTGGTGATGCTTTAAGAATCGAACCATCAGAAATAAATGAATCATCAACATCATTAAAAACAGAATTTTGCTCACCGGGTGTTCCATGTGCAGTAGCAGAAGCTTTCCAGCTTTGGGGCAAGGAATTGTCAAGCAGGAAAGAAATAAGCTCTAATGTCGGACCATTTCCGTCAGGTTCTTCGGGCCATGGTAATTTGTCGTCGTATGTCAGTGAATCAACAATTTCACCTGCCTGGTTGAATAATCTCAGCAGGTCACCCGCGGCACTTAATCCGAATTCAAAATTCCCCATATAATTTTTCACATTGGGATATTTTGCCGAAAACAAAGTCTTATCCCTGCATAGCACAAGATATTCACCTTTTATAATTTTCGTACCTTTTGGAAAAAGGAATTTGTGTGCATTATCACTATCGCTGAAATACCAATCTGATATTTCTGCATCTATTTCCGAGGGATTATATAATTCTATCCAGTCACCCGAATCAAAATCAGATGAAGAATTATAATTTATTTCATTTATTACCAGGACAGCTTTCCCGGTATTGAATGGTATAGCTCCTAAATCTGTTCTTGTGCCATCAGGGTCTTTTGGACTTTTAGGGTCTCCTGCATCGATACATGGAGAATTAAAGTTCAAATTAAAATTATTATTAGCAGGGTCTCTGAATTGAGGTTCTGCTTTCTTATTACCGGCACCATCTTTTAAATAATCGGTATTAGAAAGTGTATAAGAAACTGAAGCAATAGACTTATCATCTACATCAACAGATTTGGTTCCTGAATTAGCAATAATCGAATTTATTACCGTTATGAAACCACCACCGAACCCGGAATTTTTTTCATAACATTTTATCCCATAATTATTATTATAGAAAGTATTGTTTATTACAATTGCTTCAGCGCTGTCCTTAATACCAATACCCATTGAATTATTCACTAAAATATTTCTTTCAATAATTATATTTTTTGCACCGCCGAAATTCTCATTTCCGATAGATATACCCTTATCAACCGAATTATAAATCCGGTTTCCTGAAATTACAATTTCATTTCCCCCGTTCAAATCAATTCCGTCGTCTGTTGAATTTGTGATATAATTATTCTTTATATACCCGCTTCCGACATTAATATATTCTACCGGGTCGATTATGTTTTCAAAATATGAGTCTTCTACATCAGAATAAGGGGTTCCCAATAAAATCATTCCTTCAGGTAATAATGTACTATGCCCTGAAACTGAACATCTTCTCATTGTGAAATTGCAACCGGAGCCATGAATGGAGTATTTGAAAATTTCTTTTTCGAATTTAAATTTAGAATCTTCAATTAATACATCGGAGCTTGTTAGGAAATGAACGAAAACATTAGTAATAACAGCAAATTTTATCCAGGAATTTCCACTTCCGTTATTAACTGTAATCAGGTTTGATGTTGTATCGTCACTTATTGATTTTATAATCACCGGCTCATCTTGAGTACCTTCAATTCTGAGAGTCCCTTTGATGTCAACCTGTGAATTATTTAAAATGTTAAGTTCTACTCCTTTTGTTACTGTTAAAATTGCTGATTTTACTACCTCCAGGTTGCAATCAATTGTATAAGGTGAGCCTTGTTTGTTCAAAGTAGTGTTTTCTGTAACCTGGCAAGGAAGAACAGTCCCGTTCTTAAATGAGAATTTGTTGAAATTGTCATAACCATCAACTTCATATTTATCAGTATAAGCGGTTATCTTCCAATAATACAATCCCTCTTTTATATCACCCTTTTTTAAAGTGTAGGATGTATCAGTAATATTATCAATCTTCTTTGTCTTTGAAGTATCTAACAAATAAAAATCGGTAGAATAAGTAACTCTGTATTTAATCTGCAAATTTTCAGGATATTTACATGGATGCCAGGTCAATTTAACATCACCGGTGTAAGTCCCTTCTGTAGGTTCAACCCTAAAACTTCTCGGCACTACCGGATATTGCTCTTTCAATTTAGAATATCTTGCTGAAATAAAATACCCATTCATGCCAATTCCGACATTCCATACTGAATCATTTGCAATGTTATCCTTCGTGTCTTCAGCAACTGATGAAGACAAATCGGCTATAAGACTATCAATGATAGGATTTAAATGATTCACATTAAATACTGTATTGCAAATTTCATCTACACGGTTCTGAACATCAGTATAGATTTTCTCTATAATGAAGGATTTCTCATAAATCGGATTGTCAGGCCTCGATGAACTGCTGTTGTACTGGTTATCGGGCCACCATACACCTAATGATTTGTCCATATCCCAAGGGAGTATATACCACTTTTTTGTACCGAACATATCATTATACATGAAATAATTATGATAATATGTACTCATATTCGCAGTTACTATATTCAAAGCAAGATAATTTATGATTTGATTATAATCAAATATATCATGCATGAGATTATAGAAGGATTCATCCGGTTCAACGTCTAATTTTCTTATCAATTCAACGAGGTCTTCAGTTCCCTGGCTTTCATTAGTTTTCTTTTCCCAACCGAGTTCTATGTTATCCCATTTGCTAAGGCAAGATAAATTTTGCAGCGATGCCTTATATAAATTCCCTTCATCATTAAATCCCCTGTCCCTGAGAAATCTTTTGCCTACCTGCTCAATCTTTAAGAACAAACCATAATATTCACCGTTTATATACAATCTTGCATGCGATGATTTGTAACATTGCATACCCGATTCTCTCATTATCCTGCTCGTTAAATACTGCCTCATGTAAGATTTGTCGCCATATTCGGCATTGAAATTAAATTCTTCAATACTATCTAAAAACCGCTCCCCGATAAATTTGACTTTAAGTGATTTTTTGGGATATGACCTTGTATCCTGTCCATGTATCCTGATTTGGACATCCTGCCAGGTCTTTCCATTCAATGTCAGCGTTGCATCAATATATATATCTTCATTATACCTGTTATATATTTCCTGCAGTTGCGCAGGGTCACATGTTAAATAATATTCTTCAACAGCAAATGCCTTAACGAATCCAGTCATAACAATAATAATTGCCAGGCAAATGTATTTTTTCATTTGGTTTCTCCTTTATAATTTAATTTTATAAGTTTAAAAACAATCATACTTTTATTTCCGGTAAATACACAATAATACATTCCATCATCAACCATCACTCCCGTATCATCGCATCCGTTCCAAATAAATTCATTTATACCGGAAATGTATTTATTATCTAATATTGATTTTACTTTTTTACCATATAAGTTAAAAATCTCTATTTTAGACTTTTGAGTATCATTTATTATTATATGAATTTTTAACTTATCAACAAAAGGATTGGGAAAACAGTTTAAACTTGTATAATCAATATCAGGATATTGAGTTGATAAATAAACAGAATTTTCCCTGCCGGGTGTCCCTAAATTATTTTTTGATGATTGCCAGTTTTCTCCAAGAACATTGTTAAACATTGGATTTGTCAATTCCATTGATTTACCAGTCCCATCGCAATCACCAGGCCAGGGAGACGAAGAGAAAAAGAAAACTGAATCAATTGTTTCCGATTCAACATTTATTAACCGCACCTGGTCAGGATTCCCAAGTCCAAAATCGAAATTTCCTTTTAATGGTTCAATATTGGTATATACATTGTTAAATTTAGTTGTATCTCGCGAAACTACTAAATATGTTTTTCCCAGCATGATAGTTCCTGTCGGAAAAAGGAATACATGTCCCGGCTCGTTGTCTGTCAATTTCCAGTTACTAATGTCAACATTAATTGAAGAAGGATTATACAATTCGACCCAATCTTCCGAATCCAGGCTGTCGGAAGGATTGTACATGATTTCATTTATTACAATATTCGTATCATTATCATAAATCTTATCGAATATTGCAGTTATTTTAGTATCACCGGTTAAATTTATAATCTGTTCGGGCATTGTAGAATCGGTCAACGGAATTGAAGTACGCCATCCGGTAAATTTATATCCTGAACCGGGTATTGCCTGGATTGGTACGGGAATTTTGTTAAAGTAATATCCCTCCCATGGAAAAGCTGTTATGTTGAGTGTGTTGATTTTCACTACTCCCGAACCTTTATTATTTACATCTAATGTTACTTTTGAATCCCCTTCCAAATTGTAAAATTTGATAATATGGTCCCTCTGGGAAACAGCTCTTTGGTCGATAAATATTCTCATATTACTAAGATGTCCCTGCCATCTCTGATAAGTTTCATTTACCCCTCCCCATTTAAGGTAAAACCTCTTCATTTCAGGTTCAATAATATTTGCTAAGCTGTCGAGTATTTTTTTCAATCTGTAATTCAGAAATACACTGTTCATCAAATCAGCAAATTTATTAATGAATCTTATCCTGACCTGATTATTTTCAAGTATCTTCAAAAATAACCTTGTGAATTTGGACGTATCTGATTTCAATGCATCTTTCATTACGTTATAATATGCAGGAGCTCCCATATATCCGAAAGTCCAATCCAAATCATGAAGCATCCACCTCCATTTCCCGTCGTATTTCGCGGAATTCCATACTTTAACATTGTTCCAGGGCCAATCCATATTATTACAGTAGATTTCCAATGAAAGATAATCTATAAGGTTCTCGATATCAATCAAACTGTCAATAGTATTATATGATTCAGTTTTGGACATATCCGAACTGAATATTTTACTTTTCATTTCATCATATTCATCAATTCTTCCGTACATGATAAATTCATCCTGGTCTATCAGATTTATACTTTCAGCAGGAATATTATAATTCTTACTTAAATAAAACTCATCGAGTTTTTCCCTTAAATCATAAATACCCCAATACCTGCCATTCAAAAATGAAATGTATGGAATGTATTTTGCCATTCTTTGGGTTGGAATTTGTTCGGAGATTACAGAGCAAAAAGCGTCTCTTAATTTTGTATCGCGCCAATCAATTCCTGAGTTTCTGAATATTATACCATTGTATTCATCAAGGTAATTGTTTCCGAAGAATTGATAAGCGAATGTTGACGATTCATATTTTCCTCTCGCAACTAACTTCAACGATTTTTGTTCATAAGTACGCGAATTTCCCCCGTGAACACTTAATCCTGTATGACTTGAAAAAACCCTTTTCTTTTGAATATTAAAAATTTCAAAATTCCCGCCAATTTCCGGTGCGGGCCATATATTATGATTATTAAATATTCCTGACACAGTGTCCCAAAGCAATTTAGGGCTGATAGCGAAAGATACGGTTGGCAGGGAACTGCTGTCAATCAAAATATAGGTATTAACTATTTCTTTAGATGGTAATAAATCTGCCTTATATGATTTTGCTCTTATTACCGTAGAACTGTCTATAACTATATTGTTGTCATCATATAAGGCTGATGTATCCGATACTTCTGTTCCGTCAGTTGTGAACCTGATTTGTAAACCGGGATTATTGTTTTCAAATTTTAATAATAATCCGCTATCGTACCATCCCGCTGCAATGTTGAATACCGGTTCTTCTGCATATCCTGAAAGTCCTTTTTGATTCGATTTTCCGGGTGTCGAATAAGAGAAAAACTCCCTGTCATTGCTACCATCAGGGTATCTGCCATAAGAAACATCAGATGTTAATGCCGGAAAACTCATTGAATCAATTAATTCTTTATCAGGATTCCATAAATACAGAGTTTCTCCATCCGAACTGAGTTTGAAATTAGTGTGTAATTCCGATGAAAAATAGCTTTTACCATTAATTTCAGTATTTATTTCGGCAGTTTCCAACGTATCGGCATTTAATGGAATATTATTTAACATTAAATCAGAAATTGCAGCCTTAGCCAATTTATCATCTTCTGCAGATGCAACTACAATACCAACAAACATCGACCCGGGAGCCGGGTAATAGTATACTTTTATAACGGACCAATGTCCGCCCAAATCCTTTGCATACCCATAAATAGAATCCCCCTGCCGTTTCAATCTTACCCAGCCGTTTGGATATTCCAATTTGAATGTAGGAGAACTTGACACTGGATAAGTTCCTTCCTGGTTCCTGAAAATAAAATTATAATTATCCTGATAATAGCAAATAACACCTGCAAATTTGCTTCTTTCATCCAGGCTTTCGCGCATGATTAGTCCGGCTGAACAGGCATTACCGGCATCCCTTACAGAATGCACACGCATTTGTATATCGAAATCACCCTCTAATTTCCGGTACTGGAATCTGAATCCATCATCATATTCGTATTGATTAATTCCTTCGCCGCTTGCTTCAATGATATAATTATTTGAATTCCTCCTGTTTTTACCTGAGGCAAAGATTAATTGGCTTGAACCCGAATTAATTGAAATCTCCGGGATACTCCACGCACCAGAAAAATCATTTTTATCTGAAATCCTGTATCCTATAAGGTTTAACTTAGAAGAGGTGTTATTATAAAGTTCAATCCAATCGGATGATTCATTATCTTCATCGAATGTTGATTGATTGCTCGAAGAAATTATTTCATTTATCAGAATTTGGTTCTGTGATTGAACCCGGCCGGTTATTAATAATAAAAAGCCTATTGCAATTATAAGCCTGTAAAACATTATCTTACCTATATTTGTTATACACCTAATGGTGTACCAATCTTACATCAAATCCTTTTTTTTTGTTATACAAACTTATTAATTACTTTACTAAAATTTATATCTTTTTGAGTTTTTGCCAATATTAATAATTTAAAGACACATTAAGTTGAAAAAGGTCTCAAAAAAATTTAATAAATTTAATTAGATTTATGTAAAATAAATATTTAATTACTTTAAATTGATAACCTTATTGAATTTTTCCATCATTATTTTTTTTTATTCACTATTTCGTGTAACCTAAATCATTATTCTTCGTATAAGCAACTAAAGGGAAGGGTTTTTTCTGCAGACAAGGAAATCTGCAAAGTCATTGAAATAAAAACCTCGGCTTATAGCTGGGATTCAAAAAACATAATCGAATCAAACCTAGGCGGTATGCTTGGTGTAATTGATTCAGAGCTTGATTTAAATTCAAAAGTATTAACGGTACGTATTAACAGCGAAAAAACAAATTGCGATAATATAATAAAATCAGTCAGAAAACTCGGTTACGATGCCGAACTGATTTGTAATGATGCAAAGGATAAAACCGGAGCCGGCAAATCGGAGAAAGCTAACGAAAAAGCTAACGGTAATTTCGAATGATACTGATTTGAATTATTGCACTTGTTTTTTATATAAACGAACCTTGTTCTACCTCGATTCCCGCTTTATGCGGGAATTTTTTATTTCAATTATAATATAAATTAATATATTTTTTAATATACTTCTTCGTGAGTTCCTATTGCTTCGAGAAGTATTGATTCAACTCCTGTATTTGAATCCCTGATTATCTCAAAAATTACTCTAACATCATAACCTGCACTACAAGCGTATAAACCGGATAAATTACCTTTCAGTTTATGAGTTTTCAATTTTGGTTCATGCAAATTTTCACTTAATGAATTAAGAGTGTTATTGATAATTTCTCCTTTTTCAGGGTGTGAAGATATAAAATCTTTTGCACTTTTTATAAATGCATTGGTTTTTAGAAGTGTTCTTTTCAACCGGTTATTTCCCTCATTATCTCATCAGTAGTTGCCGGTTTTGCCTCACCCCGCTTATACTCTTCCTGGGCTTCGCGAACTGTTTTTATTAATTGTTCGCGTCTATATTCAATAATTCTTTTTTGAATAATGTTACTTAGTTCTTGCTGTTCTTCGATAGGAAAGCTATCAATTGTTTCAAGAACTTCAGAAAAAGTGTTCATTTTCAACTCCTGTTTTTTAATTTTAAACGGGAAGGCAAATATTTTATTTCAATTCAATATTGGCATTAATTATAAACTACAATATAAACCTGCTCAGGTCACTGCTCTTTACAATATCTTTTAACTTGTCGTTGACACGCTTAGCGTCAATGGTAAATGTTTCATTTTCGATATTGTCAGGTGTGTTGTAAAGTATGTCGTCGAGTAAAGTAGTGAGTATAGTGTGGAGGCGTCTCGCACCTATGTTTGTAACTTCATCATTCACCTGTTCGGCAATCGAGGCAATTTCTTCTATGGCTGAGCTGTCGAATTCAAGTTTTATTCCTTCAGATTCAATCAAAGCCTGGTATTGTTTTATGAGTGCGTTTTCAGGTATGGTTAATATTTTTACCAAATCATCCTTTGTTAAGCTTTTCAATTCCACCCTGATTGGGAATCGTCCCTGAAGTTCGGGTATCAAGTCAGCCGGTTTCGATACATGAAAAGCACCGGATGCAATGAATAAAATGTGGTCTGAATGAACATGCCCGTACTTTGTATTGACACTCGTACCTTCTACAATCGGGAGCAAATCCCGCTGGACGCCTTCTCTTGAGACTTCAGGTCCCGAGCCGCTTGCACCGCCGCGTGATGCAATCTTATCTATTTCATCCACAAATACTATTCCCGAATTTTCTGCTCTTAAAATAGCTTCTTTAACTACTGCTTCCATATCTATAAGCTTTTCCACTTCCTCTTTTTCAAGAACTTTTAATGCTTCTGATACGGTTAAAACTCTCTTCTTATTCTTTTTGGGGATTAAGCTGCCGAACATATCCTGTAGGTTCATACCCATTTCATCGAGCCCTATTGGACCGAGCACCTGTAATGACGGTACCTGGTCAACCATCATGTCAATTTCGATATTCCTGTCGTTCAGCTTACCGTTCTTAAGCATCTCACGGAATTTTTCACGTGTCTTGGCATTATCTTCTATGTCGTTTTCTGTTGCTGTATCGAACGATGGACTTTTTTTCACCGGAGGAATCAAAATATCGAGTACCCTGTTTTCTGCCGCAATCCTTGCTTCTATTAATTTTTCCGAAGTTTTTTCTTCCTTTACCATTGAAACTGCACGGTCTGCCAGGTCGCGAATCATCGATTCGACATCTCTGCCTACATAACCTACTTCAGTGAATTTTGTCGCTTCGACTTTTACAAAAGGAGCTCCAGCAAGTTTTGCCAGCCTTCTTGCGATTTCCGTTTTTCCGACTCCGGTGGGACCGATTAAGATGATGTTATTCGGAAGGATTTCTTCTTTCAAATCAGATTTTACTTGCTGTCTTCTCCATCTGTTTCTTAATGCAATTGCTACCGCTTTTTTTGCATCATCCTGTCCGATTATATATTTATTCAGCTCATTAACTATTTGACGCGGTGTCAGTTGTTTCTTAAAAAAATCATCATCAATCACATTTCTAATGATTTTCTTTTGTTTATCGCTGAGTACAATTTTATCTGTATTATTATTATCAGTATCTTTCATATTATTCTAATTATAATTCTTCGATGGTAATCACTGAGTTTGTATAGATGCATATTTCACTTGCTATCTTGAGAGATTCCTCTACTATTGCCCTTGCCGGTTTATCAGTATGGATGAGTAATGCCCTTGCAGCAGATAATGCATAAGGACCACCGGAACCTATTGATATAATTCTGTCATCCGGTTCGATTACATCGCCTGTGCCGCTTATCAGAAGTGCATTTGTCGGGTCCATTACGGCGAGCATAGCTTCAAGCTTTCTTAAATACCTGTCTGTTCTCCAATCTTTTGCCAATTCAATTGATGCCCTGTATAAATTTCCACTGTGGGCTTCGAGTTTTTCTTCAAATCTTTGAAGTAAAGTGAAAGCATCGGCAGTTGCTCCTGCAAACCCGGCAATGATTTTATTATTATATACTTTTCTTACTTTCTTAGCATTATGTTTCATTACCGTATTATTGAACGAAACCTGCCCGTCAGCACCCATTGCTGCTTTTCCATCTTTCAACACACCGATGACAGTAGTCGAACGTACTTCCGGTAAAATAATATTATTCTTGTTTTTCATCCTTTATTTACAATTTAATAATCAAAAATTATATTTAATTATTGGTTTCTTCTGTATGGTACAAACCAAATTTCTCCTATACTTAAATCAACAGTAAGTCTGCCGAAAAGTTCTCTTACTAATCCTGCATCTGTTGTTCCCCTGGAACCTATTGTGAAAGCAAAATTTACCATAGCAGAACCTATTACAGGCATATCCATTCCAAAGGAGCCATAGTATTCGTTTATATCTTTACCAAATGTATTGATGTATAGTTCCCGGTAACCGAAACCGAAATTATAATTTATTTTATCTAAGAATTTTGCATTGATTGATTTATTACCCAATCTTGAAATTCCAAAAGAAAGTTGTGATGATTTTTTATAATTCGGCTTTGCATGATTTGTGTCAACATTATAATCAAAATCCGAAAAATCCTGCATTATATAATCAGCTGCAAAAAGAAATTTTCCAAGTGTATATGATAATCCGAATCCGATTGATAAAGGTATTTTTACACTGTATTCAGGATTTTGTATTAATGTGTCTTTTGTCATTGTCAGATATGTATAATACAATTTGCTGTCTACAGTCGTATTAGGATGGCCTTCTAAATATGCCCCGATTCCAAGGTTTTCAATTCCTGAATAATAAGCACCAGCTTTGTATCCGAAACCAAAAAAGTTGTCATCACGGATACTAATAGATGCTGCATAAGAATTTGTTGGGAAAATAGTTGTTATCTGAGTTTCGATCAATCCGAATGTAGCATGAACTTCGCCGCCTAAATTCAATCCGTTGAATAATTTGAATGATGCTCCTAAATATGCATTTGATAGACCGCCGCTGCCGTTGAACGTCGTTTGGGCAATAGCTTCTGTAGTATCTATTTCAACACTATTTTCAGTTTTAATCAGATAATTAACAGAACTGTAAGGATGAACTCCAAAACTAACTGAAAGCCCTATAGAAGTATCCACAGAAAATATTCCGAATATCCCGTCAACTTTGCCATTATTTTGAAATAATGAATACTTACCGTTATTTACACTGTTTTGATTGAACCTGAACCCAGCCTGCAGACGCGATGTCTTGGTAAATGACCATAATGAAGGATTCCTCATATTTACTCCGAAATCCGATGGCACTGCAATCGAAGTTCCGCCTAATGATTCAAAACTTGCATTACCTCCGGGATAAATATCACCTATTCCGTAGATTGAATAATTTGAACCTCCCTGTGCGAAACTAAATACCGCGCCGGTTACACCTAATATAAATATTAATAATTTACTTTTCAAATTCTTTATCATTAAATATAAATTCTTATAATTATCTTTTTCTTATCTTTGGTCTTGTTGAATATATTATTCTTAATGCTGGTCTTTTTGTTGAATCAGGGTCATTTATCCCATAAAATACCAATTTATCAAATTCCCTGTATTCATTATTTAATCCTTCCGATGAAAAGACCAATTCTCCTTTTTTCCCATGTGTTACCCAATACTGAACTGCTGAAGTTATTTTCGGGAATCTGAATACATTTCTGTCGAGATTATCATTTGCACCAAAATATTCATCAAAATAAGTACTGTAAGTTGAATCGGAATATAACCTTGCTGTTATTGTTGAGTCAAGATTATAATTGCCATACTTTGAAGCCGATTTGTTAAAATGCAGGTCAAGCTGTGCTACATGAATTGCTGCTTCATCAGGAATTGAGTCTACATTAAAGCTCAATTTAAACCGGCTTGATATACCTCCCTGTATAGTTAAAGTATTTTCATCGGGCTTATTTGAATTTGTAACTGAAGCATCTATTGCAGATGTCAGCACTAAAGTATCAACTGAATCAGGTTTACTTTTATAAGTAATCCTCAAATACGGATGTACTCTTAAATCAGTCAATGTTTGAGAAGACAATGAGCGGACAACAACAGAATTATTATCCGGAACTAATGCAATTCCCCAAATCGTATCTGATTTTGAAGTGTCAGAAGCGAGTTTGAACCATTTTGCAATTAATTGTTTATCCAATTGCAAAGAAATTGGAATCATATCTTTATATTGTCCTATAGAGTCATTGAATGTCCCAAGAACTTTTGAATAATCGAAATATTCGGTTTGCTGGCTTCCAGATGGGAATAAAGTATCCCAGTTAGTTTTATTTGACCAATATTTTTGTATTTCATATACCTTAAAAGATAATCCATATTTATTTGTTGAATCACCGAAGGCATACCTTAGTAAAGGTAAAGTAAGAGTAACAGAATCAATATCATTTTCACTGATATTTCCCAAAGTATCAGGAATGGATGCGAATTTTTAATCTTTCGTTATACTTTTGTAAATTTCATCATACTCTTTGACGGATTTAGACCAGGAATAATCTCCGCTCATTCCATTTTGTACGATTTGTTCCCATAAATCTTTGTTTTTGAACAAGCTTATTGCTTTAGTAATTGAAGCAAGCATATCGGAATTTTTGTAATTTTTAAATGTAAATCCATTTCCGGATTTTTTGTCAGCGTCGAAATCATTTACGATTTCGGTCAATCCTCCGGTATTCCGAACAATTGGAACTGAACCGTAAACCAGTGAATACATAGCATTCAATCCGCAAGGTTCATATTCTGAAGGCATCAGGAACATATCTGAGCCGGCTTCTATCTGGTGAGCCATTATTTCATCATATCCGAATTTAACCTTAAGTTTTTTCGGATATTTCAGTGATAAATCCCTCAAATCATTTCTTGATTCCTGGGTACCGTCGCAAAGAATTACCATCTGTATATCTTCATGGAATAATTTATCGGCGGCTGATGTAACTAAAGTTACTCCTTTTTGTTCATCTAATCTGGTTACCATACCAATTAAAGGTGTTTCTTCGCTATATGTCAAACCCATTTTGACTGATAATGATTTCTTGTTTGCCTGCTTGAAATCTTCGAAATTATTACTGAATTTCTTACTTATTAACAAATCTGTCTTCGGGTCCCAACTGTATGTATCAATACCGTTAAGAATTCCTTTGTATCTCTTTTTATACTTCAGCAGCAAGGCATTAAGTTCATTTGTATGTTTGCTGTCCTGTAAAATTTCCTTTGCGTATGTATCGCTAACTGTTGTTATATAATCAGAATACATTAATGCACCTTTTACGGGATTAATCATCTTTTTGTGCAGCAAGTCATTCTTGACTTTTTGGTTCAAACCTGTTAAATCGAATTGCTTTTCGGAAAATTCACCCTGCTGATGAATATTATGAAATGTATATACAAACTTTGTTTTCTTAAAATCTTTGGCAAAAGCAGTTTTTGCCATTATCATAACAAATGCAGTCTGCCAGTCGTTACAATGAATTATGTCAGGAAACCAGCTTAATATTAAACATGTTTCGATTACAGAGCGGCAAAAATAAATAAATCTTTCATGATTGTCAGGATATGGCTTGCCGGTTTTAGCGTCGCTGTAAATCCCTTTTTTTGCATCAAAATACTTATTATTGGTGGTAATATATGCCTGTACTTTAGCTCTCGGATTATTGATTGAAGATGATTTAATAGTTGCAGGTTCAGAATGATTTCCAATAGGTATGGGGACATCCCTTAACCTGTTGATTTCATGAATCCTGTTTCTCCTTTCAGAAACACTGCCGTATTTGGGGAGCATTATTCTCATATCATGACCCAAATCGCGTAATGCTAAAGGGAGGGAATATGCTACATCTGCAACTCCACCGTATTTTACGTAAGGTAAGGCTTCGCTGCTAACAAAGAGAACGCTTAAAGGTTTTGCCATTTTTATTTTTTATTTAGAAATAAATTTCACAATTTACAAATTTAATTAATTTTCAGCTCATATGAAACTATCTATATATATTTCAATGTTGTCACTTCTCTCATTTAAAGTTAGCTGACTACTATAATAATTCTTCAGTTTAATTGTCCTAACTCATTTTATAATCAAGAAAATATTATGAATATCGAAGAATTAAAATCAAAATTTCTTAATGCTGACAGAATTATTTCAGTTTTGGATAAAAAAGGAAAATTCAGAGCCTCGATTGTAAAGAACAGTCACACAATAAGTACTGCTATTGAAAAACATAATACCGATAAGTTTTCTTCTTTTTATTTAGCTAAATATTTAACATCTGCTTCTCTTATTTCTTCATTTCTCAAAGGTGAAGAAAGAATTATACTCGATATTACGAGTGATGGATTAATACAAAAAGTGTATGCCGAAGCCATGCCTATTGGGGAAGTAAGGGGATTTATCAAAACAAGTGATGATTTGCATAATAAAGAAATTGTTCCTTATATAAATGGTTTTTTTAAATTGTCAAAAATTCTTTATGATAAGGGAGAACCTGTTACCGGAATAATAGAAGTTAAATCTGATTTGGTTGAAGATATTATCGAAGATTACTTTATAAGCTCTGAACAAATTCCAACTTTTGTCAAACTTGATTTATTAATCGATGAAGAAAAAAATACAGTTCATTCCGGAGGCATAATTGTTCAGTCTTTGCCCGGTGCTTCAGGTAAAGAAATTACCGAAGTAAAAAACAAATTAAAAAATTCTGAATCTTTGGCCAATAAAATAAATATGCAAAAAGACCTTGCTGAAATTTTAAGTTCATATATTATTTTTGATTTTGACATAATCAAAAGTAAGAGAGTTGACTTTTTTTGCCGCTGTTCCAAAAATAATTTCATCAATAAACTATACACACTTCCACTGGAAGAAATTGAATCGATGAAGAACGAAAATCAAAACGAGTTAGTATGTCAGTTCTGCAATTCACATTATTACCTTGATAGCGAAGATTTTAATAAAATTATCCTAGCCATGAAAGCCAGGAAAAATTAGATATTTTTTTCTGTCTTATTATTGAGAAATTTTTGGCAAGTATTTCGAATTTTGTAGTTATCAGGGAATAGAATATAAACACTTGTAAATGAAATAAACTGCCATTCAATCAAAAAAAAATCCCCAATCCAATTTTGGAAGGGGACCTTTCTATTTTACTTTTTAAGAGTAATTATTTCAAATTAATAGTCTCTGTAAAATTTCAAACGGAAATCCTCTATTACGGCATTCTCCTTAATTTTTCCGAACCACTGGTAGAATTCCTTCTGATAATTATCTTTTTTCATTTTGCTGATGTATTCCCTGTAACCTTTGTTCACGCTCTCTGCAGGAGGAGCAACACGGCTTTTCACCTGCATAATGTAATAACCCATTGAACCCCTTATCGGCTTTGAAATACTCAAAACCGGGAGTGTTGTTGCATAGGTCGTAAATGCGAAATCTTCGCCGATACCCTGAACATTGCCGGTATTCTGAACAGCCGAAAGAGATTTTATCTGCAGCGATGGGTCAATAGTCGAGGCTTTGCTTAATGCATCGAGACCTGCAACCCTGCTATATGCATTCTCAGCTTTGGATTTCAATGCATCCAATTTTTTAATATTGGTAACCTGTGCTTTTATATAATCTTTCATATCCTTCAATGGCCTGTATTTGTCTTCTCTTACATCGCTAACTGTGCAGACAAACACGCCCTGGTTTTTCAATTCAGTTGGCTGAAAAACAGTTCCTGCTTCAGAATCAAATGCTAAATCAGATATATACTGTGATGCGAGAACAGGTGTACCTTTTGTAAAGAACATTGTCTGCTGAACTTTGTATTTTGATTTTTCAGCAAGATTATCGAATGAATGTCCTTCCTCCACCTGTTTTTGGAATGAATAAGCATTTCTGAAAATCATATTCTTAGTTGTTGTTGAAATATTGGGACTGATAATAATCTCACTGTATTTGATTTCTTCAGATTTCTTATCGATTACTTTTATAATATGATAACCGAATTGGGTTTCAACCGGACCGACAATGGAGCCTGGTTCAGCAGCAAACGCAGCATCTTCGAAAGGTTTAACCATAGCACCTTTAGCAAAGTAACCCACATCGCCTCCCTGGGCTGCTGAACTTTTATCCTGTGAGTACTGACGTGCTAACGCAGCAAAATCTTCGCCGCTTTTTGCTTTTGCAAGTACCATTTCTGCTTCTGCTCTGGCGCTGTCTTTTCCTTTATCGAAATTTATTAAGATGTGACTTGCTTTTACAACTTCTTTTTCACCTGTTCTTTTATCATCAAGCCTGAGAAATATAATTCCGTTAGGAATCATAACCGGTCCGACAATATCATTTTTATTCAAGCTCTGCAAAAGGCTAAGCTTAAATTCGGGTATATCCTTAATTAAAATAAAATCCTGGGTATTGCCGCCAAATTCACTCATCTTTAAATCAAAAATACTGTCTTTACTGAGAAGTGATGTTGCAGAATTCAGGTCGGCTGCAATTTTATCAACTTTTTTTCCGGCTCTGATAGTATCATCGAGAGATGGTACTAAATCAAATTTAATGTATTTTAATCTTCTCTGAGGTTTTTGTTTGTAAGCTTCTTTGTGTTTATCATAATAATCGGCAATGTCTTTTTCAGTAACCTGAACCTGGTTTTCCTGTATTTCATCCCTGCTGAAGAATATAAAATCAACATCAGAGGATGTGAAATCATTAGTGTATTTTTCTTTTGCATAAAGCGGAGAAACAGCAGAAACTGAAGTAGAAACAACCCCAATCAATCCTTCAGCTAATTTTTGCTGCCTAAGGTATTTTTCGACGTTAATCAGATTCATTTTAAAATCTTCGATTATTTTTTGCTTTTCTTCATCGCTAACATTAGGTCCCAAAGCCCCTTTGATTTTTTCCGGGTCAGTCACTATTTCAAGATAAGCCTGCTTATTAAAATTTCCGGCTGAATCAGTAAAAGATTTTCTAAGGTAGTCAGGCGGGTTATCAAGCATGACATCAAGTATTTCTTCATCAGAAACAATAACTCCGGCTTTTTGTGCTTCCTGTTTGAGGAGAGTTTCGTCCACCATCTGGCTCCAAACCTGATTGACAATCTGGTCCTCATCAATTTGTGCATTAGGGTCTTCGGACTGCTTGCGTTTTTGCTCCATCAACTCTTTTACTTTTTGGTCGAAGTCTTTGTATAAAATCTTTTCACCATTGACAACACCAATTTCTTCTGTCTGAATATTCCCCTTGCGGCTGAGAAGGCTTCCAATGTCTGCATCGGAGGCAACCATGAAGCCAACAAATAAAATAGCAAAAGCAGCGAGAAAATATGGCGAGGTCTGTCGCATTCTTTCCATTGTACCCATTAGAATACTATCTCCTTTATATTATAATCATTTTTAAAATTGAAAAAATCAGAACAACAAAATTATCGAGATTTCATTTAATATCCAATTTTCTGGTAAAAGTTTCTTAACATTAAATAAACAAGCAAAATTTACCTTAATTAATAATTTTAAAAAAATAATCCATGAAGATTAAGTCATATAAGAGTTTGCAACTTATAAATTACAGACTTAATAGTCCGATTGAAAGGCAAATATTTTATTTATAAAATACCATAAACTATTTTAAATTGTAATAAATTTATTTTATAAATTGTTATCCATTGATAAATGTTTGGTGTTCTATGTCCGAAAAAAAAATTTCAGCTATTCAAAATGAGCAAGCCCGAATGATGGCAAACCTTACAATTCAGCTCGAAAAATTTTGTCAGATTAAAGACCAGTTCTTTAGCAGTAAGTTTAAACTTACCCCGGCTGAATTCAGGTGCTTGAGAATTATTAAAGAGAACAATGCAGTTAGTACCAAAGCACTGGCACAGCAGATGAAACTAACCCCGGGTAGAATCACTCATCTTCTGAATTCACTCGAATTCAAAAACCTGATTTCCAGGCAAATTGATAAGAATGACAGGAGAGGTATTCAGACTTACATAACCCCGGATGCCGTTAGTTTTATCGATAATGTTATCAAAGAGTACACAAAACTTCATGAAGAAATTCTTGAATATTTGCCGAAAGAAAAAAGGGATGTTATACTTGAGAACGTAGTCCTGTTTTTCGATGCCATGCAAAAATGGGAAAGCAGAGTCTAAATCAATCTAATATTATAAAAGGGAATTTCCAGTTTTAAAAAAATTAAATTTGGAGATTGTGAAATAATCTGCCTGTAAAAAAGTCTTAATCAATTATTTTTGGATTGATAAAATGAGAATAGGCAGATTTGATATAGATGCGGTTGAAACTTGTGTATTCGGATTAGATGGAGGTGCAATGTTCGGTGTTGTCCCTAAAATTTTATGGTCAAAAGCATATAACCAAGGGGATGAACTTAACAGGATACCATTATCAGCAAGACCCTTATTAATAAGATTTGATGAAAAAATCATACTTGTTGACACCGGCAACGGAACTAAATTCAATGAAAAATTTGCACAAATTTATAATATTGACCGTGAGCAATCATCAATTGAAAATGCCCTGCAAAAATTCAACGTAAATTTCAATGATATAACAGATGTTATACTGACTCACCTGCATTTTGACCATGCCGGCGGCAGCACAACATACAGGAACGGAAAGCTTGTTCCTACTTTTCCAAATGCCCGTTATTATGTACAAAAGTCCCATTTAAAATGGGCTATGAATCCGACCGATAAGGATAAAGCATCATTTATAAAAGAAGATTATGAACCTTTGCTTATTGAAGGTATGCTTGAACTGCTTGAGGACAACGGTGAAATATTTCCCGGTATAAGTGTTCATACAGTATTCGGACATACAAATTCGATGCAATTGGTAAAAATTACCGATGAGCAGCAAACTTTGCTATATTGCGCAGACCTTTCTCCAACACATGCTCATGTCAATATACCTTTCGTTATGGGATATGATAATAATCCTCTTCTTTCGATTGAAGAAAAGAAGAGAATATTTTCCCGTGCTTATGAAGAAAAGTGGACTTTAATTTATGAACACGATGCTTTTATTCAGGCTTCAAAAATTATTGCCACCAGTAAGAGCTTCACAGCCGGGGAGAGTATTGAAATAACACATTATTGATATGATAAAACTATACCTGGAAAATATAAAAGACAGATTAACTAAAAACGATAAAGAATATATCTTTCTCTGCAATGCAAAAAATATTTATGATGGGAAAGGATACCAGTTCATTTTTGACGATGATATGGATAAACAATTAGCTGTTTTCAGAAGAGACGGTAATCTTTACTGCTTATCGAATATATGCCCCCACCGACACCAGGATAAAATTTATGACGGTATAATTCAGGATTTGAAGGTTAGCTGTCCCGAGCATGGCTGGACCTATGAACTTGAAACCGGGAAAAATATTAATCACCTGCAAGGATTAAGGAGTCTGAAGAAATATGAAATAATTGAAAAAGAGGGAAAAATTTATATTGAATTTCCCGAATTTGAAATTCCGAAGTGGAGAGAGAATTTATAGAGTATATTTGTTTCTTTTTTAACAGATAATTGAAATATATATTAGTTAATGGCTGTTGAATCCATATAAGAATTTATTATCTGTTCGATTAAAATTTTTGGTTTATATATATCTATGACGACAATAGAATCGTCCTTCATTTCAACAGTCCAGCCATCGCCATTAATAACTTTATCAGGAATACCTTTATATTCTTTTTTATAAAAAAGAATAGAGCCGGTTTCTTCATCTATTTTTTTTATTATATTCTTCTAAATCAAATTTAAAATTCAATTTCATTTTACCTATTTAATTTTATATTAAATTAAAATAATAATTTAACTTTGAATAATAATATTTTGCATGTTTAATACATAATCGTAAAAATAATTTATCGATTTTTATTGAATATAATAGTGGAACAATCATATAAAGATAAGATAATCAAATATTCTCTATCTATCGGTTTCGATAAAATCGGTTTTGCGAATACGGAACCTTTTAATGAGGAAAAAGAAGTATTCATGAAATGGATAAGTGAGGGCAGGCATGGAACATTGAAATACCTTGAACGCAATGTAGATGAGAGATTTGAACCGAATTTAATACTCGATGGCTGCAAGACAGCAATTGTTACTGTGATTAATTATTACAATCCGGTTAAGGAACAATACTCCGATTCGAATAAAGGAAAGATTTCACGTTATGCCTGGGGTAAGGATTATCATAAATTAATAAAACTGAAACTTGTTCAACTCGCCGATAAAATAAAAGAGCTATTTCCTGAAAGTACGAATATGACTTTCGTAGATTCAGGTACATTACCGGAAAAGTTATTGGCTCAAAGAGCAGGAGTGGGTTGGCAAGGTAAAAACAGCTTGATATTAACAAGGGAATTCGGGTCATGGATTTTTTTAGGTATTATCCTTACAACTGTAGATTTTGAAAAAGATGAACCTCACAGGGACTTATGCGGTGATTGCACAAAATGCCTCGAAGGATGCCCGACTTCTGCCATAATCAAACCCGGTTTGGTTGATGCAACAAGATGCATTTCTTATTGGACAATAGAAACAAAATCCTATGTTGAAATACCACTCGATATAGTGAGTAATTCACAATCGAGAATTTACGGTTGTGACATTTGCCAGGAAGTTTGCCCCTGGAACCGTTTTGCAAAACAAACGTCTGAGTCAGGATTCCGGGTGAATAATAATGCAACAGAATTATCAAAAGATTTTATTGAAAATCTCACAAATGCTGAATTTAAATCGATCTTCAACGACCGTCCTTTAAAACGAATCAAACTGAAAGGATTGAAACGGAATGTATGTATGATTAGGGAATAGATTATTTCCCTTCTGCTCCCGATGCAGCACCTTTGATTGAACTTACTTCGAGTTTGTTGGCAAGTTTTAGAATTGCATCCACATAATCATTACTATTATTATAATGGAAAACCGATTTCCTCCAGCTTTCGTAAGTATCAGACCAACCGTTCTTTTTCAGGTAATTGGCAACACTATATATTGCATCTTCAACATTGAACAAGTCAATCACTCCATCGCCATTGCCATCAACTGCCCAGTTGAAATAACTCGACGGAAGAAACTGTGATAATCCGAATGCACCTGCCCATGAACCATTCAAATCGAGAACCGGAATAGTTGCAGCTTTATTGATTTTACCTAAATATAACAGTTCATTGATTGCCCAGTTTGATTTCTTTTTTGCCCTATCAATTATTTTCTTTTCGAGAGCCGGTAATTCGGATGTGTCTCCGATATAACTATTGTGCAATTCCTTCTTATTCAATTCTATGAACTCAGGCTGGTCGCACATTGCAGTGCTTATATATACACTTGGTAAGTGGTTATCTCCAAGATATGAACCATGTTTTGTTTCAACCCAAAGAACAGATGTAATTACTTCCTTTGGTATATTGTATTCTTTTTCGCATTTATCAAGGACATTGAAATTAATTCTTATAAACTCGCGGCACTTTCTGACTGAGAATGAATTATAATTGTTTGAATAATCTGCTTTTTTTAAAAAACCTGTTACGTTAATTTTAACATATCTTTCGTTGAATTTTGTACGGATATCGGTAATGAGTGAATAAATAAATGTGCTGTCTCCGCCTTTTTTGAGCATTTTATCTATAACCGGTTTGAAGAAAGCTATTTTCTGTTCATATCCTCCGGGACTGTACAAAGAGTATGATATTCTGACTGTAGCTGCAACAGATATTGCAACCAATATTATTAACACATCAACAGTTCTCAATATTTTTCTTGCTTTCTTGTTCAACATTCATTCTGCTGCTCTCTATGATTTAATTTAATCATAAATAGACACGATTTGTACAATAATATGTTGTTTAAGTTATGAAACTTATGAGAGATGATAAAGGGAAATTTTCAACAATCTGATTTTTAGCAATTATTATTTTAATTTAACAAGCATTAGAGTATCAGTGAATACCTCTTTATGTTCCGCAAATTTTTTAGCAAATTTTTTCAATTCCATTGTTGAAGCAGTAATGATTTCCTCCTCTGCATTTTTTCTTGATACGTGAGATAATTTTACTCTGCCTTTCAATACATTATTTTCATACCAAACGTTGTTTATTCCTAACAGCAGTAGAGTATCGTTTAAAATGTTAATCTTATGAATTGTGTTTGCTCTTAAAATATGCATTTTATAAAACGAATTATCAATTTTTTCAATGCCTGTTTTATCAGTACTTGAAGTTATGTCATTTGGTGATATTTCCATGAAATATGATTTTCCGATTTTGCCGATTCCAATAAAAAAATTTACTGTATCCCCTGCCTTGCTCCCACTAACTTCATAGTGAACTAAATTATAAGAAATGCAATTTTCGTTGCTGTCACATTTTTGCTGAACAAATTCCCAATAACTTCCGACCTTATTTGAATCCAGTGTTCCCCATTTTCCTAAAATTGAATCAAATTGAATATAATCTTTCGGTTCGAATAAAGTATTGAGAGTTACTAAACATGATGATAACAATAAAATGGGTATGATTGACAGGAGATATTTTATTTTTCTCATTTTTTTGCCACTGATAATATACGACAAAAATTACATCTTCTTAAACGAAGAAGGAAAATATTGATTATGATAAATTAAAGAAATGTAATTAAACTATCATTAATAGATTATTTGATAAAAAAGAATTTTAAACAAATAATTTAATATTCGCTAAGTAATTAATATTGATGAATTTAATAAGTATTAGTATTAATTCCCTATAATTATTAATTAATAATAAAATTATTTTTGCAACCTTTAATATATATTTGTGTTATTATTTAAGGAATGATGATTTATTTGAAATTAAAATTAAACCAAATAGTAATACCATGTGTCCAAGATTCAAAATAATTTTTTTATAAATTAAAAATTGGAGTGTATATATGAAAAATTTCAGAGTTTTATTTTTGTCAATGCTTGCCATAGGATTATTAATGACAGTAAGTTCATGTCAGAAAAATCCAACAAGTCCTACAGATGATATGTACAGTTCGTCCGAGTTTCAGTTACCCATTTCTGACAACACACAGAGCGATATTCAGGATGCAACTGAAACAAGTGAATTTATGATGCTTCCCCCGGATGGTTATTCTAATGAAGATTGCCAGGTTATGGGCTGGGGCAGTGGACGCGGTTCTATGATGGATGGCGGAAGATTTGGTGATATGAGAAACGGCAGAGGACAAAGACTCCATCTTGGTATGATACTTCGTCAACTGGATTTGACACAGGAACAAATTGATGCAATTAAAGTCTTGTTGAGGGCACATATGGATTGTGTCAGAACTGCAATGCAAAGATTGCGTGAATCGGAAAGAACAATAATTCAGGCAGCAAACCAGGAAAGAAGACAAATTATGCAGACTGCTAAAGATGAGGGCTGGACAAGAGAACAGTTGAAGCAAGCATTGAAGGATTTGGCTCAGAGAACAAGGGAAGCTTTGAAAAACAATCCTGTAAGAGTTGAAGTCTGCGAAGAAATAAAATTATGCAGGGAGACATTGCTTGATGGTATTGAAGCACTGCTTTCAGAAGAACAATTGGTAATTTGGCTCGATTGGAGAAACAATCTTCCTGAAATTATTTGCGGACAAAGTCAATAATAGAAAAAAAAATAATTAATAATAAAACCGGCTCCTTAGCCGGTTTTTTTTTATTACATATCCAAATAAATTTCAATTACTTTGAATCAATAAAAAAAATTTTGCAACCAAATTCAATTTTTTGTGTTATTAGATATAGAACGGCAGACACAATCATTAAAACCAAAATAATGAGTGCCGGACATAATAGAAGCATTTAGAAATATAAAGAGGAGATGTAATATGAAAAAAATAAATTATTTATTACTATGGTTATTTGCTGCTGGATTGATTCTCGGAATCAGTTCATGCACAAAAGAACCCTTAACCAGTCCGAATACAACTGAAGATTCATTCAGTTCCAAAGATTTTGAACTTATTATTATCGATAATACTGAAAGTGATTTTAGTGATTGTGATGAATCAAGTATGATTATTATGTTACCTGCTTACGGTTATTCAGACGATGATTGTGAATCAATGGGATGGAAGCACGAGGATAACGGGAATCATTATGGTCAATACAAACATAATTTTAAAAAGGAAAAAAGAGGATACAAAATTCATTTAGGATTTGTACTGCGAAATCTCAACCTGACAACCGAACAGATTGATTCAATAAAGATATATATCCAGGACCATATTAGTTGTGTGAAAACACAAATGATATTGCTCAGGGATTCTGAAAGAGCAATCATAGATTCGGCGAATCAGGAAAGGCAAGAACTGATTGACAGTGCGAAAAATGGGGGGTGGACAAGAGAACAACTGAGGGACTCGTTGAAATCATTAAATCAAAGAACAAGGGCAGCATTGAGGGATAATCCAGTACGTCTCGAAGTGTGTGTGGAACTCAAGGCATGCAGATTGGACTTATTCACAAGGATAGAGACTATACTGACACCCGAACAGTATATCATCTGGCTTGAATGGAAAGACAAGTTTCCTGAGATAAAATGCGGGAATTAAACATAAGGATAAACGAACCTCATAATAAACCGGCTTCCTCAGCCGGTTTTTTTTATTTTCCATTCCCATTCCCATTCACAATAATCCCATCTTTGAGTATAAACAATTTCTTTGCTCTGTCAATTACTTTTTTATCATGCGATGAAAAAACGAATGTGATATTTTTTTCTTCGTTCATTTTCTGCATCAAATCCAAAAGTCCGTTTGCTGTCTTTGTGTCTAAGTTTGCAGTCGGCTCGTCAGCAAGAACGAGCAGTGGGTCATTGACGATTGCTCTTCCCACTGCAACTCTCTGCTGTTGACCGCCACTCATTTTGTTCGGCTTTTTGTTTGCGAGTTCAGCGATTTCGAGTTCTTCCATTATTTTCGTGGCTTTTTTGTGACGTTCTTTATCAGATAAACCGAGAAGCATCATCGAAAATTCTATATTCTCGAGTGCCGTTAAAACCGGAAGTAAATTATATGCCTGGAAAATAAATCCGATTTTTCTCAACCTGGTTTTCTTTTTTTCTTGTGAGTAAGATTTTCTCCTTCGAGGAACACATGCCCTTCAGTCGGTACATCAAGTGAACCTATAATATTTAATAATGTAGTTTTTCCGGAACCTGAGGGTCCTGCAATAACGACAAAATCACCTTTGTCAATTTCTAAATTTACATCTTTCAATGCCTGTACGGGAATCCCGTGGTCTTCATAAATTTTACTGATATTTTCCAATCTTATTATTTCCATTTCAACCTCAATTCATTTTTTTTTAAATCTTTCCCCCTTTGAAAAAGTGGGATTAAGGGGATTTTTCATCCTTTTTATACATATCTCATAGCATCAGTCGGTTGCAGCTTTATTGCTTTACGTGCAGGATAAAACGCACCCAATGCAGTTGCCAGTGGCATAATAAACAATGAATTTATAATAACCATTAAATTTAATTCAGGATAGATTATATTATTTAATCCGAATGATGACATACTTTCGGAATACATACCGAGATTTATTCCGTTGTGCGACAAAGGAAGAAATATCAGTATGCCGATAATAAACCCGGCTACAGTCCCAACTAATCCCAACATAAATGCTTCGAGAACAATCATTTTGAAAATACCTGAATTTTTCATGCCGATTGACATAAGCACACCGATTTCGTTTACCCTTTCGAAAACTGACATCAGCATTGTATTTATTACCCCAAATAGCACAGCCAGGGCTATAATCAGGTATATGATAATTGAAGTCTGTTTCCAGATATCAATCAGGTACATAATCATAGCGAGGGACTCCTGGTATGTCAATATTTCTGATTTTGAAATATCATACCCGGAATTATTTAGTGCAGAATTTAACTGTTTCTTAAATGAAAAAGTACTGTCTGCATTTTCGGTTATCAATGATATTTCAGTTACATTATCACCTATACCAAGTATATTTCTCGCATTTTCGATTGGTACATAAACAAATACCTTATCGAACTCACCTGTATGAGAGCGATATATTCCAACAATCCTGAAAAGTTCCGAATTGACTTTCCCGTTTGTGTCAGCAGCCATAGCAACAACTTTGTCGCCAAGTGTAACTTCGAGTTTATCTGCCATTCTTTTGCTGATTAATATTTCATTTGATTTTCCGCTGGGATATCTGCCTTCGACAACCATCCTGTGAATATCGCTGACCTTTTTTTCCTTATCCGGCTCTATTCCTATCATTGATATTCCTGCCGAACTGTTTGCACTGCTGAGCATTCCGAATGCAATTACTCTTTTACTGTAATGTTTTATATACGATTGATTTTTTATTACATCTTCAATTTTTTTATAATCGGGTATATAACTTGTTACAAGCCTGTTGTCATTGAATCCTTTTTTATGGATCTGTATATGCGAATAATAAGTGTTTATCTGATTTACAAGCATTTGCGTAATCATCCCCGCATTTATACTGTCATAAATCAGGGTAGCCGAGACACCAATTATAATAGATGATAAAATAATCAGTGTTCTTCTTTTATTTCTTAACAGATTCCGTATTGCTATTTTAAAAAACATAATTCTTTACTCCAAAATCATGTGTATCTTATACCTTTAAGCGCTTCCAATCTCATCACTCTGAAAGCAGGATAAAGAAATACAATCAAACAAATAATGAATGTTGTAATACTTGTCGAGATGAATATCTTTGGCGCAATTGAGGAATAAATTGCCGGTTTAAAACCATACTCCTCGTAAAATTTACCCATTTCTCCTCCTAATGGAATTGGATGAGCCATAATATAATAATTTGTTAAATAACCGGTAAGATTACCTAAGAATAAACCAAAGATAATAATAATTAATAATTCTATAAAAACAATATTAACCAAATTTAAATTCTTCATACCGATTGCCAGCATAACACCGAACTGCCTGAATCTTTCGGTGATTGACATCAAAACAGTATTCATTATTCCAAATGAAATAATTATAATAATAAGTGCATAATATATCATATTACTCGATGCATCCATATCCATCATCTGTTTCAGTTCAGGATTTACTTCATCCCAGCCGAGTGCCACCAGGTCATTAGGCAGTACTGAAGATACCTGCTTTTTTGCTTGAGGTATATCATCGAGATTATTTAATGAAATAACCACAGAACAAACTCTATCGTTCATAGCAAGTATTTCTTTTGCCGCATCTATATGCATGAAAAGCGACATTGCATCCAAATCCGGTGACCCAAGTTTTGATGTTCCGGCTATTCTAAATTTCAGGTTGCCCATCGAACCGTCATAAGCTGATGTCAGTACAACTATAGTATCGCCGATTTTTGCTTTCAGGTTATCGAGCATTTTATATCCAACGACTATATCATATATTGATGCATCATTAATGAACGTCCCTTTTCTTAATCTCTCTTTTAACTTTGATACTTCTTTCTCTCCTTCCGGGCTTAATCCTACTATTGAAGCTGCTGTGGTTTTATCTTTGAAGCTGACTAATCCCTCAGTTATAATTCTTGTTGTAAATCCTTTTAGGTTTGGTATTGAATTTAATTTTTTTTCTAATTCTTGAGTATATGCAAAAGTTTTTGTTAGAGTAGGATTTTCTATATAACCTTTTTTCTGAATCTGAATATAGCCTGTGAACAAATCGCATGTCATCCTGATATTTGCTCCGTAAGTGCCGTCATTTACACCTGAGAAAATTATTGTCAGGAATGTAGCAAATGCTATTGCTGCTATTGTAATAACCGTACGTCGCCAGTTACCCCAAACACTTCGCCATGCCATTTTTAATTTCAGTAACAAATTTTTATCCTTTTTCTTAAAAAGTTTAAATTGAATAATGATTATGCAATAATTAATTCTATTTCATTTATTTAATATATATATCCACAATTCAAAATTCAGAATTCATAATTCTGCATTATTTCTCAAGTTCCCTGAAAGAGAAAATCTTATCGGGTATCTGAACATCAAATTTCACTTCATTGTAAATAAATTCCGTATAATGACCTGTTTTCTTATTACTCTCAATTACCCATTTTGTCGGTATAAATCTCCCGCCCATATTTTTGAAATCAGAGAATTTCATAGACCTCACAAGCTCACCTTTTTCACTATAATACTGGATTAAACCGGGCAGATAATCTTTTTGACGCACCCAATAGTAAATATGCCCCCATACCACTGCAGCTTGTGGATTTGGTGTCATATCAATCTTCCAGCATTTCTCACCTCCGATTTCCTCTTCTTTTTGTATGATTGAATTGTAATCAATTGCTAAATTGGATTCTCTTACCAAATCGTCATTAGTTAAATCGGAACCATTCCAGGATTGGAGCATCATCGAAGCAGGCAGTTTCATTGTGGTTTCTGTGTTTTTCAAGTAACTCCAAAGCTCATTTTTAATTTTTAATGTCTTATTACCTTTGTCTTTGTTTGGTGCTATAATTACAATAAGTGATTTTTCATTTCCCACCCACCAGCTCTGCATAGTCATCGAACGCTGATATTCGGGTGTAACAATATTCATTGTAAATTTACCGTAACTGGATTCACCTTTAATAGCTCCTTCTGCTTTCTGAATAATATCCACTGCTTTTTGAGAAAAAGAGTTGCTGTACAACAAAACCAAAACTATCAATACAAAAATTATTTTATTCATCTTTCACTCCTTTTTTATGATAATATACGTAATTCCACGGTAGATGTTCCCATACCTGAAATTGTCAATAAAACCACTGCCCGCTTAAATACACTGCTGATGGATAATACCAGAATTCATCTTTTCCACTTCCCAGAAAATACATTCCGCCGAGTGATAAATTCAAGCTTTCCAATATAGAATATGTAATTCCTGCATTAAAATATCCGCTCTGGTCATTTATATTCATCGTTGTCCCCGCATTGATTGTTACAAGTGGATGTATTTTATAATTACTTTGAATTGTTATATAATTCAAACCTACGTTTTGTATTTCACCTCTCATTAAACTAATAATGTCATAACATTCTTTGCATGCCGTTCCCCTTCCGTTGAATTGGTATTCGAGCAATGCGTATAATTCTGAAGTAAATTGATAATCCAAACCTAAAATAAATCGCACATAATTGGAATCTGTAACTTTTGGATTATAAGAATAAGTCCCTTCTCCTCTCAATCCCGCATTAAAAAAATTTCCTGTGAAATCCGCGCCTACAATTACTTTCTTGTCGAAATATCCTCCCATAACCGATACATCATACTCGCTGAAATTTGTACGGAATCTTGCTCCATAGTTGTAATCCTTAATATTCTCCCTGAAATTGCATACCATTTCCAAATCGGTGAAATCGCCTATGAAAAATTTTGCCGATAGGGCGTCTGCTCCATCCTTTTCCAGTTTGCTGAAATTGGCAGGGTTGAGTGGATTAAACAAATCTGTCGGCTGCCATATTCTTCCTACTCCCCATGATATAACCTGCCTCCCGAATACTACTTCTCCGAAATCAAATATATGTTTATAATAAAGAACATCAATGAAATACTGTGCTGTCAAATTATTTTCATTGTAAAACCTTTGGTGAAGGTCAACTGCCTGGCGGTTTGTCATTCCTGTTCCTTCCGATAAGAACAATGGGAATTTCGAATAGAGAACATCGGCTTCATACTGCATCGTTATTCTTGAATTTTCACTGAAATTAAGTGTCGGTCTCAATCTCAGTCGTGTGAGGTTCATCGGATAAACATCTTCGCCGCTTTTCATTCCAAGGAATTCTGCAGATGCCGGTTTCAAGTAAAATGTTGGTACATCATACAAGTACCCGCTGAAATCAAAAGTTGTTTGAGCTGTAACTGCAATGATAGATAGTAAAAATATTAAAATTCTGATTTTCATAATTCATCAATATATAATCCAGTAAATTTACAGTTTTTTTTGTTCATTACGTTTGTGAAATAATATAGTTCCACAAAATAGATTCTAATTAAAATATTAGTGGTTTTATACAGTCTATAATTTTGGTCAAACTAAAATATATTATAGTTGATGCAAATAATTTGAAATATATTTAATTTTGAGCTAGTAATTAGCTAATAATTTATACGATAATAAAAATATACCTGTCTGGGTTTTGCTGAGGGCAGTTATAAATTAAATAAATAAAAGTCATGGCTCAGCCGAAACCCGCCATGACATTTAATAAAAAAAATAAAGTATACCAAACGAAAGGTTGGGATTCATTTTATTTAACTTTTGTTATTCAGTTTCTTTTCGATAAAGTATGATAATACCAGGGCAATACCAATAAATAAAAATATCATCGATGGATAAGCCACACCTTCTTCCATTAGTTTAGATGTATGAAAGAGATTTCCCAATAAAATTCCGATGGCTGCTCCAATACATACCAATCCTAATTTCATAAGTATATAGAGTGGTTTTCTTTCAGTCATGAATATTTTTGCATCAATTCCTTTTTCAATAAGTGAAAGTCTTTCCTTGTGCCTTGTGATGAAAAATATATAAGTAATAAAGGCAATCGAACCAAAAGTACACATAATTGAAAAAATCGGGACTAAAATTTCTTCTAACATTTGATTTCTCCATAA
>JACRLY010000074.1 GCA_016219595.1 Ignavibacteriota bacterium | reverse complement strand
ATCAAGTAAATAATGTTTTTTACTTTGAGGATTGAACGGGTCAAAATAAATCGGGAAATCAGCCGGCTGTGTATGTGCAGTGAAAAATGGTCCCCATGGCTGGGCATTTAATGCCGTATCGATACCCATAATGACCGGAATATTATATCCACCAGTAATAGGGCTGAGAAATTGCCTTACCCAGGATTCCGGGTATGCAAGCATCATTCCTCTACCGATTCTCATGACTTTTATTGATGTTCTGTCCACAACATTATTAACAATATTCGGACCTACAATTCTCAAAGAATCTATGAAAGGATATTGAGTATCATCTGGATTACCGCCGATTCTATAACTTGATTTATAAAATGGAGTCGGCATTTCCCAATGTGCAATTTCCTTCCATCCGAGAGGACCGCGTCCCCTGTTATTGTTTTTATTGCTTGGCTGAATCTGGTCGACATCAAATGAATCCAAATCAAATCTCCTGGCTTTATAAAGCCTGTAACCCATAAATCCCAATCCGTTTTCTATAGGGTCATAGGAGTTTTCAGAAGTGCTGTCCCAGGTAACAATCATTGCATTATTTAAGGGCTTATAACCGGTAAAATTAGCTAACTCCGGCGGTTGAGGAGCCCTGAAATTATTATCGTATACACTTTGTGCGAATAAATCTTTTCTTACCAATTCTGCTGCATCTTCGTCGGTGCCGTCAGCATCTTTCTTTGTTGCAGGACCGGCAAGTATCATACCGACAACCACTCTAACAGTGTCGCCGGGAAGTAAAGAGAATGGACCGGTTGACATCATGAATCTTTTGTCTCCTACTCCATTGTCTCCGTCTCTGACACCTGATGCCATTGTGTTGTACCGGGATTCATCTTCGTTAATATCCTCTTCTATATTCCAGTTTTTGAAAGTTTTTAATCCAAGCTGTTCCGAATTATTATAAAACTTTTTATCTCTTCTGAGAAATCCGTTCGAATCTACTGCCGGACTTTCAAGAAAATCAAAACCGAGATATCCGAAACCTTTTCCTCTTTCACCGCTTGCAGGTTCGGCATTGGTCCATTGAATTGCTAAATTCAGTGATGGATCAGTACTATAAAATTTTACCCTGTCATTATTTGCAACCGGGCTTGGCATCAATCCGATATCGACGTCCATAACAGGTGCAACCCAGCTATTCCATAATGTGTCATTTGAGAAATTAATGATTTCATATTTAATAAAAATGAAATCACGGTAATCACCAAATCCCCAGGAATAAATCATCTGCTCGTATTGTAAATTTAAAGGATAGCCAAGAGGTCTTCTTGAACTTTCACCTCCGTCATAATAACTCAGGTCAGTATCCTTAAAAGTACAGAATATATCCTCTCCAGATATAAATGCTGGTCCCTTAGGATATTTTGCAACAGTTCTGAGAGTAGATTCAGGGTCCGGATCATATACAAATTTTCCGAAGTACCTGTCTTTCTTTAATGTATCCTCAGGATTTGTACTCGTATCCCAAATAGGCCAGTTTGGTCCGTCATTAGGATTCTGAGGGGTTCCTTCGGTTTTCTTAAAATCAGTTGAAAAATAAGTTCTGTAAGCTTTCACTTCATTCAGGTCTACTGCAGGCTGATTGTCTTCCATTCTTCCCGGAACCATCCAACCAGCACCACTATTGGGATTATAAGATATTTCAACAAGTTTTCTCAATGTTGTATCAGTTGAAGGATATCTTTTTTGTGTGGCTAACCAAACACCTCCACCGAAAATATATTGATTTAAAGAATTACGGGGCCATTTACCTCCACCGATATTTCTCAAAATATCGAGACCAAAAATTCCATAGTTGGTAGTATAAAACTCAATATTACTAACAGTGTTTTTTTGAAGGTCAAATGTATTATTAGGTGTTCTAAGAATTTCATCCTGTTTATTTTTATCTTTTGCTGAAGGATTTGATTTGGCAATTAACAATTCATTGCTCAAAAAGATAATAAACAGAATGGATAATGTAATTATTATTTTTTTCCAAAATGTCTTCATGTTATATCCTTTATTTTTTTATTATATCAATTTGACTTAGAATTTGAACGAAATACCAAACCATATTCTCATTGGAACAAGATAAGTCGGTAATAGCCTCTTGGCATCCTCAAGCATATTCTGATATGCTATAAATTTTTCTTCCTGTGTTTCAATATTGTTATGGTCAAAATCTGCATTTGCATTATATTTTCTAATTCCAAAATTATCGTACTGGTCAGCAGCAAGAGATGCAGGAATTGAAAAATCTGCTTCTTTATATAATGATGCTGCTGAAAAGCTTCCTTTTCTTATATAAAAGCTAACACCATCATTATCCGGGTCGTTTGTTATAACATAATAATCAGATGCAGTTCTGCGATTGAAAAGATTAAATATATCTATAAAAAATTCAATTGAAGTTTTACCGGCACCTTCTCCAAACCAATCCTTGAAATAAAATTGCTTTGATAACCTTAGGTCTGTCATCCAATATGTAGGTCCTCTTTCTCCGTTCTTTTCTCCAACTTGCTGACCTTTCAAATCTACTTTTGTATAAGGTCTTCCTGTTTGAAAAACTGAGGTTAAACTTATTACAGTATTTTCTAAAGGTTGAATTCCTGCAATTGAAGGTCCCTGGTTTTCTCCCCAATTAAAGTTCAAATTAAAATTAACTTTATGTGTTCTGTCGTAATTCAGGGGATATTCTGTCAAAGGATAGGTCTGTTGTCCTGTGAACGGGTCTGTCTGTAATAAATAGTTATCACCGGCATTAGTAGAAGTTCCTGTAACCGATGCAATTACATAATTAATTTCAAATCCGATATGGTCAACCTGGTTCGCCCTTTTTCTGAATGTGAATTCAAGACCTTTCGAATTTCCATATTCAGAAACTGTATATTGATAATAGGGAATAGGCAAAACAGCACGATAAAGAGTTCCAATCTGATTATAAATGTCTTTATAATATGCTGTAACATCAAAAGCAAAATCATCAGATAACTGACTTGTATATGCAATTGAATAAGAATTTTCCTTCTGTGCATCTATATTGGGGTTGCCTAATATCTGGTTGCCTCTCAACCTTGCACTCCCAAATCCATCATAAAGATTTTGTAGTTCAGGAATTTTAAAATACATGCCATAAGAAATATTTACTTTCGAGCGTTCGGTTATCGGGTAAGCAATATTAATCCTTGGGCTAACCTGGACTTTTAACTTCGAATCATCGAATCCGGCTGAATCCATTATTGATACAAACTTATCGCTTGGCAATCTGAATCTTGATTGAGGTAAAAAGAAATCTACTCTGAGTCCGGGACTAATTATAATATCTTTATATCTAATTTGGTCCTGAGCAAATATACCACCTGAAATCGGTTTATAAGGTTTACTTGTTGCCTCCCATGAAGCTGTGTCAGGTGCATATAGATTTCCACCCCATTTATCAGTATAAACATCGAAAAATGGATTATCTGTCCACGGTAAACTATTTTGATGTCTGTCAAGCTGATAAAATCTTAAATCCATACCGGCTTTTAACATATGTGAAAATTCACCGTCAATACTTTGAGTATAGCTGCCGTCTATTTGCCAGTAATTACTGTTTCTGAATTCAAAATTTCTGGAATTTCCATGTGTAACAAATGGGTTTAATATTCCCATATCCGAGGCAAATGCTGCCCCGTATGGATTTCGTGTTCCGGAAAAATCTGCATCTCCTTCTATATAACCTGTTATAGGATTTATTATTCTAGAAGCCATTTTCAGAAATCCGTCGGCTGAAATACCGGGTGTTGTAGTTGATTCAAATTCATCAATAATTCTGTTGGCTCCCTTAACGAACTGATAGTTATTATTATAACCCCCCACATCAGTAGGATACCATAAGTTAAATCCAGTAAAGAAATCCGGGTCAACTTTAGGATTCCTTATTTCGTCTGCTGAAGGATATCTTCCATTTATAAAATCATCAACTGAATAATCGGGATAGAGATTTCGCTTCGAAGTTTCATCTCCATTCGTATTATTTGACACTGTAAACTCATAAAAACTTTTACTTGTCAAAGTATGGTTGATACGTGCCATAATATTGGTGATAAGAGTATTGAAAACAACTTGCTTTGCAACTCTTTCGGGTAATCCGTTTGAAACACCGTTTATAATGCCTACATCATTAGCATAATACCACTGCCTTAATGTAGCGTTATTTCCAGCTTCAAGATTTGTCAGTCCCCACATTCCGTAAAGACTTAAATAGATGTCATTGGATATTCCAAACTTAGTATTCAAAGAAATGTTTTTCACCCAGCTCCTGTTATTTGGCATTTGCCCCATATTCTGGGGTGCCTGAGTGGGATTATTCCTGTCAACCGGAGCATATATTTCATAAGAAGAATTTCTATATTTTTCATACATATAAGTCGTTGACAAATAGAATGAAGAATTGTTTAGAATCGGGATTGGTCCACCTACACCAAATTCAATTTTATTTTGATTTGGTCCCTGGTATTGTGGTCCGCTACCTGTATGCACTGCAGACAAAACACTACCATCGTCAACTAATTTAATATCTGACAGTGCGGAACCCCATAAACCATTTAAATCGGTTCTCCATCTCATATAGCCATCATATATTTCAGTATTGCCTGATTTTGCTACAGTATTAACAATCCCACCGAGAGCATTTCCGTATTCTGCAGAAAAATCCCCTGTTAAAACCTGCACCTCTTCTGTAGCAAGCTGGCTAATCATCGGGAAATAATTAATACCTCCCTGTCCGAAACCACCTGTAAACTGACTGCCGACATCCAAACCGTTAATCCTTATCTGCGATTCTGTTTCACGGCTTCCGCGTATATTATAACCATTACCATTATATCCTGACACTACTCCGGCACTCATTGCAATTACCTGCTGAATACCTTCGCGTGCAACGTTTGAAATCTGGTCGGATGTGATTTTTCTTTTTGTTCCGATTTCAGTGTTATTTACCATTTCTTTTGTACCGATAACGTTAACTTCCCCCATCTTTTTTATTTCGGAAATTAACTTAACATTGATTTCTGTCGTTTCATCAGCTGATATCCTTGCTGTAATAGTATATTTGGAATAACCGACTGCAGTAACCTGAACCTGGTATTCACCTGAATTGATATTAACGATTGTGAATCTTCCGTCCTTTTCTTTAACGTAAGTACCGCGGGGAGTACCCATCACCCTGACTGTAGCTCCAATCACAGGCTTACCTTCTTCATCTACAACTTTGCCTTTTAATGTACCGTATATACTGGCATAAGTTGAGAGAGGAAGTATTAAAAAACCAATTAAAAATAAAGTCAATAATTTTCGCATAAATGCTCTCCTAAAATTTAATATCTATTTTATCTTATAATCGTAATCATTTTGGTTGCTCTCTGTCCATTTGAACTGATTGTGCAATAGTATGCACCTTGCGGCAAATCGGCTGTGTTCAGTTTAACCGACTGAAGTCCTTCGTTTCCGACGCCACTAATCATATTCTTAACAACTCTGCCCATCAAATCGCTGACAGAAATTTCATACTTAGCATTATTCGGAAGAATGAAATTAAATTCAGCATTATTATCAGCAGGGTTAGGATATATACTTGTGATTTGAATTTCCGATTTTGAATCATTGGTTTCATTTACGTCAAGAACAGTATGAGCATCGAAAAATCCAATTTGAACATATTGATTATATAGTTCATTATATAATTGCTTATCTTTTTTTGTTGCATCATCATCACCAGGTGCATACATACTTTGAAGCTTTAATAATGGTACGCTATTTAATCCATTAGGAACAAGGTCAGGTAGCCAGGTAATTTTGTCAAATTCATCACTATTAGTAATATTAATCGGCTCTCCCCAACTTGAAGAATTTTTATATCTTCCATTAACAAAAACATCAGTAGTGTAAATTTCATTTTGTTGAGTATTCACATTAAAAGTATAATATACTACTATATATTTACATAATAATGCATTGCCATCTACAGTTCTTGTCATTTGCATTTCATAACCGAGTTGATTATTTGAAGGGTCACCTTGAGCAGGATACGGTTTATAATTTATAAAAGTACCCGAATGGTCAGCAATTTTTCTAATACCCCAATTATTATTTTCTCTGTATAATTCAACGATTTCACGAAGCTGCAAACTATCCGGCTGAGAAATTCCATCAATTGCCCCATCAAATAAAAGCCCCATGGTACTAATATCTCCATTATTAAATAGTGCAATTCCCTGGTTAGTATAATTTACAAAAGCACTATCTGGGTCAAATCCTTTTGCAGTTGCATAATCCCTGACTAATTGATGTGAACAAATATCGAAGTCAGTCCAAGTTTCTCCAAAATCACTCGAAGTAGAAACTCCAATTTTCATTCTATCATTATATGTATCATTAACAAAATTTCCGACAACAATAACATACATTTTTTTATTATCATCAATTTTAAAATCCGTTATTGAAGAACTTCTTATACTATCCCTTGAATTTGCAGGATTAAATTTATCAGTTGTCCACTGTGGAGGCATATTTGCTAACCATTCATCAAATACGATTGTTTTTCTTGTAGCAAAATTGTTTAGACTTTCTGTTGGATTCCCTGTAGGTGGTATAACGCCACCGACTCCAATACCTAACGCATCAGTACCTTTTAGTGTGCCAAGAACTCTTGTTTGAATATCATACCCATTTGACCAAACATAAGTATTCCCGCCTGACTGGAAATCGACACTAGATGCTGCATAATAACTAGTACCATCATATAAACCATCAATGTAGCCATACCAACCGGTTGATTTGTTTGTTATAGCTGTATATACATGTGCAAGTGAATCTGGTGAATCTTCATAAATGAAGGAGAATACACTCGGATATCTTGCTGTTCCGTAATCTCCACCACCATCAGTTTTTGAATTATATAATAATTTTGGTTGAGACCAAGTATGTCCCCAATCTTTGGATTTTAAAAGGAAAAGATTATCTTTTGTATTTTCACCACTATAACTTGGAAAGGAATCTGTATTAACATATCCTCGTTTAATTGTAACTAAAGTGTTTTTTGCTGCATTATATGTAAATGGTTGGGCTCCTTCTGATAGCAAAGGGAGCTATCAACTTGTCCATTTCAGGATTTTGTATCTTTAATTCTCTTGCAAAAGCACCAGAATTCAAACCAAAAAAAAGCGATAAAATTGTACTTAGTGTAATGAGAAAGCGTAACAATTTCATAATAAGTCCTCCAATAATTTTAACTAATAAATTCTAAATCCGATTTTAAGCAATCTTCAAATATAACAATTTCTTTTTGATTGTTATAATTTATAACATCTCATTACTACCCGTTATTAATTTTTTCTATTTGCTTATAAATCAACATGTTAACAGCTATTAAAAATTTATTTGAAATCCGTAAATTATAGTTCCTGTGGATTTCAGTTTTTTACCCGTTTTCTCGCCGGGTAATGTTACCTGGAATACTCTTCCTTCAGTTCCAACCGTCACAGCAAATCCGTTAAGAAAATTATATTTACCAAAAATCCTTCCATATCCCAAAGGTCCGTCATACGACATTCCGAGACCGAGCCTTCCTTCAAGTGAAACATCTGAATTACTCAGCAATGACCTTTCATAGAAAGCAGAACCCCAGACAAATTGCCTTTGCCTTTCCAATGTGATAGAACTTTCAAACCAATTTACACCAATAGGCATTTCTAATTCAGTTGTTTCTAACAACTGTGATTTTACTTTCGAAAGAGACTGAAGCGGAGAAGGCAGGACTACATTCTCTTTGTACGCATATTCCGAATACCCGATTTCAATACCCATTTTTTCATCACTGTCGATAGAGTAAGCAATGCTTTGAGAGAAGTTTGTAATTGCCAAATCTTCGTCTTCGCCAAATCCGGTGCGAACAAAGTCAGTACCAAGGAATGATGAAAATGTAATATTCGTTTTTTCACCTGTTTTTAACGGCATGGATTCATAATTGATTCCTTTAATTTCGGTTTCAGAAACCGGCTTATTTACTAATATTTCATTGATATTATAATCTGATATACTATAAATCTCTCCGTCAATCCTTGTCACTCTGCTTTTTTCGACAACCGAATGATTGATTTCAGAACCAGGTTTTAGTTGTTCGTTTTTTTCGTACAGAAGTACATGTTCTGTAACCGGTGGTGCGGGCTGTAACTGAGTAGAAGTCATAGGACCATCCTTTTTTTCTTCAGAACCACCTATCTCATCGGAAACAATAATTCCTGCACTTCTTGCACCACTGCCATTTGCTGCAGCATCAGAAAGTGTTATGTCATCACTATTGGGCATTGGAGCAGCAGGACGCAATCCTGAATGTGTAATTCTGCCGGATTGTGCGGATGTATTTTCCTGATTATCATCTTGGACAGAAGTCAAAGAGTTATTGGGAACGGATTTTAAATTTCCGAGATACATGTCATCAATCTGAAATACGAAACTCAGAATGAAAAAAACAATCATAGCTGCAAGAAGCTGATTTCGTCTCCAAAATAATGGTCGTTCTGTAATTATTGGCTGGTTTGCCAGGATTTTCATCAATACTATATCTTCAGTCTGCCTGTAAATGTCTTCAGGAGGCTCTATTGATTGTGAATCCTCTTTCATCGCCAAATGTACAGTAACAGCAGAATCGAACTTGTCTCTTGCAAAATCATCTTCGGAAAGTAATTTCCTAAGCTGAACATCTTCTTCATCAGTCAATTCACTGTCAATATACTTCGATATGTAGTCATCAAGCTCCATATAATTCCTCTTTCAGTGGTGTCAATAACTTTCTCATAATTTCCCTCGCACGAAAAACCCGAATTTTGGCAAGCGATAATTCAATGTTCAATATATCTGCAATTTCCTGATACGAACATTCTTCATATTCCCTAAGCAGTAATGCTTCTCTTAACGGAACAGGTAATATTGCAATCGCTTTTTCTATGCAGTCCTTCAATCCTATATCCGATTCGTTTTTCCTCGGTGCATAATGAATGACTTCATCGAATTCCTCATGTTCTTTTCTTGTACGAATACTATTTAAGCAGGTGTGCCGCGCTATTGTAAAAAGCCATGCCTGGAAATTTTTCCCCCTAAACTCTCTCCTGTGCTCATACACTTTTATAAATATCTCCTGGAATGTATCTTTCGCTGAATCCTCATCGCCTAACATTCTCAGACAAAACCTGTAAACTTTTTTATTGTACCGTTCATAAAGCAAGTGAAAAGCTTCTGCACTCCCCAGCCTTAAATCTTCAAAAGCTCTTTGAAGTCTTTCGGGGTCGTCCATATTTCCCATTTGCGAACTCATAAATCAGCACTTTTTTTATTAAACAGCACTTCCGCTTTTAAACATAAAGACACATTTACCAGAGAAAAAGTTACAAACAATAAATAATATTCAATTTTTTTAATCTTGAGTCTTGCTAATCTGATATAAGTTAATTATCTACTATATACTTCCGACTACCGACATCTTGCTTCTGACTTTTATTCCTTAACAGGTGTTTCTATCTTTATTTTCACAGTTCTGCAATAACTCCTTCCCTGGGGTGAATCATTGTCATAGAGTAAAATATCACTTCCAATCGGATTTGTTTTCAGATTATTATTGTTGACATTCAATATATTTTGCACTTCCTGGGACCTTCTCAAAGCAAGTTCCCTGTTATAATTTTGTTCACCAGTCCTGTCGGCATAACCTTCAATCGTAACCACAGAATTTGGCATAATTCTTTGTTTGATGTCTTCAAGAATTTTTTTATGGTCAGGTTTTATATTCGATTTATCGTAATCAAATACAATCAGTGAAAACCTTTCAATCCTTTTATCTTCCTTAAGCTCATATCTTTTCTTCCTGATAGTCAGTTGCTCTATATTGAGAGAAATTGATGCATCTGCCGATTGTTCAATATTATCTTTTGCAGTTAATTTAATCTCTACAGGGCTGTCAAGTTCAGGTATCGGTTCTTTTTCGACTTCCCAAACAATTTTACCGGGTGCTGTAACTGTCATTCTGTGCGAATCCGAAGAATCCCTTTGTGAATATTTTCTGAGTATATTTCCTGATTGTTCTACTTTTATTTCCCAGTCATTCAGTGCAGCTTCACTTTGAATATTCGGTTCTATTTCGACGATGGGAGGATTCGATTTCCTTTCTATTTCTTTGAGGAATACAGGTTTTAATATCTCATAACCTGTTGACCCGATTTCTGCTCTTTGGTTCTCAATTTGACCATCAGTAATAGTATTATTACCGGGATTTTCAGGTAAATTTCTTTCTTTTATAATAATTCTTTCAGGCTTTATACTCCATGTATTTACTAAATATTCTTTTACGCTTTCGGCTCTTTTCCTTGATAAATCCAAATTATTTGTTTCCACTCCAAGATTTTTATTGCAACCTGTAATTGTAATTTTTTCTTTTGGATTTTGTTTCATCCTATATCCAACAATATTAAGCAGGTCGGAATATATATCCATGATATCCCAATTCAATGAATCCTCAACAAATGAATTTGTCTGATTCTTATTTAATAATCTTAATCCGGAGGATGTTATATCCGAACTTCCTTCTTTAAAAAATATTTGAGGGAGAAGAGGGAATCCTTCTTCAGTTTCTGTTTCTTCAATTACAATCGTCGGAGTCTTTTGCCTTTTACCATCTGCACTAATTCCATAAGCATCGACACTTGCAGTTAATTTTGGTTTTGGTAAAGGTTTAACTGTATCAATGCGTTCAATCTTTTTAATTTGTGGCGGCGGTTCGACATGCGGATAAACAGGAAATTTGATTGATAATCCCAATTGCAAATGATTAGGTTTCCAATTAACTGCAGCTACATCAATAAATCCTAAATAATATTTTATTTCAGGAGTCAGGTAAGTATTCTTCCCAATCGGAAGCTCATATCCTAATCCAAGCATACCGAATAATTGAAGGGAATTACTATTTGGAATGTTCAATGATGTATCATTTTGAACAAGTCTTCCATCTTTAAAAGTGTAATTGTCCGGTGAGATTAGTTGTTCCTTCTGGCTCATTGTTGCAGTCAAAATATATCCTGCTTTCAATCCAATACTAGCAATAAAGCTTTCAAAGAATTTGATTTTAAAAATTGGCTCAAGGCTTATAATACTAATCTTTGAATCAATAGTGTGGTCAACAGATGCGGGAACTACTTCGGTGTTCCCGTTTCTCGATAATGGTGTATTTCCGATATTTTGGTCATGGACAAATAATTCGGCTCCGATAGCACTGTACCCCAATCTTCCTTCAATAAACATATCCGGCTTTAATTCATAATCAAACAAAGCACCTATGCTGAAACCGCTTCCTGTGCCGCTTGTGAAACCTTTGCTGCAGTTCGGACACGGTGGAATTTTCTTGAAACCGGCAGTATGTAAATTCTGATTATACCCGGCATATCCGCCAAGATAAAAAATAGGCTTAATACTCGAAAAAGATGAATCATTACTGACTCCCCGTGCATAGTCAAAGATTAAAATAAAAATTATAACAAATGAAATTATAGATTTAATATTTTTCATAGTCATCCAATTAGTTGTGAATTTACTTTATAATCATTACAGGCACTAAAACCTGTCGCGTTGGTGATTTTAAAATCAGATAATACATTCCGCTCGATATACTATTCAGTTCAAGATTCAAATGTGTTTCTTTATATGATGTCATATTAACATTCCATTCTTTTAATAATGAAGCATCACCTGTCAATCCTGTTAATTCCAATTTATAATTACCAGTTTCAAGAACAGTTATATCGACTGATAAATATCCATCTGCAGGATTTGGATTGACACTCAAAGTCAAAGGACTGCCTTTTCTCAGCAATCTGTCCTGTCCCTCCCTGCAAATCTGTATTTCAAAACTTCCGTCAAGCAATACAGGCAGATTCACCGGTTCTCCACCAAACAAATCGAAACTGTACCATCTAAGGTCAGTGTAAGTTGTATCTCCTAACAATGGGTATCCGATAATTTCCGCAATCAATGAATCATTTTTACTTAAGTTAATCCCGAATACTTCAATTTTTAATACATAATATTTTTTATCCCTTGTTATCGAGAGAATATTACCATTTATCATTGAAACAGGATAGAATAATGTTGAATCGAAACCGATTTCTGCGGTAAAAGTACAGCAATCGATTGAATCTGCAGGATTATCCAACCTCCCATAAATCGGGATAGTATAACCTTCTAAATCGGGAGGAATATCTTTTAAATGCGGAAGCCATACAGTCATCGATTTTGCAGGCGAACCGTTTCCGTTTACAGTTACACTTACACTGTCATTACAACTGAGAACCTGAAAAGCAAAATTCAATTTACCTTCGAAATATCCCACAGAATCAGGTGTAAATTGAATAGTGACTACCAAACTGTCACCAGGCTGTAAAATAGTAACAGGAACCGGGTCCGGATTGATATGGAAATATCCTGATATTGTAGTAGGTAAAATTGTAATTGGCAATGAGCCATTGTTTTTCAAAATTAGTTTTCTTTCAGCTGTAGTTCCAATAGTTACATTTCCAAAAGAAATAAGATTAGGTACAAATAATATTCCACTTCTTCTTTCACCTCTCAATGAAGTCGTAATTTGAGTTGTATCATTATTGATAAATACAGGAATAACCAACTCTGCCTGTTTAATTCCATCAGGCGAACCTTGAGGATGGAATTCAACGTCAATGAAACATGAATCACCGGGATTTAGGATTTTTGAATAAGAGTTTGAATCCAGTAAATTAAATAATGAAAAATCCAATCCTTGTAAATATGGATTAGGAAGTAATTCAATTGGAGCGGTACCTGTATTTGTAACCATTACTGTCATAACAGAATCTTCGCAGGGAGCAATAACTCCGTAGTCCAACCTGATTGTATTTTCTATTTTTCCTATGAGTCCTTCGCCTTTAACATCAACTGATAGGGAATCAGGACATGGAATATCAAATATAAATTTCAAATGTGCAGTTTGTAATCCTCCTACAACATAATTCATACTTACATTGAAATCCGTTGTACCGCCGTTTGCTGCGATAGTTGCAGTCTGCGGATTTAAACTGACTTCCGGATTATCTATATCAACCCTCAGTACATGAACATCAAATTCACTGTTGTTAGTCAAAGTAATAGTCTGTGTTCGTATTTCTCCGATTGGTACTGCTCCAAAATCAATAAGTGAAGGAGCTGAAACTCTGATGCTGTCACTCCTGCCTGTCAATGGAACAACAATATTTATCATAGAAGGTTCATCGGTTGTTATTGAAAACTCTGCGTTTTTTGTACCAGACGCCCCTGCTGCCGGGACAAACTCTATAATGTATGATTCACTGTTGTTTGGTTGTAGAATGTAAGGAACATTAGCAGGCTCTGAAACAATTTTGAAGAAAGCTGCATTAGTTCCCGTAATTTGTCCTACCGAAGTAATATTTACTGCACCGGTTCCCCTGTTTGTAACAATTATTGTATCGAGTTTTGTCTGGCACATGGCAAGCAATCCGAAATCAATTGAGTACTTATTCAACTCAATCAAAGGCATAACAGAATTACCTTTTATATTGACATAAGCTGTGTCTATACATGAAGGTGTTTGCTGAATTGAATATATAAATGCTGTAGTAGAATCGTTTCCTTCAACTGTTGGTGCATATTCAATGTAAACTTCAATACTCTCCCCTTTCTTTAATAGAATTGGGACTGCAGGGATAGAATACAAAACTTTAAAAGGTGGAATGAGATTTGGCAATGTAGTAATCAAAGCATCACTCGAACCAGAATTGGTTAAAAAAGTTGTCAGTGTATCTCTTGTTCCAACTTTAACATCGGTGAAAATAACATCATTCGAGAAAGCAAGGTCTGCTTTAATTCCAAAACCATACATGCCTATGGAATCAATGATTGAATTGCATTCTAAACTTCTGATATAGAATATTGCATGAACCGTATCTTCACTCGAAGCTGTAAATGCAGCATATAGTAAGCTTGTATCTCCCGGAGGTACATTTCTTTTACCGTCGATATATCCGCTAAATTCAGGTGCCCCAACTATAACCGGGTCAAGAATATTTATAGGAATATTTGAATTGTTTTTCAATGCAAATGGAACTATGGATTTTTCACCTATGCACATACCATGAAAACCTAATGAATCAACGGGAGCTATCAAAGTTATATACATCAATTCAAATTTAATCGAATCAATATTTACTTCATAAGCAATTTCCCATGGTTTGTACCTTGATTTATAATCGTTATTAAATATTAAAAGTGTATCTCTGATTGTCCCTGACTGACCCTTTTGATAAGTATATCTCACTATCACTTCCTGTGAATCGGAAAGAGCAACGGAAACTACATTTGTCGGTGATACTAAAGTAAAACCGCTTCCCGGATTCTTAAACACTGAGGAATCCATTTTCATTACCAAATTTGCTTTCCCAATATTATAAATCTGTAATGTATCATCATGAGTATTTCCTTCACAACCGACTATCCTGAATGAAATCAAAGTGTCGCTGTCAATTACAGGTAATTGAGGAATTCTGAAAATATTTGCAGCTGATTGGGACATAATTGCCATGGGATCCCACAAATGGTCTGTCATATTTTGAACCGGATTTGTTACATACTGTACAACTGCAAAAAAGTATAATGAGTCGTTTCCAATTAGGTCCATCGGAATCTGCCAACTTGCACCGGGAGCAACAGGCTGTATAATTTCCTGCCAATCTCCTGTTTCAGATTTTAGGAAAAATTTTAAATTCTCTGCCGGATTTCTACTGCCTGTAATGTTGAACTGTCTGTCTACCCAATTCGAAGTATCTGATGTTGGACCGCGATATTCAGTAGCTTCAGGCGGTACAGTTACGGGACCGAAATTCCATACAGGATAATCATACCTGATTCTGCCGGCTCCACCGGGAACTCCGCTTCCCATTCCACCAGTTGTATTTGCTAATCCACCATTTATTGCAATTCTTGTATGATAAGAAACACTACCGCCGGAGCCTCCTCCGCCGTGTGCTCCATTATCACCTGCATGTCCATCTCCACCTAAAGCTGTTAAAGTCACATTAGATATTATTGGAGCATATAACCTGATTGCTCCACCACCTCCTCCACCTGAACCTGAACATTCTATCGAAGTGAATGGATTCAGCTTTTGGGGATTACCACAGGCACCACCTGAACCACCTGCTAAGGGTACAACCATGTTATTCCCGTGAATTCTCCCTCCGTTCTGTGTCCCCGTGTTATTGCCGTTAACTCCATATCCCCCTGAGCCGCCGTTTTTTCCTTGCTGATATCCGCTTCCGCCTCCAAATCCTCCCATTGGGTCATCAGAATTTCCATTGGCTGTTCCTGTTCCTGACCTTCCGAAGGGATGTCCTGTACCACCACCGGAAGCTTCATAATTTGTAGCAATTTGAAATGGTGGAGGTACACCGTTTAAGCTGTATCCTTTCGAAGGATTATTACCTGTTCCGAATCCAACTGATTTAAAGTTCCCGCCACCGCCGAGAACCCTGTTTTCGCCTCCTTTACCCCCGCCTGTAAATCCGTCACCTCCATCATCACCCTGACTTCCGCCAAAGTTTACATCGCAAAATCTACCGCCGCCACCACCGCCGCCGGGTCCGCCGTTCCCTCCATGGGAACCTGCTGATATTTCTCCGTCAACTGTAATTTTTGTATTATTACTTCCTAATATTTTTCCAGTTGATAATAACACAAAAGGTAGATATGCTTCATTTGCCGTTGTTGAAGGGTCACAATCAGTAGTCGAAACATTATAACTTACATTAGCCAATATAATAGAATCAATAATCATCGCTCCGCGTTTTGACCTTTTCCCGAGTGAACCTGAACCCAATGTCCAATGTGCAATTCCTGTAGCATCCCCGATATGATATGGATTCACAATGTAAAATGTATCTATATTCGATGATACCCCCATAACTGTAACTTTGTAAGGAATCCTAAAATTCGCATTGAGTTGCGACCAATCCCATGAATTAGGCTGTACTGAAGGATGAATAAATACCTGGGACGATATCATCCTTCCTCCCCAGCTAACTATGATTGGACCAAAAATAATTTTCTGTGCGTCAGATGGATTCACACATTCAAGGCGGACAATGTCACCGGGTTTATTTAATAACAGGGTGTCCATCCCGAAATTAAGTGCCGATGCCGGAACATTATCAGGGTCAAAAGGACAAATAATGTCAACGTAAATGTTCATTCCCGGTGCGCCTATATCGGGAATTATATATGATATTTTTGGCTGCGAATACAATAATGATGAAATTAATATCAACAGAATTGATGCCGTTAGTAAAAACTTTTTCATAAAAGTTCCTCTATTTATTTTCAATTATTTCAATCTCACAGATTAAAATTAACAACTATTTCAAAAGAATACAATCTTTATTATTTATTGTTATTTAATGAAAAAACTTAGTGGCTTGGATTTTGCTAATTTTGTAATAATTTAAAAGATTAATATGATATTAAATGATACCATAGATAAATTTATCGAATATTGTAAAGTAGAACGCAATTATTCGGTACATACTGTTCAAAGCTACAACCTGGCTCTGAATCAATTTATTATTTATCTCGAAAGTGAATATTCGGATATTCCTGAATTAAATGAAATCACAACCGATGATATTAGACCTTTCCTCGGCTGGCTGCACGATAACGGAAAAGACAAAAGCTCACTTAAACAGAAAATATCTGCCGTGAAATCTTTTTTCAAATTTTGCCAGAAAAAAGGATTTATTGAAAGGAATCCTGCGGCATTGGTAATCACTCCGAAAACTCCGAAACGTCTGCCATCTTTTTTGCTGGAAAATGAAGTTGCCGAATTATGCAATCAATTCAGTCATGATGAACCTGAGGACTTAAGAAACCTTGCATTGATTGAACTTATTTACAGTTCAGGATTAAGAATCAGTGAAGCTCTTCAATTGAATGTTAATGATATAAATTTCTCATCAAAGTCTGTCAGAGTTTTAGGCAAAGGCAGAAAGGAACGCGTTGTACCAATTGGAGGAAAGGCACTTGACGTTTTAAAGAAATATATTAAAAAAAGAATTGAATTATCCCAAAATATTGATGGAAATTTTTTATTCATTTCTGTTCATGGAAAAAAGCTTACTCCGGTAGCTGCATATCGGATTATCAATCGTGCCATGCAGGGAATCACAGAAGCAAAAAGAAAAAGTCCTCATGTACTTCGCCATTCATTCGCTACCCACATGCTCGACCATGGAGCAGATATTCAGTCAGTCAGCGAAATGCTTGGTCATGAATCCCTCTCTACAACCCAGATATATACCCACGTCTCGGTTGACAGGCTTAAAGAAGCTTACAAAAAAGCACACCCGAAAGCTTAATCAATTACGAATTACGAATTACGAATTACGAATTTTATTTGTCATGCTGAGCGAAGTCGAAGCATCACTTGACCTTTTCAAAGTGGATTCAAGAGTTTTTACTTTTTTTTACACCAATCACCAATTTTCAATCCCTATTCCACTAAAGACAAAACTTAATTTTAATCTTTACTTTTAATTTACGAATTTTGTATCATTGGTAATTTACAAATTAGGTTATGAAAAAAATCAAGGTATCTGTTATTGGCTCAGGTCATCTGGGAAGTATTCACACAAAATTATGGAAATCAACACCCGACTCCGAATTGCTCGGAATCTTTGATATCGATTCGGAAAGAGCTGCGAAAGTTGCAAATGAAAATGACATTAAAGTTTTTGAAACAATAGATGATGCAATTCAATCATCAGATGCTGTTACGATTTCTGCTCCTACTACTTTCCATTATGAAATTGCAGAAAAGTGCATTGAGAGCGGCGTTCACTGTCTTATTGAAAAACCTATTACATCAACATACGACGAAGCAAAAAAATTAATAGCACAGGCAAAAAACAAAAATCTTGTAATCCAGGTTGGTCACGTTGAGAGATTTAATCCCGCACTTCTTGCTATAAAAAACTATCAATTGAATCCCATGTTCATAGAAGCACACAGGCTCAGTCAGTTCAAACCAAGGGCAATTGATGTTTCGGTAATTCTCGATTTGATGATACACGATATTGACATAATGCTCTGGCTAGTGAAATCAAAAGTCGAAAAAATAGATGCCAACGGAGTTGCTGTCCTGACTGATACTCCCGACATAGCAAATGCCAGAATAAAATTTGAAAATGGTGCTGTTGCCAATCTCACAGCATCCCGTATTTCTGCTAATCCGATGAGGAAGCTGAGAATGTTTCAAAGCAATGCATATATTTCTATTGACTTTGGAAACCAGGATGTAGAGGTATTCAGATTATTGGAAGAAAATGAATCAGCAGGAGGAAATGCAATTCCTGCGAATATGCTGGGTACACTCGAAGCAGGATTGAAAAACAAAAAAATCGTTTTCGAAAAACCTGTTGTTCCCGAAATCAATGCCATAGCTGAAGAACAAAAAGCATTTATCGAAGCAATCATCAATGGCTTACCCGCAGCAGTCAGTGCAGAGGAAGCCGCAGAAGCCCTAAGAATTGCAGAATTAATAGCGGAACAGATTAAATAAAATTCTGAATGCTGAATGCTGAATTTCAATTAACATAATTTGGATTATTTAATAATGTATCCCTCGATTTCCTTGTTGTTGAGCCTTGCTACTTATTAAATTTATTTCATAGAACAATCATTTCAATTTCTTTTATTTATTTTGACCTAGGTTTTCCGCATATAATATAAAATGTCTTAAATTTAGTAATTTTATATAATCTTTCCATATTTTTAGAAATCAAGGATTTATTTCTTGATAATTCATGCCAACCATATTTTTTTGGTAAAATTGGTTCAATTTTATTTTCTTTGTCAACAACAAAACAAACAGATAGAAAATTTTGTTTATTAAAATCAAAATCAACCATAATGTTACATATACTTATATTATCATTATCATTCCATATTCTAATTAGTAGGGATAATAAATTGTATCTTTTTTTTAGAATACTTATAAATTCTCCTATTGATTTTGAATTAACATTTTCATTTGTGAAAATTTTATTTTTCTCAACATGTAAACCTAAAGAAGTATCAATACTTGCTTCCTGTATTTCATTACAATCTTCAGATAAGAATTTAATGTACATTTTGGATAAATTTTTTGCAAACATATTATTATTTGATATACAAATAAGAATGAATACTAATAATATTAATTTTTTTCTCATCAATTTCTCCTAAAATCAATACTCAAATATTTTATGCAGAAGAAATCTATTTTTAATATGTTAAGAATAAAAATTTCTTAATTGGAAAAAAAAATCTAATTTAAACTTATATTAATTTCTTTCATTTTTCAGCAATTACTAGCATCTCAAAATCTTCGGTTGTTAATTTGTCATTTCGCGAATACGCACCTAACTTTGCTCCGAAGATTTCAATATTTTCGAATCCCAGTGATTTTAATAACCAGTTAATTTCGCTCGGGACATAGTACCTTTCGTTGCAATCAAGTGTCTTTTTATTCCCGGAATCATCTTCAAATTCAAAAGTATTGTAATCACGGAATGTCATCAAATCGAAAGAATTACTTTTGTAAGTAAATTTTCCATCACTGGAATTCTCTTCATAGAATTTTTCCACTGAATGAAATAAAGGAAATAACCCATTCAAAGTCGTGAATATAAATTTTCCATGTTCCTTAAGTGATTTCCCTACACTTTTTAATATCTCAAAATTCATCTCATCTGTTTCCATCAATGAAAATCCACCTTCGCATAACATAATTGCAACATCAAATTCATTTGTATAAGGTAAATTACGAGCATCTTGTTTTTGAAAATCAATCTTTAGATTACTGCTTCCTGCTTTTTCTTTTGCTCTTTCTAATTGGCTTTCAGACAAATCAATCCCGGTAACATTATACCCCCGTTTTGTTAATTCAATCGAATGACGTCCTGTTCCACAACCTCCATCCAAAATCTTTGAAGATTTGTCTGATTTTAATTCTGATTCAATAAAATCACACTCACCAATTGTACCTTGTGTGTAAATTTCATTATCATATTTTTTCCCATAGTTTTCAAATAATGACTCATACCATTGTTTAGTTTTCATTTCATACATCCCAAATTTATTTATTTATAATCTCAGAAAATTGTTCTTCATTTAGAATTGTCACACCAAGCTTAAGAGCTTTGTCATACTTGCTTCCGGGACTGTCTCCGACAACGGCATAGCTTGTGTTCTTGCTTACTGTGCCTGTTACTTTTCCGCCGAGAGATTCGATTTTCGATTTAGCTTCACCACGAGACATTGAAGACAACTCACCTGTAAGAACAAAAGTTTTACCGGACAGAGTCATATCTTTTGCAACAAGTTCTTCTTCTTTTAATTGGAGATTGACACCCGCATTCCTTAGCCGTTCTACTATTTCAAGCTCTTTATCATTATGGAAGAAATTAAATATTGATACAGCCATTTTTTCGCCAATTTCAAATACTGAACTCATTTCTTCGGCAGTAGCTGATTTCAATGATTCAATATTTTTAAAATGTTTTGCGAGAATTTTTGCCGAGCCTTCTCCGATAAACCTAATGCCAAGCGAGAACAGGACACGATGAAATGAAGCAGCCTTACTTTTTTCAATTGCTTCGAACAAATTATCCGTACTTTTTTCACCCCACCTGTCGAGTTTAATAATATCATCCCGATGTTGATGCAAATCAAAAATATCTGCAACATTTTTCAGGTAACCAAGCTCGACAAATTGCTCTACTACTTTCTCACCAAGCCCTTCTATATTCATACCATTCCTGGAAGCAAAATGTTCTATTCGGCGGCGAATCTGCCAGGGACATTCGGGATGAATGCACAAATAACTTGCCTCTCCTTCAGTACGCGATATATGACTTTTCAAATCGCAAGGGCAAACTTCAGGAAATGAAAATTGAACTGAATCGAGTTGACGCTTTTCTAAAACTACACTTGTTACTTTAGGAATAACTTCCCCACCCTTTTCAATTACTACAGTGTCCCCAATTCTAATATCACGTTCGGCTATGTAATCCGCATTATGTAGTGTTGCCCTGCTTATAGTTGAACCTGCTAGAAAAACAGGTTCTAATTCCGCAACAGGCGTAATGATTCCTGTTCTACCGACTTGCAGAGTGATTCCTTTTATAATAGTCTGTGCATTTTCTGCTTCGTATTTATATGCTATTGCCCATCGCGGTGAACGGGCAACAGTTCCAAGAATTTCCTGCTGTTTGATTGAATCAACTTTGATGACAATCCCGTCTATCTGGAATGGTAAATTATTTCTGTCCTTTTCCCAAGAGCTGATAAATTCAAAAACTTCATCGGGTGAATTGCAAAGTCTGACCGATTCACCTGTAGGGAATCCAATTTGTTTAAGAAGTTTAATATTTTCAAAATGTGAATTGCTTTTCATTTCATCAGAATCAAAATAATAGCTGACAAATTTCAAAGGTCTTTTCGATACTAGTTTCGGGTCCAGAAGTTTCAATGTCCCTGCTGTGAGATTACGGGGGTTTGCATATATTTTTTCACCTGACTCTTCTCTAATCTCATTTATTTTCAGGAAATCTTTTTCAGTGAGGTAGACTTCCCCCCTGACTTCAAAATTCCCGAATTCAATTTCATTAATTTTGCTATTTTCAATTGATTTTGGAATATTTTTGATAGTTTTTACATTTTCAGTTACATTATCTCCTGCAAATCCGTCTCCACGCGTAACCGCATAATCAAGCTTACCGTTTTTATATTTTAAACTAAGTGCTACCCCGTCATATTTCAATTCAGTTACGTATTTAATTACTTCATTTGGAAGAGCTTCGCCTCTTTGAGTCGGCGAATCAGATGTAATTAATGCCGGGTATTTCTGCTCGAGACTTTGTAATTCACTGAATAGTTCATCGTACTCTTTATCTGTAACAAGAGGTTGTGTCTCTATATAATAAGCTTTATCAAACTTATTTATAAGTTCTCTCAGTTCTTTTATTCTATTGTCATCGACAGAATTATTACCGGGAAAAAATTCCATATTTCTTTCTTTTTTCATAAATATAATCTAAGCAAAACGAAACTAAATCATAAAAAACAAATTGCAAAAAGATATTTTGTGATTTCTTATAAATCCCTTATATTTGTAGTCTATAAAATAAATAATTTAAAGAAAGAGCTGATATGGCAAAACAACAATCATTCAGTGATAAAGTTAAAAAGAAAAAGGGAGATTCAAAAATCCACGTAAAAGTTATTTACAGTTTCAAATCTGACGAAGGAAATGTCAGGTTCAATCAGAAACTAATAACAGTTGACGATTTGAATCAATTAGAAAAAGTAGCAATTAATTAGGAAAAGATATATGAAAAAAGGAATTCATCCATTTTACCATACCGTCGAAATAGTAATGACAGACGGTTCAGTCTTTCAGACAAGGTCTTGTGTAAAAACCGACAAGATGGTATTAGAAATCGATTCTAAATCACATCCTTTCTTCACCGGGAAACAGGTGTTGGTTGATACTGCAGGACGTGTTGAAAGGTTCAATAAACGTTTCGAAAAATCTAAGAAAATAAGGGAAGGGGCATAATAAATGAGTACAATCCACCCGATGCAAACAGGAAATTCTTTAAAAACAAATAAAAAGATTGTTAAAAAGAAAAATAATCCATTAAAGACATCAAAAGTTATTGATTACCTTGACTCGAAATTTCTTTCAAGGTTTACAAACGACCAGGGTAAAATACTGCCGAGACGAATTACCGGAGCCAATGCTTACCAGCAGAGGGAACTCGCAAGGGCAATCAAATATTCAAGACATCTTGCTTTGATACCTTTCGTAGCTCAGGACGTAGCATAATATAAAAGAAAAGAAGAAATAATCACGTTACCTTTTGAAAAAATCTGCAAGAATTTTTCCTTGAGCGGCTTACGGGACAAAATTGCTTTAGTAGAGCAGGAGCTAATGTATTTAAATAAAGAGGGA
>JACRLY010000064.1:9123-13074 GCA_016219595.1 Ignavibacteriota bacterium | reverse complement strand
TCAATGTATTTAGCTTTGAATTCAAAGTATTGAAAAAAGCCTGCCGCTTCTGAAGGTTTTGTTTCTTTGTATTTAAAGCATTGATTTTAGGTTGTTCGGTTTTTCTGTAAGCTTCGACCATTAAGTCAAGCTGTGACATACTACCGGTATCCTGTGTAGATGAACTACTTAATCCCTGCAATAATGATAATAAATCCGACATAATTTCTTTCAAATATTATTCTAAGTTAAATGCTTTTGCCCAGGAACTCCTAAGCTCCTGGATAATGTTGACTGCTTCGTCAAACCGCCGCTGGAAAATACATCTCTGGCAATATTCATAAAGCCTGTACAACCTGGTTGCAGTTTCTTCAAATTCAAAATTAAGGGAACCCATTAATTCAATAAGAACTCTGCTCATTTTAGGAACATCTCCCCGTTTACAGCTGACAATAAACAAATCATACATTTTGAGAATAATCTTCTCTTTGCTCCAAGACATAACTTCCTGCTCCAGATAAGAAGGCACTTTGCCGTCTGTTTTCAATCCGTAAGCCTTGCTTGCTGCCATCTGTTTCACTGTTGCCGGCATTGCTGATGCCATATATAAATCCCTCCTAAAATATTACTGCTTTTTATTAAAGCGTTCAACAATTTTTACAAAAACTATGCCCTTAGGCGAAAAATCAAATTATATTTACAATTAAAATAGTGCATCATATAATATTTATCATTAAGTATCTTAATTTATTATCTATTACGAATTCGAAATTTTTAATATAAATTTAACAAGAAACACTTCTACCACCTTATAATATTCGGTAACAATCTTGAAAACTTTAATAAATAATAAATAAAGCCAAAATAATGTCTATATTTAAACAGAAAAGGCGGGTATTAACCCGCCTTAATTACTATTAAATAGAAAAACTACTAACGAAAAAGCTGCAAGTAAGCCTGCGGAGCCTGATTCGCCTGAGCCAAAGAAATCAATGATGCCTGTTGCAAGAACTGTGCTTTGATTAAATCAAGCTGTTCCAAAGCAACATCAGCATCTTCAATTCTCGAGATGGCTGCATTGTAATTTGTAACCTGTGATTTCAACAATTCCTCCTGGGAATTCAATCTGCCTGTTATACCACCAAGATAAGATGCTACCTTGCTGACATTGTTCAATGCAGACGCAAGACTCGAAAGAGTTGTGGAAATGTTAGCTGCCGAGAACAAACCGAGATTTGTATCGGACACACTGTTGAGGCTTGTCAGGTCTAATCCTGAAACACCGGCAAAATTGGTTGTCGTTGTTGCATTGATATCGAAGTTATTGCTTGCAACATTAAAGTCCGTATTGCTTGTTGTCAGGTCAATTCCTAATGTAAGCAAATTGTTCGTAGCAGTATAACCAATAGTCCAGCTTCCTGAGAAAGCTCCCTTAATTATTTCTTTACCGCCAAATATTGTAGCATCAACAACAGTTTGAACCTGTTGAGCCAAACGATAGGCACTCTTGGCAAGTGCTATCTTTTCATCTGTACCCAAAGCACCTGAAGATGCAGACGAAGCGGCATCCTTAATCTGGGTAACAAGACCGTTGATATTGTCTAAAGCATCCGAAGCAATTGAAGTTACGCTCTGTGCGTCGCCTACAGTTGTCAGAGCGGCTTTCAAAGCACCGTTACGGGCAGTAAGAGCCCTGGCTGTGATATAGCCTGCGACATCGTCTGCTGCTGTGTTGATTCGTTTACCAGTTGATAAACGCAATTGTCTCAGGGCTATGTTGTTGTTGCTTGCAAGTAATGCGTTGTAAGCATTTTCTGCGGGGGTATTTGTTCTAATCCTTGAACCACCCGAAATTGCAGTTGGCATAAAAAACCTCCATGTAATGTTTAAATGATTTCGGGCATCCTGCCAAAAAACTGTTTTTCCTTTGAAAACAATTTTCGACAAGTACGTTTCAAAACTTTAATTATGAGGGAAACTTTTCTAAAATTTAAGTAGAAATACTTAATCAATAACGAATTATGAATTATGAATTACGAATTGGATGTTGGAAATGGGAATTGGGGATTGGGAGAAGGAAGAAACGGATTAGGGAAATATAAATATATATCCTTAATTATTCACTGTTCATTTAAATACCACCACCCTCTTTGTAATAGCTACAATTGCCGAACGCAATGTCACAAGATAAAATCTGCTGGTAAAACTATTGAAGTTTTTCGAAAATCTTTGTTCCTGTTCAGGACTTATATTTCAGATTAAAAAAAAGGGATTGCCGCAAGACAATCCCTTTAATACCCAAGTCAACTTATCCTCGGTTTATTTTTTTTCCCTGTTTTTATCAGTGAGTGCACCGAAGAATTTCACAATATACCCTGCTTCTTCAGGAGTTATTTTTTTATTTAACTGCATCATTCCCATCTGGATTACAGCATCTTCCAATGTTGCTGACTTGCCATCATGGAAATAGGGCTGAGTGATTGCAATATTACGAAGCATAGGAACTTTAAACATATATTTATCGGTTTCAGCTTTTGTTACAGCAAATCTTCCTTTGTCAACTGTGTCGGCATAAGGATGAATAAGACCCATCTTCTGGTAAATGTTCCCTCCGAGCAAAGCACCTGTGTGGCAGGTAGTACACCCTGTTGTAATAAATAAATCCAATCCTTTCAGCTCTTCCTGGCTAAGAGCATCATCCTGCCCCTTCAGGTAATCGTCAAACCTGTCGTGAGTGACGAGAGTTCTTTCAAAAGCTGCGATTGCTTTTGCTATATTATCATAACTGACAGTACCTTTATCATTTGGAAATGCCTTCATAAACATATCTTTGTACTCAGGAACTGCTCCAATACGTTTCACTACTTCCTTTTCGTTCGGCATAGCCATCTCGACCGGGTTTAGAATAGGTCCTTTTGCCTGTTCTGCAAGGTCTTTAGCCCTACCGTCCCAGAATTGAACGAACTGGAAACCGGCATTGAGCACGGTCGGTGAATTGCGTGTCCCAGTCTTGCCTCCAACACCAACGGATACCGGTTTATTATCCACACCGGGTCCATTGTTGTCGAGAAGATGGCATGTATTGCAGGAAATTGTGTTATCCAGTGATAATCTCTTATCATTATACAATTTTTCACCGAGTGCAATCATCTCGGGTGTATCGGCTTCGCTGCCGGGCATTTTATCGGCGATGGCTTTGAAATAAATTTTTGCATCGGATGAAAGTTTTGCCATCTGTTCCTTTGTTAGTAACTGTTCTCCGGCAGGACCCTCCTTAGGTTTGCCACAGCTAATTAATAATACTACTATCAATAACAAGTAAAGTGAATATTTCATAGAATCCTCAAAGATGTTTAACAATAAATTTTTTTGAATTATTTTAAAAAATTTCCCTGATTAATAGGTTTCTAAATTAAATATTTTTATTATTAAAACTAATATGTATTTGTAGTTAGTAATGAATTAAATTCCATTAGTCTTTTGTATGCTACTTCAATGTGGTAGAGTTTCATCAATTGCCTTTTTCGTTTTGTCCAATTTTTAATATTATTTAAAATATCGTCAGGACTATAGTTTTTATTATTTTGAAGTATATAATCAACTGTTGCAAGTATTTCAAGGCTAAATGGGGTTTGGAATCCGTCAATTAAATCAATGGTGTTATACAAACGCACTTTTTGAGATTCTGATATGTTTGATTCAATATAATTTTTTACATCTAAAATATTATTTTCGACTAATTCTATCAATGTACTTGGCTGATTATTTTCAGGATTAAAATTCAAATAATATCCATTTAAAAAGGTCAAAAAGTGATGTAAGTTATGAGAATAAGGTCCATAAGTACCTTTTTCAAATTTAAGTTGTAAATTTTCTCCCATTCTCTGCAAGAAATAAGATAGTTTCTGAGCTACTAACAAATTAAGTTCATAACCTAATATTTGATAACTTTTAAAAAGCCAAAGTAATATT
>JACRLY010000064.1:7072-9102 GCA_016219595.1 Ignavibacteriota bacterium | reverse complement strand
AAGGAGTCAATTCTGGTTTAGCATTATTGAATTGCTGTTCAGGTTTGAAAGTCGGTTCATATAGTAAAATTTCAGTTCCATCTAATCCTTTTAAACTAAGTTCAATTATAAATTTTACATAATTCCATTCTAATTTTCCATTCCCGCAACCAAGAGGAGGAATAGCAATTGACTTTATTTGATTTTCACAAATAAAAGTACGCAATTCATTTAAGCCAGTTTCAATATAATTATATCTTGAAGGAAATCTCCAATGTTTTTTTGTTGGGAAATTAATTATATATTTAGGATATAGTTGATGAGTTTCTGTTATCAACAATTTACCAATATCGAGATCACCATTATCACAAACTTTTTTATATTTGATGAAATTTTCAGGAAAAGCATTTTTGAATGATAAAGCAACGCCTTTCCCCATAACACCTACTGTGTTTACAGAATTAACTATTGCTTCTGTATGAGCTTTTACGATGTCGCCTTTTGTTAATGTTATCATTTTATTAGTAATAATAATCTTCTTTTACTTTAACAATAATGTCATTTATGTTATAGTTTTGAAGCAAGGCTTCTACATCATTTTTTTTTTTGTTATTAAAAACACCAATACCAATAATCGCATTCAAGGGTACTTGCAAATATACTAAAAATTCAGCCTGCTTCCTACGTTTTCTATCAGGGTCTTCAGTTGTATCAAACCAATATTGACCATTAATAACATTCCAATCAATATTTTTTAAATCATCATCAACATTGAAGAATTGTGATGATATAGCTGCAGCATGTCCATCGGTGAAGATATATTTACAACCTTCTTCTTTAATTCTTTTAATTGTAGTAACAATGTAAATAATATCATGTGGATTAACCATTGGGACTTTAAATCCTTTTTGGATTTCATAAAGCATTGGCGATTTATTACAAAAATAAAAAGATACGTAATCCTTGAAATTACCAGATGGCTGAATTGGTATGATACATAAACTCCTGGATTGAATTAGTGATACATCTCCTATTTGTCTATAATAGGGATTTGCTTCTTTGTGGTTTGGTGAACACAGCATACCCTTAGATAATATATCTTCAAGATTATCCTTGTGAGTAATTCTGTATAACTTTATATTTGAAAAATTCAAAACCATAGAGACAAAAGAATTAAATAAATAACAATTCTTAAACCTAAAATTAAACTATTTTAAATTATTTTCATATTTAAATCAATAATATTTTTCCCCATTTTCATTAAGAATTACTCATCATATAATTTTTCTTAATACTATCTAATCTTAAATTACGTCAATAAATCATAATTTTTATTAATCTAATAAATTTAATGAACGACCACAGGAAATATTTACAGCCGAAAGTTGTGGCTCAGCTCGAAAACATTGAGTTGATAGCACGACTTGTTGTCGAAGGATTCATCATCGGTTTGCACCGTTCACCATACCACGGCTTCAGCGTTGAGTTTGCCGAGCATCGCCAATACCGCCCGGGTGATGAAATCCGTAATATTGACTGGAAAGCTTTCGCACGGACAGATAAATATTATGTTAAGCAATTCGAAGAAGAAACTAACCTAAGATGTGTAATAGCACTCGATGCAAGCGCTTCGATGAAATATGCATCCAAAGGACAAATTTCTAAATACGAATATGGATGCTACCTTGCGGCATCACTTGCTTATTTGTTGATTAAACAGAGAGATGCTGTCGGAATCGCTTTATACGACACAAGCCTGCATACATATCTTCCGCCGCGTTCGAAACAATCATATATTCAGGAGATTCTTAAAGTAATTGATACCACTCAGCCATCAAACGAAACAGAAACTGCAAAGTCTCTTGATGTTCTTGCCGAAAGAATTACACGAAGGGGATTAGTAATAGTCATCAGCGATTTCTTTGACAATCCCTCATCTGTTACAAAAGCTCTGAGTCACTTCAGACATAAGAAACATGAAGTTCTCGCTTTTCAGGTACTCGACCCGCGGGAAATAGATTTCAAATTTGGCAGTGCAGCAACATTTAAAG
>JACRLY010000064.1:0-7065 GCA_016219595.1 Ignavibacteriota bacterium | reverse complement strand
GAAGGATTTTATCTCAGGTTTAAAAAAAGATTGCAGAAACAACAACATCGATTACCACCTGACAGATACTTCGGAGCCATTCGACAAAGCATTGAGGGAATATCTTACAAAAAGGAAGAAGATGTGAAATGAAATTACTATCTTAAGCATTTTCCAATTGTTTTTCTTTTCTTTTAATCAATTGCTTTAATAATTCATTTTTTTCACGTCGTTTATCTAATAAATGAATTAATCCTTCAAAGTTTTCTCCGGCTTCAATCCACATTTTCTCCTGAATTTTTAATTTGAATTCAACACAATCAAATGTCTTCTTCATCTCCAACCACTTCCTCTGGTGACCTTATTTCCAATATTTTATAACCATTGACTAAATTAACAGAATTATATTTGATGATTCTATTATAATTAACAATATGTTTAAAATTCCAACTTACCAGGATATCAACTTTTGAAATTGTTGCTAATGAAATATGTAAAGCATCATTAGAATATTTTGAGGATATCGCTTGAGAAAGTATATATTGTTCAGCTAAAAAGACTGTTTCAGCATTTCTATAAACTATTTCAAAATATTCTGGTGGAATATCATAAATCTTCTTATTAATTGTCTCATTAGCATCGAATAATTCTTCAAGAACTACATCTGAAATAACTGCTATTTTCTTCCCTGCAATAAACTCATCAAATAGCTTGTTTGACCATTCCTGAAATTCTTCATCAAAACAGTCACCAATAACCGATGTATCTATATATATTCTTGGTATAACCATATTTTTTATTATTAATTAAATTAGCTATTTATTATATTTTGAACAAATTTAATTATTCACACAATCAATTATTTATCTTATTTTTGTAATTCATATTCGAAATTGAATTATTCATTTTAATTATTATGAAAAGAACTCTGATTACTTCGGCATTGCCGTATGCAAATGGATACCTGCACCTCGGGCATTGTGCCGGAGCATATCTCCCTGCCGATATTTACGCCAGGTTCAAAAGACTGAAAGGCGAGGAAGTACTTTACGTCTGCGGTTCCGATGAACATGGTGTTGCTATTACAATTGCAGCGGAAAAAGAAGGAGTTTCTCCACAGGAAATAATAGACAAATACCACTTCGCAAATAAAGAAGCATTCGACAAATTCGGAATGTCTTTTGACATATATTCACGAACTTCAATACCGTTACATCACAATACGGCAAGGGAATTTTTCCGTGACTTCAAGGAAAAAGGATATCTTATTGACATGGAAGAAGAACAATTTTACGATAATGATGCAGGAATGTTTTTACCGGACCGGTATGTTGAAGGTATATGTCCGAATTGCGGTAATGAACATGCGAGGGGAGACCAGTGCGACAGTTGTGGCGCATATTACAACCAATTGGAATTGAAGAATCCCGTTAGTCTTGTCTCAGGAAAGACTCCTGTTGTACGCAGAACAGTACACTGGTATATGCGATTTGACAAGTTCCAGACTTTTCTCGAAAATTATATAGAAAGCCATTCTAAAGACTGGAAAGATAATGTTCTTCAGCAAAGCAGAAGCTGGCTAAAGCAGGGATTGGCTGAAAGAGCAATTACAAGGGATTTGACCTGGGGTGTGAAAATTGACGATTTACCTGACGTTCCACCCGAAAAGGCAAAAGGAAAAGTTTTGTATGTCTGGTTTGAAGCAGTACTCGGATATATATCCGCAACAAAAGAGTTGATGGGAATTTTGAACAAAGAAGGAAAAGCAGGCGCCGATGACTGGCAAAAATGGTGGAAAGATGAAGAAACAAGATATATAGCATTCATCGGTAAAGATAATATTGTATTTCATACCCTGATATTTCCGGCTATACTCCATGGACGGGGTGGTAATTATATTCTTCCCGACAATGTCCCCGCTAATGAATTCCTGAACCTTGAAGGACAGAAATTTTCTAAATCAAGAAACTGGAGTATTGACCTGAGGGATTTCATTAATAATTTTCCCGAGCCATCGGGAGTAGATGCTCTTAGATACACACTTGCGATGAATCTGCCGGAAACAAAGGATTCGGATTTTACATGGAAAGATTTCCAGGCGAGGAATAATAATGAACTGTCTGCCATTTTCGGAAATTTTGTCAACAGGACATTACAATTTGCATTAAAGAATTTTGAAGGAATTCCGGAATTGCCTGACAAATACAAATGGCTAAATCTATATTGGAAAAACCTGATTCATTATTTCGATTCCGACCATCAGACCGAACATGAACTGGTGGCAAACGTACCCGAAGAACTAAGAAAACTTCTGAATGACAATGACGTTAATCTTATATATGCCTTATGGAATAATTCGAGTGAAGCTGCAAATTTATATGAAAGATTCCGTTTCCGCGATGGAGTCAGTGAGACTATGAACATTGCCCGTGCCGCAAATAAATACTTCAATGATGAACAACCATGGTCTGTTATAAAAAATGAACCGGACGAAGCAGCGAAGACTATTTATATTTGCTGCCAGCTTGTCCGTTCTCTCGCTCAGCTTTTTGCTCCATTAATACCTTATACATCAAAACGAATTTTTGAAATACTAAACCTTAAGCCAATAACCGGAGAATCAACCAAAGGAGTTATTAAATACCCGGATTATTGGAAAGATGCAGTAATACCTGTCGAAATTGCAGGTAAGAAATTCGGTTCTCCTGAAATTCTATTCCCAAAAATTGAAGACGATGTGGTCAATGCACAAACTTCAAAACTTGGTTTAATGCTCGAAACAAAGGAAAATGAAAATATGGTCCCATTGATAACAATAGATGATTTTACAAAAATCCAGCTTAGAACAGCAAAAATTCTCAAGGCGGAAAAAGTACCCAAATCGAAAAAACTTCTCCGTCTCCAGGTTGATACCGGCATAGACCAAAGACAAATCATTGCAGGTATAGCTGAGCATTATGAACCCGATTATTTAATAGGAAAAACTGTAATCATAGTAGCCAATCTTCAACCTGCAAAACTGATGGGTGAAGAATCAAACGGAATGATGCTTGCAGCATCGGACAGCACAGGTAAACTGAGATTCCTTACTACTGAGATTGATGACCTCAGTGCAGGTTCTAATATCAAATAGAAAAAAATATTCTATTAATTATAAAATATCTAAATATTGAATCACAAATTTTATTTGTAGTTTATTGAAGATATATCTATAACAATATACCTGACATGAAAATAAAATTATACTTGTAAGTACAATAACAAAATAAAATTTATATATAATAGCCCTAATTGGAAAACACTTTGGTCTTTTTTATTTCATCACATTTTCGCAGGGAATATCATAGGAATTTCCGACTGAATAAAGCTGAGTTTTGCCATAGTTTTTACCATCATAATCCTGCCTGAAGGAGATGAATGTCATTGTACATTTCCCGTCAGGTTTCCCAAAGCCCACAGCCGCATTAATTGTCCTAAAAGCAATATTTCCGGATAAATTTTTTACCAGTGTCCAGCCATTATCTATAATTGAAACCTTTTGTGCGGTCCCCGCCATATCCTTGACAGAATTCAGAATATCGGCTTCGAGGAAAATATCTCTAACGGCAGGCTTGGGCATAACAATTGATTTCATGGATTTTGTATCATAATCAAAATTCAATTCTTTGATTCGCTCTGCTCCTTCATTACAATCGAGAGTGAAATTTCCTACTGCAACAGTGTCATCATGTATCCTGACTGCTACTTTTACATCATGTTTGCCCTGAGTGATACCTGATAATCCCCTGATATATGTCTTCACACCTTTAGTGAGCGCTTTTTCAGGTGGAACAATTATTTCAGTTTTCAGAAAGGATTGGTCAATTTTTTCAGGAAGCATTCTGAAAGAGTAATGAGCAGTCTCGATACCATCAATAGCAATCGACTGAACGACCTCAAACTTATTCGATTCAGTAAGGTTTTTGAAGGAATCATTTAAGTAAATAATACCCCATATATTGTCTTTTGATGTGAATGAATCAAGTAAAGCAGTATTCCTTTCCTTACCCAATTCAATCGGAGCATTTGAGAAAATAATCCTGCCGGCATTTTGCCTATGGTAATCGCTTGTATAAACAAAAGAATTAATACTGTCGTCCTTAAATCCGGGGACAGAGTTTGAACTAATAATTTGTGAGTAAATGCTATTTGAAAATAATAGAATACAAATAAATAATTCAATATTTCCTAAAATATAACTCATTCACATTTATAAAATTGTTAACAAGCAAAAACGAAATTAATTAATTTAAGAGCTAATTACAAATTATTACAATTCATGTATTTTGAAGTGTTCATTTAATTGAATAAAAACAAGGTTATCATAAATGATAATTTTTTTTATATTGCATAAAATGATTTGGTAATATAGTGAACGCTTGATTATGGGTGTGAAATCTTTGAAAACTGCTTTTGTTCTACTTATCTATTTACTTGCTTATATAGAATTAATATCATTCGATAAAAAGGATATTCCTATTGCATGCTGTGGAAAATCAACTTTACTGAAAATAAAAATTTTATCTCTACCAATGCATGATAAATCTGAAGGTGAAACTTCAATCACCATTTATTCATCAAAGGACAGTTCTTTCATAAAGGAGTACAAGCTCGGGGGAATCTGGCATTGCATTGCTTATAATATACAGGATAAAAAATATATATTTGGAGGCGATTTCCAGGTTGGAGCATGGCTCCCAATGTGCGAAATCAGATACCTTGATGATACAAATTTTGAATTAAAACCCTCTCAATTAAATAAAACCGACTGGTTTTCTTTTGTGGCAGTTCCAGATGAATCGGGACAATATATTGCATTAATCGGTAAATATGATGAGAAGTATATGGTTTTGTATATACTGAATACAATTACTGACAGGGTGCAAATTCTTGGTAAGCCGCCCCTGCCGCCACCTGTTGATTCATCATTTATAAATGATGATTTGCTAAAAGAGTCATGGCAATGGGGAAATTCTTATGCCGATGGTTTCACCGAAATGGATGACGGGATAATAGTTTATGAAAAGAATGACAAGATTCGTGTCAGTTTTGGCAAGGATAATCCTTTGCGTAGAGCGTTAAAGAGAAAGAGTGTGGTATATAATCTGATTAAGTGAAGAGTGAATAATTGAGGATATTTATAAATCCTTAATCTTACTTATAAATAAAAAATTCTTTAGTGTATAATCCGGTAGATTGTTATATGCGTTTATTTGTTTTGATAATTCTTATTATCTTTTTTTCTAATCAAATAACTTTATCACGGGAATATGATGAGTCATATTTAGAATCAATACTTGAAAAAATATCTGCAGAAACAGGCACATCCCCATTAATTGATGAAATTGAAAAGTATATTGAAAAGCCATTATCGCTTAAATCGGCTACAGTCGAAGAATTGGTTCAGATTCCCGGGTTCAGCACCTCGATGGCACAAATGATACTTGAAATAACATATTATGAAGATGTTACTTATGATGAAATTGATGAAAGGCTGAATCTGACTGATGAGCAAATTTTTATGTTAAAGCTTTGCACTTCCCTCGAAGAGCCGTCTAAAATTGCAAAAAGAAGAAGTGTTTATATCAGGTTGAGGAATCAAAATCAGTTTGAGACACAAAGTGGATTTGAAACCGATTCATTCAAAGGTTCATCCATAAACATGTATGCAAAAGCATCACTTTATTACAAAAATGTATCAGCCGGATTTCTCTTTGATAAAGACCCCGGGGAACAATTTATTACAAATTTTTCGACCGGATTCATATCCGGAAAGTTATTAAATACAAATTATATCATGGGTGATTTTTATATAGAGAACGGAATGGGGAGCATACTTTGGAAGAGTTACGGAATGAGGAAAGGCGGCGATGTAGTTTCACCGGTAATGCAGATTGGGAGCGGGATAAAACCTTACCGTTCTTCAGTCGATTATAATTTTTTCAGGGGGATTGCTTTGCAAAGCAACTGGGAATTTTCAAAGAATGCTAACCTATCAACTGTTTTCTGGCTCTCTTTTTCTCCGAGAGCCGCTAACATAGATTCATCAGGGAATTATGCAACTTCAATTTATTCAAAAGGGTATTACAGAACGGAAAATGAAATACAGAAAAAAAATAAGCTTATAGAAAAGTCAATCGGCGGCAATCTTGAATTGCAGTTGGCAAAAATTAAATTCGGTATTAGCTCTTACCTGCTTGATTATTCAAAAGAGATTACAAGCACAGCTAAAAATACATTCAGAGGGAAATCAGGATTTTTAACTTCTGCATATTCTTTTCTATTCTTTGATAATTCCTCTTATTCTGCAGAAATTAGCCGAGATGCCAACGGGTATATGAGTGGAAAAGCATCAGCTCAATATAAGTTTCAAAATATTGAATTTGCTTTTCATTACAGGTATTTCAGTACAGGTTTTCGCTCACCTTACGGATACAACCTCGGCGAATCCGATGCCCCGGCAAATGAGACTGGATTATACAGCGGTATTTTAATGAAAATCACTAAGAAAATTAATTTATCATTATTTGCAGACCTTTATAAAAATATATCATCAACAGAAAATTTACCGATTCCAAAGAAAGGTATTGAGTGCTTTTCTGAATTCGAATATGCTCCCACATCATCGACAAAAATAAGAATGCGAGTGAGAAATGAGTACAGCAAAGACAATTTCAAATCAGACACTTCGACCTATACATCTTATACCAAGAACATATCGAGGGCAAGGCTTGATTATATTCAATCAATTTTAAAAAAATTCAGGGCTTATCTGAGAGGAGAAATTGTCTATACTTCTTTCGGTGGAATCAAACCTAATGAGAAAGGATTTCTCGCTTTTGCCGATTTGAGCTGGCAACCTGTAAGCGCATTAAGTTTTGGTGGGAGAGCTACATTATTTACGACAGACAGCTATGATTCCGCAATTTGGGAATTTGCACCGATAGCCCCGGGTTATTGCCTGACATATCCTATGTATGGGAAGGGAATGAAATTTTTCTTATACGGCAGCTATACACCTTTTGATGCTGTCACACTGTGTTTAAG
>JACRLY010000063.1 GCA_016219595.1 Ignavibacteriota bacterium | reverse complement strand
TTTCAATTTTATTTTTATTTTATCAGATGCCGGATTAGGGTATATTACAAAATCATCACCACTTGGAATTTCTTCTACTACATCAATTGTTGTGTCTTCCGAAATAAAAATTCTACCAAGGAAATCCGCGATTATAGCTCTGTCTTGTCTTATGTAACATACATTCATAGTTGCAGGGTTTTTATAATAAATTACACTGCTTGAATCGAATGTCCAGGATTTACCGCCATCGTGAGTCCAGAAAACTGCACCGAACTGACCGACAACAATTCCATTATCTTTGTCGTAGAAATCAAGTTTTTGCAAACCAAACGAAATGTATATAATAGTATCTAAAACTTTTTCCCATGAACGACCACCATCTGATGTTTTATAAACAAGTTCGTGTTGTTGCTGTCCATGACCTGTTAGTTTACCACCAACTTCATATCCAACAAGAGAATCTACAAATTGAAGTGCTTTAGGGACCCTATAATCAGGATGAGGATACTCATCCCAAGTTTTACCACCATCATCAGAACGGAAAAACCTCTCATTAAAATCCGGGCTTCCATCAATATCTCTTGATAAAACACAAATAGAATATGGTGCTGCCATTTCAACATTAAAAATAAGATCACCTCCAGGATTAGAAATCGTATCCCAGTTTTTAAAACCATCATGAGAAACAGCCAAATAAAGTGAAGATTTCATAACGCCATGGTTTTCATCATACATATCAATATCACGGAAGCCAAATAATGAATAAGGAATATCAATTTTGTATTCATACCATGTAATGCCTCCATCAGTTGTCTTTAAGAAATAATTTGAATCACAACCTATTATGCAAAAATCTCTTGTGGGATATGATATGTCTTGAGGATCACTTGGCCAAGGAACATCAAATATTACTGAATCCTTAAGAACATAAAACCAAGTATTTCCGGCATCAGTAGTTTTTAATACAGCGCGCCAAGGACCACTTATATCTGCTAATGCCATTGCATAATTAGTATCTGCATTGTCTATTCCTAAAAAAAGTAATGTGTCATCATCAAATACTTTATTCCAAATTATATTATTTGAATTACAATAAACATTTGTATAGATGATTATAAAAAAAATTATAATACATTTCATGATATTCACTAATTATATTCTTAAAAAAACAGGAAAGTCATCTCTGACTTTCCTGTATGAATCCATTTTTATTCAACAATAAACTTACCATTTCCTATATAATTACCATTGCAATAAATTTTATAAACATAGTAACCTCTTTCGAGCAAATGTATATCAATCTTAAAATTATTTTTCTCACTTATCGATAACTGCTCCACAGAGAGCCATTGAATACCATAAACATCAGGTATATCCACTCTTATTTTGTTTCCACAATCAGATTTAACTGATATATTTAAAATTCCATCAAAAAGATTATTAGTAAATTTAATAAATTCTTTTGTATCTTCAACGGAATTAATTGGTTGCCGAATGCTTTGTTCCCCTGGTGAATTTAAAGAAGAAAAATATAAATAATTACATAAATCATAACATGTTTTTGGCTCAGGAATATTCGGTGGTTCAGGATAAGGTAGACATGAACCTGTACCCTCATATTCTTTAACTGTTTCTCCTATTGGCTCAATAGTTATACTGTCAAGTGTATATCTGCAGACCTTATAATTTTGATAACAACATACAGAGGGACATGGATAGCACAACTCACAAGAATTTCTCCAACATGAATTAATTGTAACCCGCCATTGGTAAGAACAACCTGTATCATTTACAGTTGGATAAAATCCCATTGGATTATTTATAATTAATGCTTCGATTGCTTTCTGTATCATTTCACCATCATCTAAACAAGAGCAATCACCACCGTAATAAATAGATTTTATCTGAAATTCCTGTAATGAATCAGGGCAAGTGCGGTATATAAAATCAATTACTAAGAAACAATTATAAATTGAATCGCATAAATTTTTAAACATATAACTTTTATATTCTTCAGTCCATTCAGTAAGACAATTACCAACGCAAGGACTTGGAAAAGAATCAGGACCAGCTAAAGAATCGCAACTGACAGTTTTCATTATTGTACAAGAAGAATCATAATCTTCATAATGTTTATACAAATGTACCCACAAAGTATCAGATACACCTTCTCCGATACAAAAAGAATGGGAAGAAATTGGAAATGAATCAATATTCCCATTTCCCCATGTATTAAGATAATTATGATTTATATCTTCCACCATATAATAGTTGTAACATCGGATTGAATCTCTATTTGCCCATTCCATAAATACTCTACATCCACTATCTGGACATGCGGGATCTTTGGCAACTAAAACATTTAACCAATCATTATGATTTGATGGACAACATTCTATAGTATCACAAGCAATGCCTTTTTCTATAAAACAGGCAGAATCGAGTTCATCAGTGGAATCTTGCAGTAAATAAACCTTAAAAGTACCGAATTCTTCTTTCTCCAAGCATAATGTGAGTTCTGTTTCGACATTGATTGCCGGATACTTTAAACCATGATTATCTTCCACGGTAAAATAATTGTAACAAGTGATATTTGAATCAATATTAAGATGAAAAGATACAAGACAGCCATCATTGGTACATGTATCATCTTTGACAACATCTACTGCCAGCCAGCTATCTAAAAGTGACGAATCGCAATCACAACATGAAGAAAGAATTGTTGTGCCGATGTAAATTGTTTTATTGGGAACATAATTACTCGGTGGACAATTTGGAACTCCCGAGCTATCTTTATTATCAATTTTAACTCTCCAAATAATAAATTTATTCCCGTTTTTTGGGCATAAATTATGGCTCACAGTTTGTCCATAAGGACATATTATTGAATCTTCGGTTTCAAATGCTCCTGATTGTAAATTTTTCTGTTGAAAAATTATTCTTGGAGTCGGTGCATAGCAGTATGGATTATAAACACTGATATTAACACAGCAGGTGCTGTCTATTATTGTAGGAGTTACTACAATTGAATCGCAGCAGCTTTCGAGCCATTGTTGAAATACGATTTCATTACAATATGCAACACACTGATTAGGATTGTTGTCACAAGTGTCTTCGATAGGCATTGAATTTTGAATTTTAACCAAACTATCATATTCAAACGTATTCCGATCAAAATATAAATCGAATATGCTTTTACAACAAATCCCGGAACATATTTCATTAAAATCCGATGATTTCCTGCAATTCCCTTTTGAAATTAACCAAACCGGATATGGCGGATTCACTTCAGCTAAACTATCGAGATTTAAAAAATCAGGGTCATACAAAATGCTATTTGAATCTAATTTACATTTTACCAATTCTCTAAAGAATAATTCTGCTATTTTTGCACTATCGCAACTATTGCAATTTGAACCATTAGTAATTAGAATCCCTGATACAAATACAGCAAAATGGTCTGGCCTTTGTTTCCACATATTATCTACTGAATCAAAATATTTAAAATGATGATGAAAATATTCATAGTAGATAATTTTAAAACAACAAGATGAATCATTGCAAAAATTTTCAAAATCTGTTATTGAATTTAAACAAAAATTATACTCATAGGGACCATACCATGATGTATCTCTATCTGGAGCATCCGGGTCAATACGTACTTCGCATGGATAAGGAAAATAATTCGCCCAATCAGTTGAAAATAAATTATGATTATTGAAAAATGAAATGAAAATAATTATAAATGTTAACAGATACTTTTTCATAACACACCTCTCACAATTTGTTTGAAAAAATGTTTATTAAATAGAACAGAGTTCCAATTAAATTCATCATAATTAACTTTTAAGAATATGTGCCTCTATATATGTATAGTGTGGTTTTTTTGGTGTTTGTGACAAAATGTGATAAAAAAAAATTTGTTGTCGCCGTAAGTCCTTTAAAATAACAAAAATATTTTTTACTAAAATAGCTTATTGGTAATATGGTAACAAAAAGTTATTAGATTATTAACATTTACAATTCAATAAAATTTAAGATTAAATTTATTAAAAGTAAAGTTTTTTCTCATATTTAATGTTATACTTATTATTGGCATAATCATATAATTGAAATGAAAATAATGAATTGCAATAATAATAAATCCATAACGTGTTGCTAATATTAGCCAATTTAATTAAATTACGTATTACAAATTATGAATTACGAATTAATTGTTTTGAGTTTGGTTAATAGTAGAATTTTTTTATTTTCAGGATTGATTCTTGAATGAGGTAAATTGTAAAAGATTGGATGGCTTATGAATAATAATTTACATAATAATTATTATTAAAATTAAACAAAAATAGAATCATGTTAAAATATTTAGCACCAATCAGTTTGGGATTATTAATGCTTGTCATTGACGGATGCAAGCAATATGATAATTTCACTACATATTACAATACATATTATAATGCCGAAAGACTAATTAAGGAAACAGAGGAAGATTTTGAATACCAGGAGGAAAAAAAGAGAGTAAAACCAAGAATTATTATTCCTGATAACAAAATGTATGTACCTGCTTTGCCAAAAAGCGGACCTCCCCCATTCCTTAATGAAATCATAATATCGCAGCAAAAGCTTCAACCAGTTAAAACCAAGCTCGATTCAATAATTATTAAGGGTTCGAAAATACTTTCGAAACATCCGAAAAGCAATTATATAGAAGGAACATTGTATTTGATGGCAATGTCATTTTTCTATCAGAATCAATGGATAAATTCCCAGATTAAATGCAGTGAATTAATTGATAAGTATCCTGACGGAGAACTATCTCCTGATGCCCACCTGCTAATGGCAAAGGATTATCTCATCCAGAGAAAATTTTCGGCGGGACAGGTGTTATTATCCAGAACGGTTGACATAGCATGGCAGAAGAAAAGATACGATATACTTTCCGAAGCATTCAGGTTAGAAGCCGAACTGGCTTTATTCCTTAACGATACGGAAGGTGCATTGAGACCTTACAAACAAGCAATTGTTCAATGCGAGGACGATGAACAGAGAGCAAGATGGCAGTTAGACCTTGCAGCATTGCAATACAGGATTGGTATGTTTGAGAAAGCAGAAAAGAGTTTTCAGCGGGTGCACGATTACAGTCCTGATTATTTGGGAATCTTCGAGGCATTATTATATGAAGCGGCGAGTAAAACAAGATTGGGTAAATATGAAGAAGCAGAACAAATACTCGACAGGCTTGATGGTGACGGGAAGTTCCAGGAATGGAGAGCAAATATTCTTGCTGAAAGGATGAATATATTAAGATTGCAAAGGAAAGATACATTATTTAATAAACTTACAGTTTACGCCGATTCTTCTTATCCTAATAATGATGCAATTTCTACAGTATATTATGAAATGGGTATGGACAATTATAACCAGAATAAATATGTATATGCAAGAAATTACTTTGCACGTTCAAAAATAATCAAGACTCCCGTTTCAAATTCCGCAGACAGGATGTATAAGTTACTGAACAGTTGGGAGAGTAAGAGAAACGTAACCGTACCTTTGATGCAAAGATGGGCAATACACGATACATTAAACGATTCGACATTATCTGTTTTTGCATTAAATCTGTTCGAAACCGGAAGAATACATGAACAACTCGGGAATACTGATTCTGCAGAATTCTATTATAAATTGGCAAAGGATGTTTCTCCACCTTCTGAAAAAGCATCAGCAAGATATTTATATGTTTATGCAAGATTTATCGAAGATAAAGAACCTGTGGAAACGGATTCGATACTTGATTATTTAGTCCAGGCATTCCCGACAACAGAGTATGGAATTGATTCGAGGAAAAGACTTGGTTACACGGATGAGTTTTTAATCGATACAGTAGCTGAAATCTATAAATCAGGTGTGAGCTTGAGAAAGAACAAGGAATATCAATATGCGCTTCAGCAATTCCTTTCTATTTATGATAAATATCCACAAAATAATTTTGCCCCGAGAGCATTATATTCAGTCGGATGGACATACGAGAATGACCTCAGAAACCGAGACAGTGCGATTCATTATTATTTATTGCTTATGGAAAAATATCCGAATTCAGAATATGCGAGAGATATAAGAAGTGTCGTTGATTTTACTGTTGCCAGCAAAGAAGGTAAGATTCCAGACTCATTAAGAGCAAGAACATTAATCAAGTACGAAAAGAACCTGAAAATCGATACAGTTGCAATTCAATCCACGGAAAAAGGGAAAAAGAATAAATCAGAATTTGATAGTCCACTGGATATTATTAACAAGCCCAAAGAATTCTTAAAATCATTAACTGAACCATTTTCCGAACCGGAAAAAATGTTAGAAAAAGCAACTAAGGAAATACTGGATTCGAATTCGTTGAAAGATAAAATGAATCCCGCAATAGAATTTGAAAATCCGTTTAAGGACCTAATGCAGGACTCGACTACAAAAGAAGAGCAAATAAAACCCCCTAAATAAAATTATAGTTTTTTGATTTGAATAATTAAACTAAGAGGACAAAATCGGGTGATAGGTACAATTAAGAAAAATTCAAACACAAATATAAATACCGAGCAGCAGCTTGCCTGGTATAAAACCTTTTTTGATAATTCAACTGACGCTGTTTTTATAATTCAACCTGATACTTGGAATGTACTGGACGCAAATAATTGTGCCTCGGATATTATGAACTTGCCAAAGTCAGAACTCATAGGTTCTGCTTTACCTCAATTTAGAAGAATTTTTAAATTACTGAATAAGAGTGATTCTCCGATTGTATTGAGTGAATTAACATTATACAATTCAGATGATGAAGAGATCATGATTGAAGTAAGTGCAAGATTTATAAATTTCGATGAACAGCGTCTGATACAGGCGATAGCACGCGATGTCAGTGAGCAGAGAATCATGACCGATAAATTGCTTCAAACAGATAAATTAGTTTTATTGGGACAGCTTTCTGCGGGAATTTCCCACGAAATAAGGAATCCTTTATCAGCAGTAAATCTTAACCTGCAGACACTCGAAAGAGAATTGCCAAAGGATTCACCAGAGATGGAAAAAGTAAAGATAGCTTTGCAGGGTGTTGAAAGAATTTCAAAAATCGTAGAGAAAACTTTGAGTTTTTCCAGGACATCAATACCGGAAATTAAGGGATTGGATATAAATTCACAATTACGTTCAACACTTGATTTGCTATCCTCTCCCCTTTCAAAGAAAAAAATAGAAGTGGATTTTGAATTGACGGATAATTTGCCCCAGATAGCAGCAGACACAAAACAAATGCAACAGGTATTTATCAATCTAATTACAAATTCCATAGATGCAATTGATGGCAGCGGTATGATTAGAATAAAAACTTTTATCGAAAAAGCATCCAGGGAAATCGAGCAGGATTATGTTGTAACTGCCATTTCGGATACAGGTACGGGAATTAGTCCCGAGGATTTACCGAAAGTGTTTAATCCTTTTTTTACGAGGAAAGCCGAAGGCACCGGATTGGGACTGCCTATTACACAGAGAATTATTTATAACCACAACGGTATAATCGATATTGAAAGTGTGGTAGGAAAAGGAACAACTTTTTATATAAAACTTCCGGTATTAAGTGAGAATTAAGAACAACAGACTATATATAAGTTTTGAAATAAATATTTATTATGAAAATTATTAACTAATTTTTTGGAGTATATGGAACAACAGAATTACACAATTGTAGTGATTGAAGATGACCCGTTAGTCAATTCAACAGTAAAGGATATACTAACAAAGAAATACTCAAAAGTTATAACATACACAGATGCACAAGTGGCACAGGACGAATTTCACCTGATAGGTCCTGACCTGGTATTGCTCGATATTTTCCTTGGGCATGCCAATGGATTGGATATACTTGAGATGTTACGAAAACAAGGTTATGCGATGCCAGTCATTATGATGACTGCTTTTTCCGATATAAAAATGGCTGTCAGGGCGATGAAATTAGGAGCCGAAGATTTCATCGTGAAGCCTCTGGACCTTGAACAATTAGAAGTTGCAGTTGAAAAAGCATTGGAAAATTACGATTTGAGAAGGCAGGTAGATTTATTATCGGAAAAATTACGAGAGGAACATCCGAATGAAATACTTGGAAATGCCGAAGGATTAAATAAAGCAATCGATACAGCCAAAATTATAGCTACAGCAGACACAACAGCTATATTATTAGGTGAATCCGGCACAGGTAAAGAACTGATAGCCCGGTATATTCATGATAATTCATCAAGAGCAAAGGGACCTTTTGTTACAATCAGGAGCTACAGAAAAGATTAGACCCGGAAAATTCGAACAGGCAAACAGGGGAACAATTCTGCTGGATGAAATTTCAGAATTAAGCATGGACCTCCAGGTTAAACTCTTAAGGGTTTTGCAAGAGAGAAGCTTTTACCGGCTTGGAGGCACAAAAGAAATAAGTGTGGATGTTAAAGTAATTGCATCCACTAACCAGGAACTTGAGAAACTTGTCGAGGATGGAAAATTCAGGGAGGACTTATTTTACAGGTTAAACGTAGCGAGGATTTATCTTCCTCCTTTGAGGGACAGAGGTGCCGATACGATGCTTCTTGCAAAAGCATTCGTTAAAGAATTCAATAAAAAATTCAATAAAAGCATAAAGGGATTCACACCTGATGCAATTGAGATAATAAATAATTACCAATGGAAAGGAAATATTAGGGAGCTCAGGAATGTTATCGAGAGAATTATTCTTCTGGAAAGCGACGATATGATAACAAGAGAAAGTTTAAGCTTCCTTAAAACAAGTACAGGACAAGCCGGAGCCCCTGTTAAAGTTGCTGCCGAGCTAAGTGAAGGACAGCACTACTTGCAGATAGCCGGGAATGGTGTCAGCATGGGTAATGTAGTGAGAGATTTGATTATACAGACATTGAATATAACAAATGGGAATCAAATCAAAGCAGCAAAATTGCTTGGTATCTCAAGAGCAAAATTAAGATATAGAATCGAACAGCTTGGAATTAATATTACAGGAAAAAGTATTTCTTAATATATTTTGCAATCTATAATACCAATTAATAATTAGGAATACTGAAAGAAAATCTTGAATTTTGAATTATATAATTTGTTTTTAATAAGGATATAGTTAAATTTTATAAAAATCGGAGTTGATTGTTTAATAGCTGTTTTTTTTAATGCTATAAATTTTTTTTATTTAAATATGGAATCACAGTTGTTTACATTTAAATTTAGTAAGGATAGTTCAAAAGCGGAACCATTAAAACAGGAACCTGTGGAATTGGTAATGAGTGCTGGTTCTTTTAATGAAATTCGGAATATAATTTATCAGTATTCCGGTATATATTACACTGAGAATAAAAAGTATTTGCTTGAGGACAGGTTAAATAAAATAATTTATGAAAAGAATTTATTGAGTTATGACGAGTATATCAGAATTCTGAAAACTCCAAAATACCGGGACGAAGTGAATGAGTTATTAGAAGCGATCACAATCAACGAAACTTATTTCTTCAGGTCTGAAGAACAATTCAATACATTTGAAAAAATAATTGTTCCTGAAATTATAGGTTTGAAAAGTCAAAAGGGGGATGAACCATACCTGAGAATCTGGAGTGCGGGAACATCAACCGGAGAAGAAGCTTATACAATTGCGATAATAATTCAGGAAAAACTGCAACAAAAATATCCTAATTTGAAATTCCAGGTTTTGGCAAGCGATATAAATAATAATGCTCTTAATACAGCAAAAAAGGGTATTTATAAAGATTATGCCGTGAAAGGCTTGCCTGCTGAAATTGTAAATAAATACTTTAAAAAAACCGACAATTATTTCATTTTGAATGATGAAATAAAACAAATGGTTAAATTCACTAATGTTAATTTATACGATTATAATGCAATTAAGACCATAAAAAATGTAGATGTAATTTTTTGTGTCAATGTATTAATATTTTTCGATATACCTTCGAAACAAAAAGTATTAAAATATCTACACGAAATACTGAATAAAGGCGGATATTTAATGATAGGCAATTCCGAATCATTGCATAATATTACCAATGAATTTAAGCTCTTACATTTTCCAAAGGCAATGGCGTATAAGAAGGAGTAATTAGTCGGTAGTCGATAGTCGGTGGTCGGTAGTCGAAAGCAGATAAAAGAAAATAGATTATAGAATTGTAATAAAATAATTGAATTTATAAGGATTTATATTTTGAATAAAATGCCGATATATAAATTATGATTAATGATGAGAACATAGAAAATACAGTTGATAATCAATCGCCATTTGCTGAGGAATTCGATAAGGCTCAAGTTGTGAATAAGCCTGAAGGTGAGCAAAAGAGTTCTGCTATGACAGATGATGAACTCATCGAAGCACTTACTTTGACTGAAGATTTACGCCGGGCAAATAATTTTTCGAATTTAATCAAAGGCGACCCTGAAGAATATGAAAAACCGACTGATGAGATATTAAAAAAGAAATTTAAAGATTTTCTTCAAATAAAAAATTTAACCGGTTCAAATACTGATATTCCACATTCGAGCAGAATACCTGCCGAAAAGGTTACAGATTCCGGTGTTATGATGGAAATCCTGGACGACCCTGCAATGAAAGATGAGGAAAAACATTCATCAGTATTTGTACATAAAAACGAGAATGACGAAATAGAAATAATTGAAGTTGTATGCTCCTGCGGAAAGAAAACTTATATTTCATTAAAAAATACCGATGATGTACAAGAAAGCGAATATCCTGATGTAGGTGTTCATGATTTTAAATATGATGAGTTAAAAAATAATTCTGAATTATGAATTCTGAATGCAGAATTTAGTTCTGAATCAATTGTTTGAACATGATTAAAAGATTAATCTATTACAGTTTTTTTTCCACGCAAAAACGCTAAGATAAACACTAAGAACGCAAAGATAAAATATCAAAATGTAAATCCTAATGACATATTTAATCCACCACCAGGGGAGAATCTGCTCAGACCTGCCCTGAAAAAAAATCCTCCGGCTGACGGCTGAAAGCGGTAACCGCAAGTAAAAGCAAAATCATATTTTACATTGTTAGTTTGAGAGATACTATGTAACCATATATAACTAATACCCAAGCCAAAATCAAATTTTGATTCCCCGTCAAATATTAAGACATTGCCTAATAAACTTATATTTTCTGCTTCTTTACCACCACCACCTACACCACCATTATGACCGGAGGAACCATAACATATTCTTAAACTCATTTTGTTTGTGATAAGTCTTTCATAATTGAAATTATAATAATGAACAAAAATGAAAATACCTGCATCGAGGTAAATATTATTCCCGGCGTAATTATTTTTGTGCTCAATTTTAGTAGAATCAACTGTCATTATCGAATCAGTCAATGAAGAAGCAGATAGTATCGATACCTGAAATAGAATGAGAAATATTAATATTAATGTTTTCATAAGTTTAAAAAGTGTAACCTATTGAAATATTAAATCCAAGACCAGGATTGATTAAACTGAACCCAGATCTGAATAAGATTCCTCCATATTGTGGTTGATAACGATATCCAATACAAAAGGAATAAACAAATTTATTTGCTAAATGTCTAAAGTTATCTAATTCATGAAAATATCCCCCACCAAATCCTATTTCAAATTTTGAATTTCCCTCGAATAGGAGCAAACACATAAGCAGGTTGATTGTTTCACCATAGATAGTAGGACCATCTGCAATATTTTGGATCCTATAACCAAGTCCATAACCTAATCTTATACATATAATATTGGATAACAATCTTTCATAGTTTAAATTAACATAACTACTCAATAGAACAGAACCTGCATCGAGGTAGATATTATTCACGGAGTAATTATTTTTGTGCTCAATTATAGAAGAATCAACTGTCATTATCGAATCAGTCAATGATGAAGCAGATAATGTCGATACCTGAAATAGAATGAGCAATATAATTATTGATGTTTTCATAAGTTAAAAAGTATAGCCCAATGATAAATTTATTCCTCCTGTAGCAAATATTTCGCTCAAACCAACTCTAAATAAAATTCCACCAAACCTTGGTTGATACCTATAATCGATAGCAAATGTAGGATAAAATTTTTCTAATATTCTAGGATAAATTTTCACCTGAGTCATACAAAGTCCAATACCTAATTCAAATTTCGAGTTTTTAACACCAATCAAATAATTTGCCATCAGATTAAATCCATTCATATATCTGGCTTCCCCTCCTCCCCCAAAATCAATCTCAAAATAATATCCATAACCATAAGCAGTTCTTAAACTGAAATGATCAGCAATCATTCTTTCATAGTTCAAAGTAATATACCCAATAGCAAGAAAACTAGCAGCATCAATATATATAATATTCTTTGCGAAGTAATCATAATCATATATTTTATTAATTTTTAAAATAGGAATTTGTATAGTCATCCCTCTATCTGTAATAATATAAATTGAATCTTTTGTTTGTGCTGTTACTATACCTACTAGTTCTAATTCATTATTTAAAATTATTACTTTAATTTTTGATATTGAATCAGCAGAAACAGGCTTTTCATTCAAAGCTGAAACCGAAATAAATAAAGCCTGAAGCAGGAAGATAATGATTATTATTGAAGTTTTCATAACATAATGTCTTT
>JACRLY010000041.1 GCA_016219595.1 Ignavibacteriota bacterium | reverse complement strand
TATGCCAGTTCAATCCTGAAGTTTGGTAAGTGATTTCAACATCCTGCTTACCGGAGGCTCCAGATTCGAGAGTCCAAACTAAAGTGGGTTTTGTAATCAGGCCTTCCGGCAAAGCACCCACGGCAATCTGGTAATCATCTATTTTGGGAAGCATCAGTAAACTACCATCCTCTTTTTTAAGAACAATATTTCCAATAGAGAGTAATTGCCCTTTTATTGTATTCTTGTCAGATGTTAAAGTTATATCTTTATCAATATATTTTTCCAATATTTTCGAAATGCTGACAAGGTCATATTGGTAATTCTGTTCGATTACAGTTCCATTAAATTTAATATGTACGCTTGTCGGGTCAATTCTTTCTGCAACATCAGTTACTTTTATATTCGAAATTCCTTTTTTCAAATCAATTTTTCTTATATCTTTTATAACGCCAAGGTCACTATTATAAACAGTAACATTCAATGGACCTCTTTCGAATTCCTGTGAATAAGATATAAGAATAAATGAGAAAAAGAGTATAGTCACAGTCAATTGTTTAAGAAATTTCATAACTTCTCCTATTGTCTAAAATTGAATTGATAAAAGAATAAATTATTTGTTTATAATTATTTTACTATAATTCGTAATTCCCATCGAATTAGCAATACATAAATATATACCCGCCGGTAACTTCGCACCTGATTCAGAACTTCCATTCCAATTAAAAGTATTTATTCCTTTTTTTATAATTCCATTAAATAATTGTTTCACAAATTTTCCATCATTCGAAATTATCTTAACATCACAACTCACTTCGACAGGCGATTCTATGATAATTTCTGATAAATCAACCTGGGGATTCGGATAAACAGATAATTTTAATTTCTGTGATACTTCCTTATACTCTGCAACATCAGTATTATTTGTAATTTTAAAATCCCATATTCCTCTACCATAAGTACCAAATCGTACAGTTTTAATATCAGGAAGATATTCAACAGACCAAAATGTTTGGTCAGGTGCATTGAAACCTGTCATATCATACCATGAGTTTAATTGGGTTGAATAGACATAGGGACCGACCTCAGTAGCAGCAAATATAAATCTATCATCGGGTGTAACCGCTATCTCATAAACCATTGTATTGGGCAAACCACTGTCAATTGGAATAAAATTCTCACCGTTATCATAAGTAACATATACCCCGGGATTAGAATACCCGCTACCGGCAATATAAATTTTTCCTTCTGTAATTTGTGATGTAACAATGTGAGAACCATAGAAATAATGTGCATCAGGTCCATCAAATTGTTCATTTTCATCCCACTCTTCTCCAAAATCTGTAGAATAAAAAAACTTGCCGTTATCAGTCATTGCATAAAAATTACTTTTATCCAAAGATGATATTGCGAGGGCAGAAAGTGTTGCATTGTCAGTGCTGTTAAAAACATAAGGAAGGTAATCCGGCAGTATTGTTTCACCATACAAAGTCAAATGACATATTTTTTGTTTATCATTATTTCCACCGGCAGCGATATAAGCTGATTTATGGTCATTCGGGTCTTCAATAACCGGTGGCATCCATAAATGATTCAGAAATTCGAAATCCCAACTAGAGCGTTTTGTATTTGTTCTGTCAAAATCAGTATATATGTGAGCAAATCCCGGATAAACCGACCATAGTGTTTTTCCGGAATCCGATGAACATAAATGTCCGTAATCACCGCTTATGATTTGTTCGAATGCTAATGATTGTCCACTGTCGAGCAGACATCTTTGAAGACCCTGGTCCTGGCTACCCGCATAGACTTTATTATAATTTTTCTTATCTGTATAAGTACTGTAATATTGACTCACATTCAAACCATTCATCGACAGGTTATATACCGTAACCGCATTGTCCGGTGATATATAAATTCCTCCATCTGTAGAAATCAAAGTATAATCTGCTTCTGCCTGCGGGTCTTTGAATACATCAACTCCGGGTATATCCGCATGTAAAACATCTGCAATATTGCCATAATAATCTCCCCAGTAATTCCTTGAATTCCAGGATATACCCCCATTGAAACTATAATATAATTCTACACCGCCGAAAAACATTACATTGGGATTTGTTACAGAAACTGCCATGCTGTTATTATCAAATGGACCAAAATTTATTTCTCCCCTGTAGTTCCAGTTTGCACCTTCATCGGTTGAGCGAAATACATAAGTGTTATTCCAATCGGTGGCAAAAATTACCAATTCCTTTGATTCCTTGTAAAAACTTCCTTTTAAAAATAGTCTGAAGGATGATGATATATATTGAGACATATCGATAATACCGATAAAAGTTATTTCTCCATTCAAATCAATTTTTGATATTGAATCATTATTAACAAAATAAATATTGCCTTTGGTAAATTCATCACCCCAAATGTCGCAGTTATCAATAGATGTTTCCATATTCAGAACTTCAGTGAAATTTTCTCCAAAGTCTTCCGATTTATAAATTTTCGTAGGATTTTTCCAATTTTCATAATCCCACTCATTAGAAATTAAATAAATAACCTTCTTAATATCACCTGTAACAATTCCCCTCTTTATACCTCCCCATTTCTGAACATTTTCCAAACCCTTCGCATCATCCCATGTTAATCCTTCATTATCGGAAAAATATAAATGAGAATTATTCCCAACAACAACAATTCTATTAATTGAGTCTTTATTAATAATTTTTACCATCCTGATATTTGATATTTGGAATGAATTATTCAAGCATTGCCAGTTCTCGCCTTCCAGGGTTCCCCTCCAGATGTTTCCACCAGAAGAAGCTGCATATATAAGGTTTCTCTCAAAGTCAATGTCGGCAGTATGAATCCTTCCTGCACAATTATTACTTCCTCTTTCAATCCAGTTACCTTTTATTAATCCTCCTGCAATTTCTTCATCCTCATTTAATATTTCAGGATTCTTTAATAATGAAGACTTTAATTTTCCCTGTCTTAAAACAGCTTTATTGTATTTTGTTTCTTTATCAATTATACGCCAATTGATTCCCGGTTCAATCCTGTGCATTTGTTCAATCCAGGCATCTCTCTCCTTTTTAAATTTTTCATCGCCGTCTCTATGCTGAAGCAAATTTATTTGGGTATTGGACTGAGAAAATAATTGTATGGAAATTACCGGGTATAAAATAAAAATAACCAGAGAAATAATTATTTGTTTCATAAGAAGTAACTAATAAAAATAATAATAATTCATCCTAAATTAGTTAAAACTTTTGAGAAAAAAAACGGGGCTTATAAAGCCCCGTCATGATAATTATATTTTTATTTAATATTACGGTTATTTTTCAGGCATTAATACTACTCTTAAATAGTTATCTGTCTTAAAATATTTCTTTGCGGCATTAAAAACTTCATTAGCCGTAAGTTTGTCAACCATTTCATTAGTTTTAAGTATTTGCGAAGGATTTTCACCGTAATAATATGAGTCGTAAAGGGAACTGAGCCAATAAGAATTCTCTTTCATATTAACTTCATTTTCCCTTTTCTGAATTTCCTTAATTTTATTCATATAGGAAGTATCAGGTTTATTATTGGTCATTTCCTTCATAACACCTAAAACAGCATCTATCAATTCATCCACGCGTTTAGGGTCACAACCGAAACCGATATTAACACTATATTTTTCTTTAGGGAATTTACTCGTCATGTGCCAGGCACCTACTCCGTAAACACCACCTTTATCTTCCCGCAGCACTTCTCTTAATTTTATATCAAAAACATCCATTAAAGCACCGAAATCGAAATTATTTTTTTCATTCCATTCATAATCTCCCGAAAAAACCAGCCTTACACTACTTTGAGCTTCAATTCCTTTTTTAACTATTTTATTTATCTTTCCTTTTGGTGAATTTATACCCAAATCTTTCCACTTATCAATTTGATTATTTGAAGGCAAACTTCCGATATAAGTCAGTAGAAAGGGTTTGATCTTTTCTATTTCGAAGTTTCCTGCAAAGAAAAATGTAAAACCGTTTGCATTTGAAAACCTTTGCTTATAAAATTCGAATGCTTTTTGCAGTTCCACTTTTTCAATTGTACTTTCAGTAACAGGCATTCTCCTGAAATGATAATTTCCGAGTGTTACCCTGAATGTGTCATTAAAAACCGCCCTGGGACTGTTTTTAGAATCTTTAACCTGTGATTTCATTTTTTCGATATAAGACTGAAACGATTCATCATCTTTTCGCGGCTGTGTAAAAAATGAATTTATGAGCTGAAACATTGTTTCAATATCTTTCGAAGATGCTGTACCGTATATTTCTTCATCATAATCATTTATTGACACATTCACCCTGGCAACTTTTCCTGCTAATAATTTAGAAAGTTGAGTCCTGTTATAATCCCCCAATCCGCTTTGGTTGATAATCGAAGATGCAGAAGATGCAGAATAATAATCTGCGTCAGAACATAATGATGTACCTCCTAAATGATAGGACTGAAAAGAAATTTCATCATTCTGGAAATCGGTTGGCTTTAACACAACCTTAACTCCGTTTGATAATGTTAATTCTGTTACTCCAATATCCTTTATTAGTTTTTCCTGGACAACAGTTCCCGGCTTAGGAATATTTTTCAATAAAGGCTTATCTAAAACAACATCAGAATAAGCTTCAATTTTCTTATTAGAAATCTCTTTATAGAGTGATAACACATCACTTTCTTTTGGAACCACTACATCAGGTTTATCAGGAGCTGATACTGCAATGACACAGTTCTCATTTTTGATTAATTTATGAACAAGTTCATTTACTTCTTTAAGGGTAATTTCAGGAAGATAATGATTATACATTTCTAATTCGGTTTCAATCCCCGGGATTGATTCATTATCGAGAAAATTTCTTACATATTCAAAGGCATACATTTGAGATGGAGTTTTATCTCTTTCGGTAAATGCCCTTTCCATTCTTCTGATTAGATTCTTTTTTGCTCTTTCTAATTCCGATTCATTGAATCCGCTCCCCACAATCCTGAAAGTCTCAGTAAGCAATGATTCAAGAGCATACCTGATACCATCGCTCTTCGCGGCCGCTCTTAGTGAAAATGACCTTATATCACCAATAAATCTCGATTCCCTAGCAAAAGCAAAGATAAAAGGAGGATTTGATTTCCTTGTTAATTCTGACAATCTTTCACTAATAATAGTCGAAAAAAGAGCATCTACAATATCTTGTCTTGAACTTTCAAGTGTTCCTTCTTCTCTGCCGGCATGTTTAAAATATATTTCGACTCCAGGCATTGATAATTCTGCGTCCTTGGCTACTGAAACTAGTATATCCTTATGAGGAGGTAATGTGAATTTTTCTCTTTTTCTCTGGTTCTCGGGATTTATCAATTTACCGAAATGTTCAATAATTTTCTGTTCTATGTCTTTTGAATCAAAATCTCCGACACAAATTACTGCCATCAAATTGGGTCTGTACCAATCATGGTAAAACCTTCGAAATGCCTCATGGGGCGAATTATTAATTATTGCTGTATCTCCGATAACATCACGTATTGCATATTTAGAATCTTTAAAAAGTACCGGTCTCTGTATCCTGTCAATTCTGTCTTCGGCTCCTTTACCGAGTCTCCATTCTTCCCGAATTACTCCACGTTCATTATCTATATCAACATCATTATATGTGACATTATGTGCCCAATCCTCGAGTACTCGAAATCCTTTGTTCAGGATATCTTCGTTATCTGTCGGAAGGGTTAACATATAAACTGTTTCATCTGTATTCGTATATGCATTAAGGTCACTTCCGAACCTGACTCCGGTCGATTCGAGAAAACTAACCAAATCATTTTTCGGGAAATTTTTTGTCCCGTTAAATGCCATATGCTCGCAAAAATGTGCGAGTCCGTCCTGGTCATCATCTTCGAGAATTGAACCGGCATTCAGAGCTAATAATAATTCAGCTCTCTTTTCCGGTTTCTTGTTTTCCTTGATGTAATAAGTCAATCCATTACTCAATTTGCCAATTTTGATTTTCGGGTCTGACGGTACCTTTGCTTTAATTTGAGTGTAATCGATTTTTACCTGGGATTGTAGTGATGTAACGAATGCAAGCAAGATTAATATTGCTGCAATTTTTGATAATTTTATTTTCACCTTTTCACCTATGAAAATACTGGATTAAATAGTGAGTTAATTTTTCAGAACTACAAATTAAAATATTATTTATTTTTTTACAATTCATTTATATCTAAATAACTGATTTATACGTCACTAATTTGTATAATGTTACAAAAAATCATATAATTGTAGTCTTTTTTTATAAAATTAAAGGAAATTATCTTTTATGTTTAAACCTTTACCGGAAAAGCTCTCATATCCGGAGCTTGAGCATGATATATTAAAATTTTGGGAAAATAATAAAATATTTGAAAAATCTTTGAAAATCAGGGAAGGAAAGAAATCTTTCAGTTTTTATGAAGGTCCTCCTACTGTAAACGGCAAACCCGGATTACACCATTTGATGGCTCGTACTATTAAAGATACTATCTGCAGATACAAAACCATGACCGGGCATTATGTCAGGAGACAGGCCGGCTGGGATACACACGGATTACCTGTTGAAATTGCCGTCGAAAAGGAATTGGGATTCAATACTAAGCAGGAAATAGTAAAATATGGAATTGAAAAGTTCAATAAAAAGTGTAAGGAATTTGTTTATAATAATATTGAAATGGACCAGGGATGGCGTTACCTTACAAGTAGAATGGGATATTGGCTCGACCTTGATTCTGCTTACATTACCTGCACAAATGAATACACTGAATCAGTTTGGTGGGCTTTAAAACAATTCTTTGACAAAGGGCTTATTTATAAAGGATTCAAAGTTGTTCCCCAATCTCCCACTATTGAAACTCCATTAAGCTCTCATGAATTATCGCTTGGATACAAAGACGTGAGAGACCCTAATGTTTATCTGAAACTAAAAATTAAATCTTCAAAAGTTGAAGGTATCGTTGGTGCTGATTTAATGGTATGGACAACTACTCCCTGGACTTTATTTGCCAACGTTGCACTTGCAGTCGGGAATGATATTGATTATGTATTAATTAAAAATAAAAGAAAAATAAAAGATGAAGAATTAACCGACAGTCTTGTACTTGCCAAATCAAGATTAAATGTAATCGACGGTGAATATGAAATACTCAGTGAGTTCAAAGGCAAAGATTTGATAGGAACAGAATTTGTTCAAATTTTTGATTTTATAAAAATAGACAAAAATAAATATCCTAATGCCCTGACTGTACTTCCCGGTGATTTTGTTTCTACGGAAGATGGAAGTGGAATTGTTCATTTAGCTCCTGCTTTCGGTGAAGACGATTACCAGATGTCTAAAAAATTCAATCTGCCCTTTCTTCAGCCGGTAACACCAAACGGTCATTTCACAAAAGAACTTGGTGAATTCGCTGGGAGAGCAATTAAGCATTTCACTTATGCTGACCACGAAGAAGAAGGTTCGGACAAAGATATTATCATAGCACTAAAATATGCCGGTAAAATTTACAAAGCAACAAATGATTATCTTCATAGTTATCCTCACTGCTGGAGAACAGGTAATCCTGTTATGTATTACGCAAGGGAATCCTGGTTTATAAAATCTCCGGAATATAAGGATGCAATGATTGAAATAAATAAAAAAATTAATTGGCAGCCTCCTGAAATCGGTACCGGAAGATTCGGACATTGGCTCGAAGATGCAAAAGAATGGAATTTATCACGTGACAGGTTCTGGGGTACACCTCTGCCGGTATGGGTTTCAGAAGATGGAACTGAGATGTTCGCCATCGGCTCTATTTCAGAATTAAAAGAAGGGTTATATGAATATCCTGACAAAAAAAGAATCCCATTAAAAGAAACTGATTTTGAAGTTGATTTGCACAGACCTTTTGTCGATAATATTGTATTTGAAAATAATGGAAAGCTCTTCAGAAGAATACCCGAAGTTGTAGATGTTTGGTTTGATTCCGGTTCTATGCCTTTCGCACAGATGCACTACCCTTTCGAAAACCAGGAATTATTTGAAAAAGAATTTCCGGGCGATTTCATTGCCGAAGGTATTGACCAGACGCGAGGATGGTTTTATACATTGCATAATATAGCCACGGGTATTTTCAATAAACCGGCATACAAAAATATTATAGTAAATGAACTCATTCTCGATAAAGACGGTATCAAGATGTCGAAATCAAAAGGTAATGTCGTTGACCCCTTCGAGGTGATGGAAGAATATGGTGCAGATGCTATACGCTGGTATTTAATGGTAAATAATCCACCATGGAAAGCTACTTTATTCAATAAAGAAGATATTGCAAAAACTGTTATTTCAGATTTTTTCAGGTCATTGACTAATACTTATGCTTTCTTTGCACTGTATGCTAATATTTATAATTTCACAGGAAATGAGGAAGCAGTAGATTTTGAAGAATTACCTGAAATCGACAGGTGGCTTTATTCCAGGGTTAATTCATTAATAGTTGATTATAAAAAATACTTCGACGAATACGATATTACAAAAGCATTAAGAGCAGTTCAGAACTTTGTAAGAAATGAATTATCGAATTGGTACATTCGCCGTAACAGGAGAAGATTCTGGAAAGGTGAAAATGATAAAGACAAAAGAGCAGCATATCAAACCTTAAGACATATTATAATTAATGTTATAAAATTAATTTCACCCACTTCGCCTTTTCTTGCTGAAATAATTTATCAAAATTTAAAATTAGAAGGAGACGCTGAATCAATTCATCTTCTTAATATACCTGAACCCGACCTTAAGGTGATTAATAAAGAATTGGAACAGAGAATGGAAATTGCTCAAACAATAGTATTTCTTGTCCGCTCACTTAGGGAAACTTCCAAATTAAAAGTAAGGCAGCCTTTGAGAAGAATTCTCGTACCGGTGCTCTCACCAAAATTCAGGAGAGACATTCAGCACTTTGAAGAAGTAATAAAAGAAGAAATCAATGTCAAAGAAATCGAGTTTGTAAGCGGCGAGACAGAGATTGTAAAAAAATCTGCAAAACCGAATTTCAAAACAATTGGAAAAAAATTCGGAAAAATAACTCAGCAAGTTGCAAATGCAATTAAAGAATTAAAAGAAAAAGATATAAAATTTCTTGAAATAAATAATTCATTGAAATTAAAAATTGCTGAAACAGAAATCGAATTATCAGGGGAAGATGTCGAAATTATAAGCGAAGATATTGAAGGATGGCTCGTTGCATCACAGGATAATATCACTGTGGCTCTCGATACTCAGATTGACGATGAATTAATCAAAGAAGGTATCGCAAGAGAATTTATAAACAGAATTCAGAACCTCAGGAAAAATTCCGGGTATGATGTAACCGACAGAATTAATATTTCTTATAATGCTCAGGAAAATATTTCTGTTGCAATAGAAGAAAAAAAACATCATATTATGAATGAAACATTAGCTGAAACATTGAACCAGTCAAAGTTTGATGGTGGTGCTGAAATCGATATTGATGACATCAAAATAAAAGTAATTATAAATAGGTTTTAGTCGGGAGTGTTAAATTAAGAGATATTGTTGAAAAAAAAAACAAAAATATTTTTCCACACATGTTTGCATTATATATAAATTTTATTAACTTGATATTTGAAAGTTATTTGAAAAAAATATTTTTATGAAAAAAAAATTCTGGGTGTACTTGTATAACTCTAAGGGGAAGAATTATGCCAAGTAAAGCAAAAACAAAACCAAAAGCATCAGCTGCAAAAAAAGCAGCAGTAAAGAAGGCAAAGCCGGCTGCAAAAAAACCGGCAGTGAAAAAAGCAGCTCCTAAAAAAGCGGCAGCAAAAAAACCAGCTAAAAAAGCAGCTCCTAAAAAAGTTGTGAAAAAAGCAGCACCTGCAAAGGCAGCTCCTAAAAAAGCAGTTTCCAAAAAACCAGCTAAGAAAGCTGCTCCGAAAAAAGCAGCTCCAAAAAAAGCTGCTAAAAAGGCTGCTCCGAAAAAGGCTGCAAAGAAGGGCACCAAGGGAAGTCCCTTCAAGCCGGTCCAGAAACGTATGATAGTACAGTCTAAGAAATCTCCTGTTAAGTCAGTTGCTCGGCCGGCTTCCAAAAAAATAAAACTCGCCAAACCTAAGAAAGCTGTCAATCCGGCAAAAAAGATTTCTGTTAAACCTCAAAAGAAAATCGTTGCGAAAGCTCCTTCAAAACCGGTTAAGAAAACTGATACAAAGACAACTAATAAAATCGTTAATAAAACGATTAAAAAAGTTGCTCCGAAAGTAGCAGTTAAATCTAAGAATGTTGTAAAACCTTCTTCGAATAAGCCGGTTGTGAAAGAAGTGAAAAAGGTTGCTAAGGTTGTTCCAACTAAAGTAACAAAGATTGAAAAGCCAATAGCTGAGCCTAAAAAGGTAACTACTAAAATTAACGTACAAACCCAGAAAAAAATAGTTACCGAACCTGAGCCAGTTCAAATCAAAAAGCCAAAACCGAATGTCAGGTACTCTGATAAAGAACTTGAAATGTTCAAGCAGAGAATCATCGATATGAGGCAGGAGGCAATTGACGAACTCAGGATGCTCAGAGAGAGGCTTGAAGATCTTAATGCATACGACTTCGCTGAGGAAAGTATGATATATTCAATGCATATGGCTGAACAAGGTTCCGAAGCAATGGAAAAAGAAAAGACATATGCTCAGATTCAAAGAATCAATGAATATATTAAGAAGCTGGATGACGCTTTGAGCAGAATTAAAGATAAAACATATGGTATCTGCCGTGTCTGCGGTTGCTTAATTGCAAAAGAAAGACTTTGGGCTGTGCCTATTACTACTCTGTCTGCTTCATATAAAATCAGGAAGAAATGTCCTGAAGATGGAATTGACAGAATCGAGCCTATCAAAGAATAGGCTGAAGAATTACATATTGTAATTTTGAAGGGGGCAAAATTATTGTCCCCTTCTTTTTGTGGAGTACCAATGAATAAAAATAATCAAAAAACAATTTTTCTATTTTTAACGGCAGCCTTTTTAATTTTATCTGACCAGGTTACAAAACTACTTGTTAAGGGTTTTGTTTTCGGTGGATTGAATGTACACGGATTGGATATAGGGCAGAGTATTTCTGTTATCGGTGATTTCCTGCAAATCACTTATGTGGAAAATTCCGGGATGGCTCTAGGTATAACATTTGGAACAGGAAAAATATTCCTTAGTTTTTTTTCAATAATTGCAAGTATCGGTTTAGCATATTATCTTTATAAGCTCGGGAATTTCTCTATTTGGGTTAGAATTGGAATCATGTTGATTTTTGCAGGAGCATTCGGAAATCTGATTGACAGGGTATTTTACGGAGTGTTTTTCCATGAAGGTCCATTATTCTATGGCAGGGTGGTTGATTTCATTCAGTTTGATATTCCAGACATAAATTTCTGGAATATTCATTATACTCATTTTCCTGTATTTAATGTGGCTGATTCCTGTGTTTCGGTTGGAGTAGTGCTCTTAATAATAGTTCACAAAAAAATTCCAACATTCAATGAAGTTTTCAGAAAAGAAATGCTAACTGAAGCAACGACGGAAAATCCTGCAAACGAAACAGAGTAAATAAATTAGAACTGAAATTCAAGTATTTATTTAAGAAAACAATTCTGATAGTTTTCACGTCATATAAATTAATATTTTTTATAAGGCGAAATATGAAATCTTTTATCATTTTTTTATTATTTTTATTGAGTTCATTTTCAATTTTAATCAGCAGAAACTCAAATTATAACTCATTTATTGTTAAGTTCAAATCGGTTAATGATAATTCAGGTAAAGACTTTTTATCTTCAATTAAAATCCAATCCGAAAATACTTTCAAATCATGTTTGTATTATGTCGATAATATTAAATCTGAAAGAATATTATCTTCTGATGCAAATAATAAAATTGATGAATTAAAAAAATATTATACAATCAATTTATCAGATACATCTGATGCTGAACATATTATTTCAATTATAAAAATTAACGAAAATATTGAATCTGTTGAACCTAATTATATATATCATATTGAAACAAACTCCGATGAACCTAATGACCCGCGATATAGTGAACAATGGGCATTGAAAATGATTGATGCTTCAAAAGCATGGGCTAAAGCCACCGGAAAAGGTGTAATAATAGGAATAATTGATACAGGCATAGATTTCGAACACCCTGATTTGAAGAATCAATTATTTATAAATCCCAAAGAAGATATAAATCATGATGGAAAATTTGAACCATGGTCTTCTATTGAATCAAGATTTGGGATAACAGGTGATTTTAATAATATCGATGATGATAATGATGGTTTCGTTGATGATGTTGTTGGTTATGATTTTGTTGACCAGTCATTCGGTAATATCGGAGATTATTTTGACCCAGACCCAGACCCTAATGATGAAAACAGCCATGGTACTACAGTTGCCGGTGTAATCGCTGCCCAAAGAAATAATAAAATTGGAATTACAGGATTGGCTTTTGAATCCAGGATATTAGCAGTACGTGCATTAGATGCAACTGGCAATGGAGAAAGCGATGATATTGCAAATGCAATTGTATATGCCGTTCTTAGAGGTGCTAAAGTTTTGAATTTCAGTTTCGGAGAAGCAAAACCATCTTCAATCATTCACGATGCCATTAAATTTGCATATTCGCTCGGTTGTTTTATGTCTGCATCCTCCGGTAATAATAATTGGGCTTTTCCGCATTACCCTTCAGATTTTGAAGAAGTAATTTCAGTAGGTGCAATTTCAGAAAATGGTAAGAAATCTTCAGTTAGTAATTATGGCAATCGGCTTTCATTAACAGCACCCGGAAGTCAAATTATGACTACTACTCCAGGGGGTAATTATCAAATGAAAAACGGAACTTCTTATGCTGCACCACATGTGTCTGCAGCATCTGCCCTGCTATTTGAAATTGATACTACATTAAATCCACAGGATATAAAAGGTATACTAATGGCTTCTGCCGAAGATGCCGGTGAACCGGGGTGGGACATTTTTTATGGTGCTGGTATTTTGAATATTGGAAAAGTAGTAAATACAGTTGGGAAATCTTCACTGTCTATCTCTTTCCCAGGTAATGATTCTTATATTAATAAGGATATTACTCCAATAGTTCCGGTCATTGCTGACATAATAACTCCCCTGTTCGACAGTTGCCGGGTTTTTGTCGGGTTTGGTGAAAATCCTGATGAATGGCTAACTGTTTCAAAAAATATTACTAATCAAATATTAAATGATACAATTACAAAAATTGATTTTAGTAATATTCCTGATACAAGTTGTGTAATAAGAATTTTTATTAACCTAAAAAATGGGAACACAATCGAGAAAAGAATTAATCTTGAAATATTATCGAATAATAATAATCTCTCCATATTAAATACGAAAAAATTATCGGCTTTATTAAATAATAAAAGAGTACTCCTCTTAGCAATCGAAACAAATTACAATTCTGATTGTAAATTAAATTTCAGAAGAAAAAACAGTAACGAAAAGTACAAGCAAATAACAGGGGAAAATATTTTTACTAAAGAACACTTGCTTGTCATAGACGATATTTGTCCACCTGCAGATACTATGGAAGCAGAAATAATATTAAAACGTCAGGATGGAAGTAGTATGATATACAATACTGAATTTGTACGTTCAATTGAGGATATGCCTCAAACCGGTTTTACAAATAAGAGTTATGCATTACCTCTTTCCTACCTTTTGAATAAAGTTACCGATATATATAATGATGGGAAACCGGCAGTAATTGTCAATGATATTTCATCCGGTACCTGGGGCAACGTTCATATTTATGAATTTAATAACAATGGTTTTTCTCTGAAAGATACCTTAAACCAATTTCAAATTCCACAGGATATAGGTAATACTAAAGGAGATAATTCAACCGAAGTTCTTACATCAGGTGTTGGTAAAACATACTTATATCAACAAGTAAGTAAGAATCAATCTGTTTTTTCAAATTTATCATATCAGAATCCCGATACATTAACTCAATGGGCTACTGCTTTATATGATATTGATAAAGATGGCAAAGATGAAATAATTTGCCATGACGATACTTCTATCATTATCCTCAAATATCAAAATAATGATTATAAAATTTTTACTAAATTAAATCCTCCTGAAAATCTAAATAACATAAATACATATCCCGGTATTGCTGAAGGTGATTTCGATGGCGATGGGAAAAACGAAATCTTCATAAGTACCTGGAATGGTAATTCAATGATATTTGAATATGATAATGGACAATTTGTTTCTGTCTATAATGATACAAATAAAACCACAGATGGAGAGCAATTTGTATGTAAAACCGATATTGACGGAGATGGTAAACCTGAAGTATTAATTTTAAATAGCAGTAGTTTTCCTCTTTATAATAAACAATTTGCCGGCGAATCAGTATGGAAAATCAGACTTCTTAAGGGAATTTCTGATAACGCATATAACTTTATTTGGACTGATTATATATATGGAGTCAGAGCCGGCTCCAATTACCAGCAGGGTATTTCATCCGGTAATCTCGATAATAAACCGGGAGACGAAATTATTCTATCAGCTTTCCCAAATCTATATATTTTCACTTACAAAAACGATAAAATTGAACCTCTTTGGTGGTATCCTTATACATTTTCTAACAGTGCCATTGTCTATGACTTCGATAAAAACGGCACCAATGAAATCGGATTCACAACATTTAAACAAACGAGATTTTTCGAGTTTGATAATCCCACTCAAAAGCCACATCCTCCGCTTGGACTGAAAGGTTGGGCTTTAAATGATTCAACTGCATACCTGGAATGGTATAAATCATCCGATGCAGAATATTACCAGGTATTAGAAATAATAAATGATTCAAATGCTAATATTGTTGGAATCACTGCTCAATCAAATTCTACAATTAATAATCTTTTTGGACAAACTAACTATTACTTTACTATAAGAAGTATTAATCCTGAATTACAGGATTCTATCAGCGATATTTCAGAAATAAAACTAATATTCACTCACAATCCGATAAAACTCGATTCTGTTATTGTTCATAATCAAAATGAATTAATTGTGATATACTCTGGTAAAATTCCTGCTAAAATCGAACCGGCAAATTTCAATATATTCGATAGTGACAGCCTTAATCATATTACCCCTGTTAGTTGTATACCGATTTCGGATACTTCATTCATATTGAATTTCAATTCCTCTATTTATGATTTTTTAAAATTTCAAGGAAATAACTTTACTGCATCATCTTTCCCTGATTATTACGGAACACCTGCAATATTGGTTGATTTCCCTGGATATAAACTGAATATTCCAAACGACACCTTGGTTAAGAATATTTATCTTAAAAATCTAAAAGTAATTTCAAATAGTGAAATCCAAATCGAATTTTCTGATATTTTGAATGAATCTACTGCCACAGATATTAAAAATTATTTATTAAATCCATTTGGTTTAATTGAAAGTGTCGGATTAAATAAAGATAATCAGGCAATGGTTAATATCATTTTCAGTAATCAGCAAAAACCGGGTCCATTTGGACAAACTTATACAATTACTGCGAAAAATATAATTTCTACTACCGGAAATACTATTACAAATGGTCCGGGAAATACTCTTGCTTTCAATTTCAAAGTAAATAATAGTGATGATGCATTTGTATATCCAAACCCTATAAAATTGGGCAATGATAATAGTGTTTATTTCGGAAATATTTCAAATAATTCCGAAATTATTATTATGAACCTGGATGGTAACCGGATAAAATCTCTAAACGAAAATGATGATAATGGAGGTGTGGATTGGGATATAAGAGATGATAATAATAATTTACTTAAACCCGGAATTTATTTATTCAGAGTTCAATCCAAATTGAATAATGAAATAGTTTCTGAAACTGATTTGAAAAAATTTATGGTTTTGCCATAAATGACATTTTGATTTATTATTCTTGTCTATTAATAATATTATTCAAAATTAATTGGTTTTTGCTTCGGTAGAGTGAATTTAAATGTAGAACCTTTACCTGGTTCACTTTCAACATTGATTTTCCCTCCGTTTCTTTCTACAAACTCTTTGCACAAAACAAGACCTAAGCCTGTTCCCTGTTCTTGCTTAGTGCCCAATGTCGATAGCTGAATATCTACTCTGAATAATTTATCTATATAATCAGGACTAATACCGACTCCGTTATCTGTCACATCTATTTCAATATAATTATGATTTTCACGGGAAATGACTTTTATCTTCCCTCCCTCGTTTGTGAATTTCAATGCATTTGATATTAGATTTCTCATTATTGTTGTCAGCATAAATGGGTCCGCATATACAATTGTATTTTCTTCAACCGAGTATTCTAATGATATTTTTTTCTTTTCAGCATTTAATTTTAATAAATAAAAAATATTATCAATAATATATTTTATATTTACATTATCCGGATTGAAAACTATCTTTCCGGTCTGAGTTCTCGACCACTGTAATAAATTTTCCAGCAAGGTATGAAGGTTCTTAGCTGAATCTGTTATATCGCCCAGTAATTCCTTAATTTCATTTACTGATATTTTATTATAATTTTCATAAAGAAACTTAGTTGTTTCCATGAAGGCATTAAACGGATTTATAAGGTCATGTGCAATTATTGAAAAGAATTTATCTTTCGTTGCATTTAATTCCTTCAAATGTTTTTCAGATTCTGTTAATCTTTCATTGATAACTTCAAGGTCTTTGTTTTTCTCTGAGATTAATCTGAATGTCTTTCTTCTGAAAATATACCTGCTAAATAATAAAATCAGGAGTATTACAGATAAGATTGTTAGTAAAATAAATTGCAGTGCAATTTTATTTCTAGATTCATTTTCCTTTTTTAATGCTTCGTTTTCTTTATTCTTTTTTTCAATATCAAATTTATATTGCAAATCGCTTAAGGATTTGGCAATTTCAACATTATATATAGAATCCTTTATTGTTTCATGTTTCTTAAGAAAATAATTTGCTTTTTTGTAATCACCTTTCGATTCATAAATTTCATTCAGATACAAAAAGTCATCTTTCATTATTTCTTTGATTCCTATTTCTTCAGCGATAGAAAGGCTTTTCTGTACATACCCGAGAGCCTTGTCTAAATCCGATTTCCCAATATATATATTTCCCATATTCTGATAAATAATTGCAAGCCCCTGCTTATCATCAACTTCATCATGAATTTCTTTCGCCTTCAGGTAATAATATAATGCTGAATCCTTCTCACCTACTCTTAATTTCAGATTACCAATATTATTCATACATTTGGCTATCATCTTCTGGTCATTTAGTCCAATGAATGATGATATTGCTTTACTTAAATATTCCTCTGCTTTGAAATAATCATCCAGCTTTAAATAAATATTGCCAATATTATTTAATGTTCTGGCTATCATTTTATTATTGCCGGACCTTTTGAACATTTCGAGTGCTTTAGTCGAATAAGAAAGTGATTTTTTATAGTCATCCAGGTTTTTATAAATTATTCCAATATTCATATACGAAAGTGCTACATCATTTTCATTACCAATATCCTCATAAATAGTCAGAGCCTTTAATTGATAATCGAGAGCATTAGCATAATTTCCTATATCTTTGTATATGATACCGATGTTTGTATATGAATTTGCAACTCCTTTGCGGTCACCGATTTTCTTTTTCAATTCAAGTGATTTCTTGTAATAATCAAGTCCTGCCTCATAATTACCTAAATCATCATATACTCCTGCGATTTGGTGGAGTACCCTTGCCCACCTCGATGTGTCTTTCAACTCTTTGAATATAATTATTGAATAATTGTAAAATTCGATTGCCTTCGTGTACTCTGATAAATTTTTATATGCATCGCCAATTTCACTATATACTAATCCTGTTTCCGGTTTTATATTATTCTTTTTACATAAGTCAAGTGCTTTCCAAAAATAATCGAACGCTTTCACAGAGTTTTTTGATTGTAAATAACCTGACCCAAGATTTAAGTATCCGATTACTTCTTCTTTTAATTGGTTTGATTCCTTTGCATAATTAATAGCCTTATAAGCATAGTCAATTGCCTTTTGTGGATTTTGTTTTAAATACCTTATTGCTATTTTATTGGAAAGTTGAGCTTTTTTTTCAATTGCTGAATTTTGTAATAATTGAATCAAACTGTCAGTTTTATTCTGGCAAATTGCATTACCTGAAAAACTACAGAATATTATTAAATAAATAAGTGCCTTTAAGAGTCCCACAACAACCTCAATCCGATATAGATGATTTTATATTTTACTTTATTTATAAATTTATTCTGAATATGAATATTTAAATTAATCTATTTGATTATACCCATATTCCTATATTTATTTTCAATTTTTTTATATAAAAAGATTGAAGTAAAGGAAGCTATTAATAGTAATGCCACCGGGATAAAAAGCCAATAATTTTTTATATAAAGAGCAACAAATGTAAATAATATGGCAGCTATTATATTTGCTGCTAAAATATAAACTTTACTCTTTTTCAAATCCTTTAGCAATTTATCATCAGCCATGGCTTTTAATTAATAGTTTTAAGAAATTATCTTAATGCTTGTTCAAGTGCAGTCCGTGCATCGGTTTTATCATCCCTGTATTTAACTATGATTGCTGTTGATATTGATAAACCATTCTGTTTCCCGAATTCAGTATTTATAAGTCTTGAACCAGGTATTACAACAGCATTTTCCGGAATTTCTAATGGATTATTAATATCAGCTTTCAGAATTTTTTCATTTACAATATCATATACTTTTGTTGACGAATTTAATATTACTCCTGAGCCGAGAACTGCTCTTTTCCTGATAAGTACCCCTTCGTAAACTCCGCAATTGCCTCCTATCATCACATCATCTTCAACTATTACAGGTCTGGCTCCGGGTGGTTCAAGAACTCCGCCGATTTGCGATGCTGCACTCAGATGTACTCTTTTGCCTAATTGTGCACAAGTACCGACTAGAGCATGCGAATCAATCATCGTATTTTCATCAACATAAGCACCAATATTTATATACATCGGAGGCATACAAATCACTCCCCTGGCAACATAAAGTAATAGTATACCTTTCTTAACCCATTCATTTACTTTCCATTCACCATTAATTAATTCTGCTGACCTGATGTTTCCTTTATTCAGGTTAATAATCAAATCTTGCTTTATCGGAGCTATATCATATTCTGAAACAACTGAATCCGTTGAATATAATTGTTCTATTTTTTGAGTGAGTTCTTTCATCAATAAATTAATTTTAAAAAAATAATTAAAAAAAGTACGTGTGTATATTACGCCATACTTTAAATTCAACCCTCCTGTTATATTGCCTTCCCTCAGGAGTAGTATTGCTCCAAAGAGGTCTCATTTCACCGAATCCTTCTGATTGAACCCGGCTCGGGTCTATACCCCTCTTGAATAAATAATTTGTTACTTCATTAGACCTTCGTTCCGATAGTATCTGGTTCATTTCTTCTCCACCGACACTGTCGCAATGAGCATAAACATCGAGGTTAATATCTTCGTATGTACCCATGAATTTTACAATTTTTTCGAGTTCTATTATCGATTCCTTAAATAAAGCTGATTTCCCGGAATTAAAAAGAATATTTCTGAAACACATAATTGAGTCTTCAAGTGGAATTAGCTCAATGTCTCTTTCCAATTCAGTATATAATGATAAAAATCTCAAATCAAGACTATCTGTAAATGTAAAATACCCATCGGCTTTAGCATGAAATCTATATCTGTATCCTGCCGGTAAAACAATTTTATAGTTACCAAAATGGTCTGATCGGGCAATACCAGCTTCAAGTTTGTCAGGAAGCCTGTCGTAAGAAATCATGGCTTCTATAGGAGTCCTTGACTTTTTACTGATTACCTTGCCATGGATTAATAATACAGGCAATGGTCTTAATGTTTCAGGTAATCTTATCCTGAATATATCACCTTTGCCAAATGAATTTTCTGTTGAAACAAAATATGCAAAATCACCTGCTGCCGATAATTTTAAGTACAAGTCAGAACCGGATGTGTTAATTGATGGACCAAGATTCTTTGCTGATTTCCAATTTGTCCAATTACTATCAACTCTTCTTGAAAAATACACATCTGAATTACCGTATCCTCCATGTCCTGTACTTGAAAAATAAAGAGAAACTCCGTCTGATGCCAGGAACGGCGTGCTTTCATCACCTGTTGAATTTATTGTCGGACCAAGATTCATCGGCTCTGTGAATTCCCCGTTAGGTTGAAGAAAGCTTACATAAATATCTTTTTCTCCGTATGAATCTTCTCTCTGAACTGACATCAATAACGTCATTCCGTCATTTGCAAGATAAAAACTCGAATAATCACTCTGATTGTAATAATATTCGACATTCACCTTCTCGGGAAATGTCCATCCGTCTGCAGTCCGGTGAGAAATTGAAATTCCCCTTTCCACCGTGCCGTCTGTTTTATATACATTGCCCAGCAGCAGTGTATTTCCGTCCGGAGTTACTGATATAACAAAATTATTATATTCATCATTTAAGGGTGGACCCATATTTATCGAAGGCGACCATTTTCCTGTTTCATCCATAACAGAATACCAAATATCCTGCTTCCCGTAATTCGCTTCAAAATCTCCTCTGCAAAAATATATTGTTTTTCCGTCCGGGGAGATTACAGGCATAAGTTCATCACCGTCACTGTTAATTGTCGGTCCCAGATTTTCCGGCTTTTCCTCCTGACTATATATTTCCTGA
>JACRLY010000069.1:65161-71564 GCA_016219595.1 Ignavibacteriota bacterium | reverse complement strand
TTCAGGAGTAGATTGTAAAATTTTCCGGGTTTGAAATTGTAATTATCTACTCTCGTAATTTCATTGCTATTTTGTGAATCAGTAATTATTAGTGTAAATGAACCTGTCGGAATCGGAATAAATTTGGTATAAGATTTATATTTTACAGGCTGATTAATTTGATAACTGTCAAACGCAAAATCAATTTCCGGTGCATCCGGCGAGAGATGAATGAATCTGACATAAGCATTTGTAGGCACTGTATTCTTTATACTATCCTTGATTAATAAACCGTATGTTCTGCTTGAAGTCCCATATGCAAAGAAAGTATAAAACTCATCTTTTACAAGCTCAACCATAGTATTAAAGTAGATTGTTGAATCTTTGTTACTTTGAACACGAATACTAGAAATGCCTGAAGCAATTGACTTATAAATAACATTGGCAGAATCATAAAGTAGATTCCTGCTAATTAATTTGTCTGTTGAACAAATATCAATAGAATCCAAATCCGAAATAGCATTAATAAACATTACATTTCCGAAATCTGTCGGTGTAATGACTTTAGGAGTATTAATGTCAGGGACACATTCACATGAAATGATTAGGAATGAAGCTAAAATAAATAAAAAGTAAATTTTAATATTCATAAATCAAAAAGAAATATAAAAAAAACCCACAATGTGAAATCGTGGGTTTAAATAAAATATTGTAATAAATAAGTAATATAGTATTAAAAATTCACACTCCCTCCGAATGTAAATCCATAGTTGCCTGAACCATACAGGTTTCTATCAACGTTGTACAGTAAACATGCAGCTTCATAACCAACATTAAATCTGATTAGGCTTACAGGTATGAACATCAAGCCGGTCTGAGCTCTTAAAACCGCACCTGATGAAGAACCTGCGCCTGTAAATTGAACATAAGGATAAACGACATCTTCCAAAATAAATTCTCTCATATTATATTTACCGGTCAATCCGTACCACATCAACATTGGATTTTGCTGGTAACTTTTGTTTTGTCCATCAACTTTGTATGTGAAAATCTGAGAAAATGATTCCCATCCTATTTCAACACCAAAGGACAAATATGGATTGACTTTATATAGTGCTGCAAACGTCAAATTTGAATTCCATGAAGGGGTTTCCTTTTTATCAAATGTTTGTGATAAATCGGTTTTCTGATATGGAGTAAGCGATAATTTCCTGACCTGGATTGTCCAATTAGAATTATCGATTGAAACCGCCGAAAATGGATTATCAAAATATCCTGATATTAGGTTAATATTAAACAAATCGGACTTTGATTGAGAAGGATTAACGAATACATTCGAATTTGAAGATAAAGAAGAGTTAACTCTTCTGTTAGCTAAATAGGTCATGCTCATGTCCTGGGACGCATCACTAATCAATTCATTATCGGCAAATATTTTGTTGTTTCCATTTAATCTGTCAGTGTTTAAATCAGCACCATTTACAACAGAATTTGAAATAGCAGAATTACTTTGTTCATCAAAAGAAAATGCATTGTTGCCTGCAATCCTGTTTTGATGAGAACTACTCCTTTGATTCATGGTGACAGAATTGTTATTTTCAGCAGGATTTCTGTCATTATTATTAGTACTTTCAAATGAACTAACGATAGGTATTGAAGTCATACCAGATAAATTGTTTCTATCAGCCAAATTAGAATTTTGATTCTGACTTGCAATAGTCTTCCCTGAATTTCCTTTTGTGCTCAACATATCCGGATTTAGAACCAGCATAGTACCGGAAGTGAGCAACAAAAGGAGAACAATAACATTTAAAGCAAAATGCTTAACCCAAAATCTTTTTATCGAAGAAATCGGGGAAGTCGCAACCGTATCTCCAACAAGGTTATTAAGATACTCTTCAGAGGGTATAGAAAAACCGAGTGTAGAAAAAATTGCATTTGTTGCTTCAAGCGGCGGCGTAATTAAAGCCATATCGCTTTGGGCAATAACCTGAAGTTTGACTTGCTGGTTGAAATCAAACCTTAAATCCTGGTTAGTCGCAAGCTCGGCAAACAATATATCCTGCTCCATCTGACCAAGCTCGCCATCCAGGTAATCGTGAATCATTCTTGAGTAATCCATTGTAATTCTACTATTATTTATTAGACATTTCTTTCAAATATGGTGACAATATCTCTCTAATTTGCTCTTTGGCTCTCCATACCCGGTTTTTAATTGCAGAAATGCTGTCACCGCTTAATTTTGCAATTTCCTTGTATGATAAACCTTGATATTGTCTTAAAACAAAAGCTTCCCTGTATTCAAATTCCAAAAGTTCAAGAGCCATCGATATAAGCTCCAGAAGCTCTTTCTTTTCATAATCAGTTTCTACTGAAGTAACCTGGTAATCATCAATATTATAAGTAGTTTTTTTATCCCTTTTAAAATTCAAACATAAATTCCTTGCAATAGTCAAAAGCAAACCGGGAATATTATCAACTACTTCAAGTGACTGGGCATTATTATAAAATTTCATGAATGTTTCCTGGAAAATATCCTTTGCATCATCATGATTGCCCATCACACGTAAACAGTAAGCAAAAACCCTTTGAGCATACCTTGAATACAATTCGGAAAAAGCCGCTTCAGCCATTGGCTTTTTCTCTCTGAGAGCTTTGTAAAGCTCTAAATCACTGTATTTACCGAAGGTCTTTTCCATTACTGTTTATTTAAAAAAAATAATTAAGTTTTTATTCTCATTTTATATCCCCTTAAGATACTGTTACTAAGAACCAATCTTTTCTTAGTCGACAAATTAACTATCTCAAGTGTACCGCCAAATTTACTTGTGTCATCGCGATAGTATTTTGTATAAAAGATATACTTACCATCATTTGTCCACTGGGGATAGAGATTATATTCTATGGTTGAATCAACTTCAGTCATCCTTGTATACCTTTCATCTGCGATTGTTCTTGTCCAGATGTTGCCATCTCTTGCAGCAAAAACAACTTCAGTTTTGTCCGGTGATAATGATGGCATATAAGCACCTATTCCGTTTATTTTCAATTCATAATCCGTATTACCGAAAACTTCATCAACATGTATTATATCTGTTGAAAGTGTAGCATCAACGGATGTATAAATTATGTACCTACCATCATTCGACCAATCTATTGTGGCATTGCCGGGCATTGGATTCAGTAAATTCTGAAATTCCTTAGTATAAATAACTTCTTCCGGATGATCCGTGTTGATTATTTTAAGATTTACCGGACCAAATATCCCGATTTTTTCATAATATGCCAGGTATTTACCGTCGGGTGAAAAGGATGGTTCTGTACCAATATAAAAATTAAATACTGAACCCGGAGAAAAAATCTTATCTGCAAAAATGATAAGCTGACCGTTACCAACATATAACGAAAAATATTTCCCGTCCGGAGAAATAATCGGCATTGAAATCATTGGAAAACCGGGTATTATTATTTCATGTGGTACTGTTTCATTAATTTTCATATAAAATAATAATGTATCAATTCCAATTTTCTCTCTCAGAAAAATCAGGTTTTATTATTTCCCTTAGCCTGTTCCCTTCAGAAGAAACTGAGTAAATTCCAGGTACAGAGCTGTTCATGGATAAAGCGGAAAAATATATGTCGTTAGCATCCTTATCAACACCATCCCCGGTGTTACATACATCGCAACCATAAAATCCTGCTATGACAAAGAACGATACAAAAAGTAAAATTTTCTTCAGAATAAAGCTATCCTTGTTTAAGAATTTTAAAACATTTTTCAACATTTTACACTTTAACTTTATATAATGACACATAAAAGGCAAAAAGGTCTCAAAAATTTTTAAATTTTTTTAATTTATTTTATTATATAACTGCTTAAGCATATATAAATTTTTAACATTATGAACCCTGATTATATCAATTTTTTTTGTCAAAAGCAAGGAATGGAGCATAACTGTCGGCAAATCCCTGTCATCAGGTTTTTCGATGTTTAACAGTTTCCCGATGAAGGATTTCCTTGATATTCCAAGTAGTAAGGGAACATTTAAGGAATAAAATCTTTCAATATGTTTTAATATTTCGATATTATGTTCTAATGTCTTACCAAATCCTATCCCGACGTCTGCAATGATATTTTTTATACCTTTACTCCCGGCATAATTGACACTATTTCTCAGGTCAGTATAAATTTCTTCAACAACATTATTATAAACAGGATTATTCTGCATGGTTCTTGGTTCACCCTGTATATGCATTATTATTAAACCGACATGGTTTTCAGATGCTATTTTGAGAAGTTTTTCATCATTTTTAATACCGGCAATATTATTAATTAGTTTTGCACCTTCGCCAACAGCTCCTAATGCTACAAAAGGTTTTGTTGTATCGATTGATATAATTGTATCAGGTTTTTCTTTTTTTACTGATTTGATTACCGGCACTACTCTTCTTAGTTCTTCCTCATCATCTACCGGAGCTGCACCAGGTCTTGTACTTTCACCCCCAATATCTATATATTCGGCACCCTCTTCAATCAAATTTAAAGCATGTTGTACTGCTGATTCTTTTTTATAATATTTACCCCCGTCTGAGAAAGAATCAGGAGTAACATTTACAATTCCCATTATTTTCGGAAAATTCATATCTGCAAATTCAAATTAAATTAATAATTATTTATTTATCATATACCCGTCATTTTTAATAATTCTGGATACCAATTCGGATTCCCTGATTGCAGGTAATACATTTTGAAGATGATTCAAAATATTATTTAATCTATCGTTTTCCGATTTCAATTCCAAAATATGCTGTTTTTGTATAGCTGTCAAACCTGTTTTTTGAGCAAGATAAAAAGATGGTTTAGAAGTCTTGAAATCTGTTAGGTTTATTTCTTTAATAGTCTCGTTATTAAGTAAATGAACTATATCATTGTATGTTTTAAGGCATTTCATCAGGATTATGCCATCGTATAAATTTGAATCATCTTCGAAAAAATCAGGAGTGCCTGTAAAATAACCATATTCACTTTCAATTAAATTATGAATTAAATAACGTCTGCCTCCATAAACTAAAATATCTAACCTATCATCATCATATCTTTTAATTATTTCAATTCGACCAGCTTCGCATCCGACATCAAAATTTTTTCCTGTCATACTCAAATTAATACCGAAAGTGAGTTGATTTTCAACAAAATTATTAACCATCTTTTTGTATTTATCCTCAAAAATATGAAGTGGAATAATTGACTCCGGGAACAGAACAATTTTTAAAGGAAAAACAGCAAATTTATTTAAAGTCATATTTAATTCATAATTAATATTAATAAAATATTATACGTACTAATAATAATATTCTTGCATTTTATTGAAATTAACAAAATCATCATTTCAATTTTAGTTACTAAAGATTAATTCGTTAATAAATAATTAGTTTGATTTAAAAAAAATAATTATGTATATTAAATATGATTTAAACTTATACTAAGAAAGAATATTTTAGTCTGTTGATATTTAATTGTTACAAATCTTTATCTGTTGAATAATAAAATTATTTGATTTTTAAATTATTCATGAGGCAGAATTATGAAAAAAAAATACTTTCAAAAAAGTACTTTTATTACATTTATTTTCTTTATTACATCGATATCATCCTTTGCTACTGACCTAAAGGTTCAGTCAATTATGCAGCCAAAGGGATTAGCACAAATGTTATTACAATACCAAATTATTTTTATTATAGCAAATATAAACAGACTACCTGCATTGAATTATTTTAACCAGGTTACAATAACAAAGAAAAACGACCCCACTTATCAATGGAGTACAACGGTAGAAGGCATACCGATAGATTCATTTACTACACAACAGCATTCTTCAGCCGAATTATGGACTCCTATGAATCCCGGTGAATACACTATAAAAGTTCAGGTTTTTTATGAAGATGATATTGACCATTCAAATGACTCAATATCTGAAAGTATTACTGTTGAGGAACTGGGGGATCCTTTCCTTCATTTTCCATTTAGGGTAAGCCAGGTACAATACCAAAATCCAGTACTAAAAGATTTTTCAAATACAGGACTCTTTTCGGTAGATTATTCAAACCTTGATACAGTAACATATATTAATGTGATGGGAAGAGTTGATTCATCCAGGCCATATAATTGGATAATACAAAATGCTCCTTTATTTCCATTTAAAGATCTTTCAACCTCGACTTTCTTTTTTAATTATGATGACATGAATGTAACTCGTGATTCTCAAATTACAACAATGAGTATAAACATTACGTGGACTAATAAAATATTATCAGAACCATACGAAGTTAATAGGGATACCAGTGTTGCAGTTAATTCTGTATTATTTGATGTAGCAATTAATAATGAAGTTGTTGACTCAGTATTTAATGTCCCTTCATCTAC
>JACRLY010000069.1:0-65100 GCA_016219595.1 Ignavibacteriota bacterium | reverse complement strand
TTATACAATCCCACAACAGTACCGGGATATGCAGGAGATAAAAATGCATGTGGACCTGCTGCCGCAGGAAATAGCCTTGAGTGGCTCGAAAAGACACATCCAAAGACACCTTTGACAGGCACAGCACACAGGGAAAAGATGGTAGAATTAAGCAAAATGATGGACAGGGCTAATGAAGCAGGTGTAACAACTGATCAATTAGTTAAAGGTAAACTCGCTTTCATTGACAAATACAAACTTCCAATTAGAGTAAAATATCAATCTGTTTTTAATGGTGATACTTCAATTAAATCTCCAAATAATAAGTATAAAAATGAGGCGAAAAATCATAATACCGGCAACAAGACACCTCCAAAATGGGATTGGCTTAAACAGGAAATGGAACATGGTGAAGACGTTGAAATTTTATTCGGATGGTATGATTCTACTGGTAACCGTAATGGCGGACATTGGATTACAGTTACCGGTCTCAGCGAAATTGGCGGAAAAAAAGGGTTGTATTTCAAAGATGATTGGCAACAAGGTGCTGCCGGTGGATTAAGACATCCATTTGCAGAATGGATTGAAGGTGATAATGGATGGTCAAGAATAAAAGGATTGGAAGAAGGAAGCAGCATTTGCTGGGTGGAAAGTGTTGTGTCTGAAAGTTATGATTCAACGATTCACCAGGACGCCGAACCACTGGGAATTAACGAATGTAAATTCTTTGAGATGATGTTCGGGCTGGATGAGAAAAAAGGTGAAGTACAGATGAAAATTACACCTGATGAACAGCTAAGATATTTAAACATGTGGGCTTCAAAAACAGATTCTAAGGACTTGAAATGGTTCGGATGGAATATTTTCCTTGCACCATTTAATGTAGAACAATATTACACATTTTTCTTTGATTTTAATGAAATAGGATTTAATGATGGCGATAGGCATGATTCGTTAAAATTTGCATATACAGTTACCGATACGCCTATTACTAAAAAAGACACAATCAAGAATTCTGTTGATATAAAATTGGGGATAACAAATATTATTATTGGAAACGGAAGCGCTGATACGAATTTGACAACTCTGCCGACAATATTAACCTCAATGCCGGGATTTGAAGGATGGGACTTAAAAACATGGGTATACAGGGGATGTGAGGTTCCGAATATAGATCTTGATTCGACTAGGAATAATCCCGGGACTGTGCCCGGATATGCCGGTGATAAAAATGCATGTGGTCCAGCTGCAGCCGCAAATAGTCTTGAGTGGCTGGCAAATACTAATCCATCGCTTGACCCCAAAAATACTCATAGAGAAAAGTTAAAAGAACTTAGTGCTTTGATGAACAGGGCTAATAATGATGGTGTTATGCGTGAAGATTTTATAAAAGCCAAGCTTGCATTTATAGATAAATATAAATTGCCGATTAAAGTAAAATTCCAGGGATTCAAATTTGGCACTAATGACATAAATTCACCAAATCCTGATTTCGGGCATAAGGCGAGCAATAAAAATGATTCGGCAAATAAATCTGCGAAATGGGACTGGCTTGTACAGGAAATGAAAGATAGTGAAGATGTTGAACTTGAGTTTGGTTTCTATGATAATACAGGCACCAGGCATGGAGGACATTGGATTACTGTGACAGGTGTCAGTGATGTCGGTACAGCAAAAGGATTATATTTCAAAGATGATTTGAATCAGAGAGATTCAGGTGGATTAAGGAACCCTTATGTCAATCTCAAAGACACACTCGGATATACATACCTTCAACAATTGTCAACTGCAAGCGGTTACACATGCTGGATTGAAACAATTGTTTCAGAAAGCTATGATTCCACGATAAAATATACAGGTGTTGATGATAAGGAATTAAGAAATGAGTATCAGTTAAAGATAATTCCTAATCCAAGCCCTTCCGGTAAGAATATAGATATTAGTTTTTCATTAAATTCAACAGCTAAAATCGAGGCTGAAATATATGATATCAAAGGTAACCATATTGTTCAGTTATATAATGGGATTTTACAGGAGGGATTGCAAATACTAAATTGGAAATGCAAAAATCAGTATGGACAAAATCTTTCACCGGGCATTTACATTCTTTCTTTAAAAATAGATGGTAAACTATTGAGTGAAAATATTATTATCGAATAAAATAAATTGCAGGGGTTTAAAATTTTAAATCCCTGCTTTTTAATATTAAAAAAATATTACCTGTCTTTTATAAAAAAGAAATAAAAGAATACAGATTCAGGTAAAGCAAGTAAAACAAGCGATAAAGTATCCCTTGTAAACCAAATTGTTTCCCAATCTTTAGGCATAATCCTCGACATTGGGCTTGTTAAAGCCCATCCGATGGTGAAAAATAACCCGATAATCAATAATGCTAAAATCGCATCCCGGATTTTTCTTTTTTGCCAATTTTTTGTGAAAGCATACAAAGCCGCCACAAGATGTAAATGAAAAATTAGTATTTCTATCATAAATTTATTAAATTATTCTATATAAATTTAGTATTCCTACAAATACAGGAAAAAATTATGGAAAAAACAAACGAACTCCGAATTGTATTTGTAACAACGGCAAATTTCGAAAATGCAAGGCAAATTTCAAAAATCCTTGTAACAGAAAAGCTCGCTGCTTGCTGTTCTATTATTCAGAATGTAACCTCAATATTCGGTTGGGAGGGTACAATTCATGAAAGAAACGAATATATGATTATGATTAAAACAACAGAAAAGCGGCTTCCAGAGCTGGAAGAAAGAGTCAAACAAATGCATTCAGACGATGTACCGGAAATAATTTCTTTAAATATAGATAAATCTTCCGAGTCATTTATGCAATGGATTATGCAATGCATAATGTAGAGACATAATTTTCCATGTCTCATCAAGACTAAAAATTGTTATGAGGAAGGAAATTGATAATATTGACAATACGGCGACAAAAATCACTTACAAATCCATACGTAACTGGAAAGAAGATGAGAGACCTCGTGAAAGGTTAATTAGGCATGGAGGCGTTAGCCTGTCGGATGCTGAATTATTGGCAATATTAATTTCATCAGGTACTAAAGGTTATTCTGCTATCGATGTCTCACGCGAATTATTGGATAAATATACCTCTATCACAAACATTGTGTCTTGTGATTTAAGCGAATTAAAAAAAATAAAAGGTGTAGGATCTGCAAAAGCGGTTACATTATCTGCCGCATTCGAAATAGCCAAAAGAATCAAAGCAGAACCTTATTCCAGTAGAAAGATTTTCAGAACTCCTGAAGATGTGGCTCAATACTATATCCCAAGGTTCCATGGTGAAAGAGTTGAAACTTTTTTAACATTATTACTTAATTCTTCCAATCAAATTTTTCGCGAAGAGGAAGTGGCAAAAGGAACTTTAAACAGTAGTATTGTCCACCCTAGAGAAGTTTTTCGTTTTGCAATTACAGAAAGTGCCGCCGGGATTATATTAATTCACAATCATCCATCTGGAAACTCAGAGCCGTCTAAAGAAGATATTTTAATTACAAAACAGTTAGTTGAAGCAGGAAAAATTATTGATATAAAAGTACTTGACCATATTATTATAGCAGGAGATACGTTTTCAAGTTTCGCACAGAAAGGATTGATTTAATTGACAATTAATAATTCACAAATAGATATGAAAATTAATGTCCTAATACTCATATTGATTTTGATTAGCTTTGAATACTCATATTCAAAAGTGAAGTTGATACCATTTGAAGATGGCGATTACATGGGTTATAAGGACAAAAAAGGTAAAATTGTTTTACCTGCCAGGTACAGAATGGCTGAAAAATTTTCGAATTATGGAATAGCTGCCGTTGCTGATGACAGCGGATGGGCTTATATTGATATTAAAGGAAATGTATTGATAAGACCTTGTCATTGGGATAATTTTCCTGATGAATTCTGCGACGGTTTAGCAAGATTTGAAAAAGATGGTAAATTTGGTTTCTTCAATCAAAAAGCTGAAATAGTCATACAAAATAATTACAGTTATTATTCCCGTTTCTCGGGAGGATTAGCTGCATTTTGTGACGGATGCAAAAAGGAATACATAGGTGAATATGATTTTTACAAAGGCGGCAAATGGGGTTATATTGACAAAAAAGGTGAGATTGTTATTGAGCCTGTTTATAATATAGCTTATGATTTTGAAAAAGGAAAAGCAAGGGTAAAAAAAGACAGTTGCTGGTTTGAGATTAATAAAAAAGGGAAAGTAATTAAAACAGTAAAATAGAAAAAAATAATTATATGAGGTAAGTCATGAAAAATCCTCTTATCGTATTGTTATCTGATTTTGGAGAATCTGATATTTATTCGGGAGTTGTAAAAGGTGTGATTAATTCTGTTTGCAATGAAGCACATTTGGTTGACCTTACACATGATATACTGCCACAAAACATTAAGCAAGCTGCATTCATACTTAGAAATACAATTCAATATTTTGCACCTGATACGATATTTGTTTGTGTAGTTGACCCGGGAGTGGGCAGTGAAAGGAAATCATTAATATTGAAAACATCCAAAAAATATTTCATTGCACCGGATAATGGTTTACTTAGTTATATCATTTGTGACGATGAGTGTGAGATTTATGAATTGAATAACAGCAATTATTTCCTTAGTGATGTAAGCTTTACTTTTCATGGAAGAGATGTGTATGCCCCCGTAGCAGCCCACCTGGCAAACGGAACTGATATAATAAATTTCGGGAAAAAGATAAATCTTAAAGATATTATTACTATCCCTCCCCCGCTTTTCCAAAAAGAAGCTCTCCACACATGGTTAGGTGAAGTTGTATATTATGATTCATTTGGTAATATTATTACTTCTCTCCAATCAAAAGAAATCGGTGCAATATTTAATAACAGTGAGGAGGACTCATTCAAATCCGAGGGCTGGAGATTTGAGATTGAGAACCATATTATTAAAGGTTTGAAAAAAACATATTCCTGTGCTAAATCCGGAGAATTACTAGCTTACAACGGAAGTTTCGGATTTATAGAAATTGGAATCAGGAACGGTAATGCCGCACAAACACTAAATATAAAAAGCGGTGATAAAATAAGGGCTATAAAATTCAATTAAGCAGAATATTACCTGATAATTGTAATATTTCTGTATAACAAGTTATTCGGAGTCTGCATTTTCATAATATAAGCTCCGGGCTCAATATAGCTGATGTCAAATTCATAAGTATATTGGCCGTGCATAAGTGATTTACTAAATAATTCAGTAACCTTTTCACCGAAGAAATTATAAATTTCGATTGTTGTAACACCATCCTCTATTGTACCGAAATCGATTTTAAATTTATCGGAAGCCGGATTAGGTCTTACTTGTTTCAGGAATAATGTCCCGTTATCATCAAATAACCTGACAATCGGTTCCCTGCATAAATTCTTTAAGCAAAATCTACCGTAAATAGAGTCAACCTGTATTAAATTACAGGACCAGCGAAATACCGATAATTTAATATCCGTACATTCAGTATTGCCTAAAGTTGCTATAAATTCTAAATTTTGCAGAAATTTTCCACTGGCTGTATCACTGATATTAATTATCTCTTCATCTCCGTTTACTATGCCAAAAGGGGTACTTCCAGTGGGAACCAGGATGGATTTATTAAATCTAATCTCTGCATCGAATTGCCCTAGTGCACATAAAGCGTCAACAGGAGAAACTATATGAAATGGTATCACAATATAATCGCCTACCTCGCCATATACTGTATCGAGTTGAACAGTTGTCTGATTATTTACAACTGCCACCACAGTATCGAGATCTAAATAGCATAGATTTTGATTGTTGACTCTTACACTGTATGTACCTGATTGCCTGACCGATATTGACTGCGTAGTTTCACCCGTAGACCATAAATAGGAATCTCCAAGGGGAGCAATAAGTCTTACACTGTCACAGGGACAAATAGTAGTCGGTTTATCGGTTGTTAATTTATTTTGTGGAAATGGAATCACAGTTACTTCTACCGTATCGTATGAAACGCATCCGAGACTCTCTGTAACTGTTAAATTAAAAGTCGAAGATGTATTTATATTGACAGTTGGATTTGCGATATTGGGATTATTAAGTCCTGCAGCAGGTTCCCACAAATATTGATACGGTGGGAATCCTTTTTTTGTCGAACCTCCAATCTGTATCGTTTGCCCCTCACATATTACTTCATCCTGACCTGCATCTGCCTGAACATTACAAATTGCACGTAATGAGATATCGTCAATATCAAAGTCATTTCCGCTTGCCTCTGTATTAGTATCAAGTATAGTAATAACAACAGAACTGTTTGAACCAGAATTCCAAACGTATTGAAAATTATCCCATCTACATAAAACACTTGATAGATTCAGCATTTGCGGTAGCGATAGTCCATTAATCCGAATTTCAATATTCGCAGGAGTCCTAACAGCACTACTTTGTCCCCAAAATGAAAACAAATAATCAGTATTAGGAAGAATATTATATATAGAATCCTCCCAACAAATCCAGGTTCTTATGCGATCAGAAGCACCATTTATCACCAACATCAAACTATCAGGACCAGGAGTATGGTCGAAACAAGATGCCAGGTCAGGATAAATATAACTTGGATTTGATGTAACTATGTACTGTCCATCATAAGTCATATCCGAGGGTGAATATTCATAATCAGTAAAAAAACCGGTATTACCGAAACTGAAATCACCGTTAAAAATATGCTCGAATTTACTTAGTTGAAAATTTTGCGAATGTAATTCAAATGTTATAAACAAAATAAGAAATATGCAAAGTGAAATGCTGTTATTTATTTTATTTTTAAATCTCATTTTTGTATTGATTTTCATACTATTATAATCTAAATATTTATTTATTATAAACATAAGTTTACATTAAAATAAATTGCCATACCCTTGTTATTATGCAAGGCAAATTACAAAATCCTAAAGAAAAATAAAAGAAAAGCGAAACAACTTTAATATTACAAATTGTAATAGTAATATATAAAATCTTAATTCGGAATTGAGAATTACCAATATATTATTAATTTGCATATCTATATTAATTGAAAAATCATATTCTAAGAAAAAATAATAAATACAGGAAACATTATGAGTATTTTAGTAAACAAAAAATCCAAAGTGATTGTTCAGGGTATAACCGGTTCCGAAGGTACATTCCACACAGCACAAATGATTGAATACGGGACTAAAATCGTAGGAGGAGTTACCCCCGGTAAAGGAGGACAAGACTATAACGGTAAGGGTGAATCAATTTTCAAAAAACCGGTTCCGATTTTCAATACCGTCAAAGAAGGAGTCGAAAAAACCGGAGCAGATGTATCTATAATATTTGTTCCACCTCAGGCAGCAGCAGATGCTATACTTGAAGCAATAGATGCGGGAATAAAACTTGTTGTTACCATCACAGAAGGAGTTCCGACAAAGGACATGATAAAAGTTAACTCTGCTTTGAAAGCTTCAAATACCAGGTTAATAGGACCGAACTGCCCGGGAATTATCACTCCCGGTGAGTGTAAAATCGGCATTATGCCAGGGTTTATCCATAATCCCGGCAAAGTCGGTGTTGTCTCCAGGAGTGGCACATTAACCTATGAAGCAGTGAAGCAGATATCTGACATGGGGCTTGGACAATCGACCTGTATTGGTATCGGCGGTGACCCGATTATCGGTACACAATTCCTGGATGTAATTAAATTATTTAATGAAGACCCTGACACTGAAGCAATAATGATGATCGGCGAAATTGGAGGAAATGCAGAAGAAACTGCTGCCGATTATATTAAGAAAAATGTTAAAAAACCTGTTATTGGTTTCATTGCGGGAAGGACAGCACCTCCCGGAAGAAGAATGGGACATGCAGGAGCAATTATTTCAGGCGGTAAAGGTACAGCTTCAGAGAAAATCAAAGCATTGCAGGAGGCAGGAATTTTTGTAGTTGAATCACCTGCCAATATTGGCATAACAGTTGCAAATGCATTGAAATCCAAAAAGCCGAGTATAAAAAAAACAAAGAAAACAGTAACGACTAAGGTCGCTACTTTGAAAAAAACTAAGTAGAATAAATATATGAACAGATTTGAGTAGAGACAGAACAAAGTTCTGTCTCTACGTGTTTTATCATCGGGGATATATTTAATTGGAAAAATGCTTTTATACATATTTCGTCAATTAACCAATATTTTATTAAAATTTTTGAGACCAATTCGTAATTAATGTGTCATTATAATTTGAGGAAATGATGATTGAAAGAACTTTAGCTATTATTAAGCCGGATGCTGTGAAAAAAAATGTAATCGGTGAAATTGTAAGTATGATAACCAAAGCAGGATTCAGGATACTTGGAATGAAATATACAAGGTTAAACAAAGAACAGGCAGGCTTTTTTTATGAAGTGCACAAGGAAAGACCTTTTTATTCTGACCTCGTAGAATATATGTGCAGCGGTCCAATCGTACCAATTGCGTTGGAAAAAGAGAATGCAATCGAAGATTACAGGAAATTAATCGGCAATACTGATCCGGCTTTGGCTGAAACAGGTACTGTAAGGAAACTATATGGTGAATCAAAATCTTTTAATGCCGTTCATGGCTCTGATTCTAAAGAGAATGGAATAATTGAAATCGGATTTTTCTTTAGTAAAAGTGAATTGGTTCTCTGTGATTAAAACAAGTAAATCTAAATTCTAATATGTTGAAAGTACTTGAACAAATAAGTTCCGAATCCAAATTTGTTAATCCATTTTGGGAATACAAAGTTGATAAATATAAAATGCCAAATGGCAAAACCGGGGATTACCATTATGTCCATTCTACCGGTGCAACTATGATTATTCCGGTGACAGTTAAAAATAAATTTGTAATGATTAACCAGTTCAGGTATTTAAATAACAAAACAAGTTTAGAGTTTCCCGGCGGAGGATTAAATAAAAATCTAACACCTTTGGAAAATGCAGTAAAAGAGCTGAAGGAAGAAACCGGGTACAATTCCAATTCTTTAAAAAAAGTTGGTGAGTATAATCCTTACAATGGAGTTGCAAACGAAATATGTCATATATTTTTAGCAGAAGATTTAATTAAAGAAAAGCCAAATCCTGAAGAAAGCGAAGAATTTGAAATTATGGAATTGACCAATAAGGATATTAGTGAAAGAATTATTAGTGGTGATATTTGGGATGGAATGACTCTGGCAGCCTGGGCTATTTACACGGCAATTATTACAAAAATTAGTTAGTTTATGAGGAAAAAAGAAAATGAAAAAAATAATAATATTATTTTCGGTATTTGCATTATTTACATATACAAATTTTGCCGATGACACCAGGAAAGGTCTCGATAATGAAAATAAAAAAGAAGAAGTTGAAAAATTTAAACCGAAAGTCATTTATCATACAAACGCATACAGAGTTTACAAGTATACAGAAACAACAAATGTAAAACGCATTTACAGTGATTCGAGCACTAAGGAATTTAAGAGAGTGCTTACCTATTTTATGACAATTACAATTTTTAATAAACCCGAAAATGGTTTTGAAACTCTGAAAATAGTAATTGATTCTATGCTCTATAAGTTAACCGATGCCGATAAAGTTTATGAGTTTAATTCACAGGCAGACCAAATAAAACCAGTTAAATTGAAAGACCTCGAAGCAATGTCAGTGCCTTTGAACAGGCAATTCGAAATGACATATTCTCCTTATGGGGAAGTTGCAAAAATAGAAAGCCCCGACATTGAAGAAGTTATTGATTATATTAAAAGTGAAGATGCTAAATTCGGAACAAACAGTAAAGATGAACTTAAAAACCTGATTTGGTTTGACGGGCTTTCAGACAACAGGTTAAAGCATATTACCGATTTGCAAAAGATTGTTTTTCAGCAAGTACCAATGGCAAAAGACAGTATCTGGCATTCACCTTTTACAATTGAAATTGACGGAAAAGATTTTATTGATACAGTCGATTCTAAAATTGTGGAATACAATAATGGTAATATTACTATAGAATCAAAGACTAAGAATCTAAAGGCAATTCCAAAAGATTCATACTTTTTTGGAGTTACAAAACCTGCGCATATTGATTCAGTTAAAGGTGAAGGATTTTATATATTCCAGATTAATCCGAGGGGGATTATTTCCAAAGTTGATGCTGAATTTACAATTGACTCAGAATGTAAAGTAAGATTTGAACCTTTTAAAGAATCTGTTCAATCAAAACTATCATGGGAGTATTTAGGACAATTCAAATTATAATCAATAAATCGTTAAGTAACTAAATTTATTTTTCAACCCTTTTATATGTTTTACACATCCAAAAGTTGTGTAAACTCTGTTAATTTTTAGCCTTATGAAATTATTATTTGTTAATTTTGAATAAAATGAACAGTATAATACAGATCAACATAGAAAATGAACAAAAGAAAAATAAACATTAAAAAGGTACTTATTCCAAGTGACAGCATAGCAATTGTTGTAATATTAATTGGACTATTAATTGCACTTTTTCTTTCAGAATTAGCCATCCGGTTAATTGGAATCTCAATTATGATATTGGGTTCTGTTGCTCTGTTTATGTTGATTTCGCAGAGAATGTCAGAAATTGTTGAATCAAATAAATTTAAAGCTTCAACTCCTGCCCCTAATTATCATATAACAATAAAAAAGGATACAGCAGCCAAAAGGCAGACAATCGAAAATTTTGAAGCTACTTTCAGCCCTGAAGAACAGAAGATGAGGGAAACTTCCGATACTCAAAGACCAACTCAACCTGTAATTGAAGAATATATGACCCAGGAGGAAGGATTTAGAATAATTCGGAAAACTGAATCCGGGGAAGGGGAACAATCTCCGGACGAAAGACAAGTAATTGAAGAAATAAATTATAAATTACCCGAAATTGAAAAACCACAAATTAAATTAGATTCAGGTTATGAATTTGAAGAAGAAATGTCAGGATTAAAAATCATAGGGAAGAAAGAACAACGAATATCTGAAGAAATATTATCAAAAAAAGAACCTGAATTATTTGATACTGAACCAAAGAAGATTCCCATTGCTGAAATTCCCGACGAGAGAAATGAGGCTAAATCAACTTCAAAACTTATTGAAGATTTGAAAGAGCATATATCAAAAACAATAAAAGAGCCGGATTCAAAGACTTTAGGTATAAAACCAATTTATGATATTCAGGATAACAAAGAAAAATATAAAGAAAAACATCTTGATATTCCTATTTCTGAACTAATTGAAAATGAACCTGTATTCGGGCAGGAACCGAGAAAAGAATTTCAATATTTTTTATCGAAAGCATTAACAATAATCAGGTCAGTAACGATAACAAGAACAGCAACATTCATTATGGTTAATACGGATAAAGGGGAACTGATATTAGAAGCATTTGTTAGTGACTTTCCCCCGGCGATAACTAAGAAATTAAAATTTCCAATCGGAAATGATATAGTTAGTCAAATAGTGAAAAATCTTAAACCTGAAATTTTAACTGAAATAAATCCGGCAGCAGAACTCGATTTGATACCTTATTACAGGCAAGCTGTCGGAACCAGCTCTTTCATCGGAGTACCCGTATTTTATGACGGTTCAATTATTGGTATTATCTGTGCCGATTCTGATGTCGCAGATTCGTATGATGCAAATACTGTTGGATTTCTCGGACATTTCACAAAATTAATCGGTTCCCTAATTCATAGTTATATAGAAAAACATGATTTGAAACAAAATTCAAGAACATTGCAGGCAATTAATAAATTCAGGTCTATTAGTGCAAACAGGAATGCTACTGTTGACGATATAATAGAATCAGTCGTTGATGCTGCAACCGGAGTATTTGAATTTTCCAATATGGGTATTTGCTCATTTGATGAATCATTAAATAAATGGACAATCAAATCATACAGAACAAAAGATGCCGAAGCAGACAATATACAGGGAACAATCATAAATATTCAATCATCCTTAGTGGGCAGATCAATGTCTTCAAATAAAACTGTATTCATAACACCTGTCGACGAATCTGTTATACGTTTTAATCCGGATGAGTCAAGAACTGCAAAAGGATATTTTGTTTCTGTCCCTTTAAAGACATTTACAAATAATTATGGAGCATTATTTGTCGAAGGAATAAATCCTTCGAGCATGACTTCATATGATGTTAATGTACTTGAAACCCTCGGAGAACACGCAGGAGCAGCCCTCGAGCAGATTCAATTTTACAAAGTACTTCAATTCAGCTCTTTAATAGATATTTCGACAGGATTATATAATCCTCCTGCTTTGTATCAAAGACTTGAAGAAGAGTTTTTCAGGAGCAAAGAAATCAAATCTAAGTTTACTTTCTGTCTTATACATTTTGATAAATATGCTTCCTTTGACCCTGAAAAATACCAGGACAGAGCAGAGCTCGTTATTGAACATATAACAAAAGTAATTCATAAACATATACGCAGTTTCGATATTTTCGGAAGAGTTGATTCGACAACACTTGGTATAGTTTTGATAGGTTCAAACCTGAACGAGTCGAAAATTTGGGCTGAAAAAGTAAGGTCGGAAATTGCAACATCAGAATTTAAAATCGAAAATAAAAGATTTAATGTTACGGTCAGTATGGGCATCTCGGAATCAGCAAAAGCCGATAATGTTGAGGATTTGATTTCAAATACCAGAAAGGTGCTCGAAATATCAATCGGAAAAACAAATTGTGTTTCAGTCTACACTTAATATAAATCCGGGTAAGGTTTTAAAATCTTATCAATAAAAGATAATAAATATATATGGAAAAAAATATATTAATAGATAAGATAATAAATATACTTCGGGAATCTCCTGTGCCCATACAAATGTATGACTTGTCAAAATCATTACTAATAAAATCAAATTCCATCGAATATCAAAAATTAAAATCAATAATGAAGGAATTGTGCAATCTGAATATCATAAAAAGATTGCCAAGAAGGAAATATGTATTGATTGATTATGATGACACAACAGACAATAAAGGAATTCTTAAAATAAAGGATGATAAACCATTTGTCGAATTAAAAAATGGTGAATTTAAAAAGGTATACATAAAAAAGAAACATCTTATGACTGCTTTTGAAGGAGATACTGTTCATATAAAAATTCACGGTATCAGGAAAGGGAACAAAGCAAGAGGAGAAGTTATAAATATAATAAACCGTTCTCAGCATTTAATCAGGGGTACTATTGAACTCGATAATAATATCTATTACCTTTTGCCGGAAGATGATAAATACTATGTTGATTTCATCATACCCAAGAATAAGCTGAACGGAGCTAAACATAATGATAGAGTTAGTGCAGCATTTATAATGTGGGATGACAGGATGAAAAGTCCGGTAGCGGAAGTAAAAGAGATTTTGAAACGGAAACCTGCTCCTACTGCAGATTTTGACTCAGTTGTAGAAGAATTTTATTTGCCGGGAGATTTTAGTCCTGATGTGATTACCGAAGCAGAAGAAGTATCAATACCTGTATCTGCTGACATAATAGAAAACCGTCTCGATTTAAGAAAAGAAACAATTATTACAATAGACCCTACTGATGCAAAGGATTTTGATGATGCTTTGTCATTAAAATTATTACCAAATGGAAACTATGAACTCGGGGTTCACATTGCAGACGTTAGCCATTACATTAAAGAAAATTCAAATATCGACAATGAAGCCAGATGGCGTGGAAACAGTATTTATCTTGTTGACCGGGGAATACCGATGCTTCCTGAGATTCTTTCCAATAATATTTGTTAACTTCAGCCAAATAAGGTAAGACTTGCTTATTCTGTATTTATGGAGTTTAGTGGTTCTGCTGAAATTAAAAAATATGAAATACACGAATCGGTTATTAAAAGCAAAAAGAGATTTAATTATGATGAAGTTGATAAAATTCTGATTTCCGGTGAAGGTCAATTTTCAGAATTACTTCAGTCACTTAATAAACTAGCACAATCTTTAAGGAAAAAGAGGTTTTCTAAAGGAGGAATTGATTTTGATACATTCGAAGTCAAATTCAAACTTGAAGATGGAATTCCAAACCAGGCTGTCCTGAAAAGAAGCTCTCAAGCTACAATTTTAGTTGAAGAATGTATGCTCGCAGCTAATCAGGTTGTTGCCGGTCACCTTAAGGTATTAACAAGGAAATATCAAACTAGCGGAACAGATAAAACAAACAAGAAAATTCTACCATTCATTTACAGGATACATGATGAGCCTGAGCCGAAAAAATTAAAAGAGGTATTAGAATTTTTAAAAACATTACGTCCTTCTATTTCTTTAAAAGGAAATCGTTCGGTAGATATAAATAATTTCCTGGATAGGTTCAAAGACTTACCTGAAAGACCTGTTGTGCATCAGATGCTGTTACGTTCTATGGCAAAAGCGGTATACTCGAAAAATAATATCGGGCATTATGGCTTAGGGTTCTCTGATTATACCCATTTTACTTCCCCGATAAGGAGGTATCCTGACTTAGAAGTTCACCGGTTATTGAAAGAATATTGTAAAGATAAAGTAAAGCTTGAGAGGTTCAAATTTCTTGAATCTGAAATGAAAATCATTGCAGAACACTGTTCGGACAGGGAAAGAATAGCAGTCGATGCAGAAAGGGCTTCAGTAAAATTAGCTCAGACTATGCTTGCTTCGAATTATCTTGGCAAGGAATTTAACGGTACAATATCCGGAGTTATCAGCTTCGGGCTATTTGTTCTCCTCGATGAAATATTTGCAGAAGGTTTACTTCATATCAGGGACTTGCATGATGATTTTTATTACTTTGACGAACACAACTACAGGCTTATTGGTAAAAGGCATAAAAGGTCATTCACAATCGGGAAAAGGGTTAGAGTAAAGATTACACATGTTAATACCGATGACAGGAAAATTGATTTAGCATTTATATCTGACGATGTTAAATAAATTTTATATTTTAGATTTTGAAATTTAATTTGATGAATAAAATTATACAGACTAATTATGTTCACAGGAATTATTGAAGAAGTAGGAATAATAAAAATCATAAAACCTGTATCAGGCAGTTATAAAATCACAGTCTCTGCCGGATTGGTAACTAATGATTTGAAGATTGATGATTCCATTTCATTAAACGGGACATGTCAGACAGTGGTTCAAAAAAGTGATAAAGAGTTTTCTGTTGAAGCAGTCGAAGAGACATTGAGAAAGACTACATTAGGAAAATTTCATCCGGGAAATAAAGTAAATCTGGAAAGAGCAATGAGACTCGGTGACAGACTCGGTGGTCATCTTGTTCAGGGACATGTTGATTGTACTGGCAGGATACAGAGTATTCAATCCGAAGGAACCGGGAAACTTCTCCTGATTGAGTTTCCAATCGAATTTGCAAAATATGTCGTTCCTCTTGGTTCTGTTTGCATAGATGGTGTTAGTTTGACCATTGCAAAAAAAGAAATAAACAGGTTTATGGTTTCTATTATACCTCATACTTGGAAAATGACAACTTTTTGTGAATTAGAAACAGGAAAATATGTTAATCTTGAGTTTGATATTATTGGAAAATATATTGAAAGTATTAATGACAGCAGAATAGAAAATAAGATTAACAATAAAAACAAATCTTATCTAGAACAATTTATTGAACAACCGGATTTATAATAATGATTTAGAATTTTACATTATATTTATTTAAAAGTACTTTTATTGACGATGACACCTAAAACTAAAGATGATGATTCAATTGTTCCTGCATAATTCCCCTCACTATTATATAATTTTATTTTAAGCTTGAGCTTCAATTTAAATAGATAATGGTCATTTTTATCAATAATATACCTTGACAGTATTTTGAAATAACAATCCTTTTGACTTCCTTTATAAGATAGAAATTCCCTTGATTTTTTTATATTTCCTGTGCCTTCTACTTCATCGGCAATTCTTACATAAAGCCGAAAATAACTCCTGAAATTATTTCCATTTTCCGAAAGGATTTTTGCACCGGGAGAAAACATTTGTTTTACTTTATTATAATCCCAATTTGTCATAGTTGGAGAATTAATAAAGAGAGCATAATCATTTACATAAATTGGATAAGTGTTTAATCCCAAATCGAAGCTGATTCCTGTATCAGGAGTTTCAAAATTTTGTTCCCAACCATGATATGCCTGCCTTCGGTCATTTCTGTTTTCCCAATCAAAATATGTATTAAGGATACTGCCTTTAAAATGTTCGTCAATGTTAATTATTGTTGTATCATTATCGATGTAGGTTTCCCCGTCATCCGGTAAGTCAGGGTTTGAGACAGAATTATCATTGCATGAAATAAAAATTATTGACAATAATAATAAGAGAAAAATATTAATGTTTTTCATTTGTATGCTGCCTTATTTATTAATAAAATTAATATCTATATGTTAACTGCAATCCGAAATCAACAGGCTTTAATGTGAAATTATAAGCTAAATCAGCGTAATTAATTCTTTTATCTGTATAATCCCTCATGCGTACAAGGGCGTCTAATCTTACTTTATCCCCAATGAACAGTCCACCGCCAAAGGAAATAATAGTAAGGTTCGAATTCGGATTATTATCAATATAAGGAGATGTTGTTGATGCAAAACTTGCCCTAACAAATGCAGGAAATACAGGCAATTGATATTCTGCACCAAAACCATAAGTAACCTGGCCGGTTAATTGTTGTATAATATCCTGGTTGTATTTTTCGACTTCAGCGGTTGCCCGGCTGAATTCAATCTGAGAAGCATCAGAGTATTCCACACCGCCTGTGAGAGTCAGTCCTTGGAAATTGAAAGATAATCCTGCACAATAAACAAAAGGTGTAGTAACATTATAACTGGTATTACCATCATATACGTAAGCAGAATCAGAAATTATATTTTTATCGAACTCGGCTGAAGCTATCCATGAAAATTTTTCTGAAATTTCATACCAGGTAGGAAGCTTTATTGTAATGCCGAAACGAAGTGATTCCATTAATCTTGCCTGGAAACCAACTGAACCGCTTATTCCGGTTATATCGGCATTAATATCTTCAGTCATATTTAACTGATGAAAATCAATATTTGTAAAATTTGATGTATCCCAATATTCATATTTATGTAAAATGTCTGTTTCAGTGTAATTCTTTGTGTATTTATAGGTACCCCATTTTCCTACTATTGAAAAACCGACAGAAATTACATCGGAAATATCGTATGCCAAACCGCCTGTCAGGTTATGAAGACCACCCTTCTCTTGAATCAAAGCAGATTGCTGGAGACTATCTTTTAGTGGAGTGTTGAAATTTCTGTCAGCAAGATTTAAATATGTAGCAATATTATCATAATATCTGTTAGGACCGTAGGCAGCTTCATCAGCAATAAATGTTGATTTAGGATTAAAAGCATCGAATTTCATGTTGTTTTCAAAATTGCTTTCAAGAAAATAGCCGATACCAATCGAGGCTTTGTTTTTCTTAGTATCGATGGGTACGATAATGCCCAGGTTAGTAATTAATTCATCGTTTGTATTTAAAAGGTTTTTTACATTTAAATAATCTGTTTCTGAACTGTTACGTGTGAATCCGAATCCTACAGATATTTCGGAACTCGCCGGAATTGTCAGACCTGCAGGATTGTACATCAAAGCTCCTATGTCATCCGAAAGTCCGTGATAAGACACATTGAAACCTGCTACACGCGGAGTTATAATTCCATTTGGAATTGAATACCTGAGTGCATCCTCAATAGATTGGGCTTCGGCTGATGCCGAAGCCATAATTAAAACAAAACCAAAAGCTAAAAAGCTGATATATTTTTTCATTACCTTCCTCTTCGACCTGAACTACTATTTGAACCGGAACCGGAACTTGAGCCGGATGAACGCGAAGAACCCGAACTTGAACCCGAACTCGAGCGGCTCGGAGCCGAATAACTTGGCGATGAAGAACGGTTCGGTGCAGTGTAACTTGGCGAAGATGAACGGCTCGGTGCTGTATAACTCGGCGTTGAGCTGTTAGAACGATTAGTACTTCCTTCAGAAGACCTGTTATATGTAGGTGCACTTGTACCTGTATTTTCATTTGTTCTGCGATTAAATGAACCTGAATTGGAATTATTATCAGTAGCAGAATTCCTGCCGTTTAATAATCCTTTTACAGTTTCTATAGTTCTGTTCACCGAATTATCAGTTCTGTTAGGGGTTGTATAAACTTTCACATCTCCCCTATTATTTACATCCGAGTTGGTAGAACGAGAATTCCTCCTATTATATAAATTGCCGGAAGAGGAATTATTACCTCTCGAATAACCATCACCGGAATTAGTGCTAACAGCACTTCTCCTGTTATAACTGCTGCCAGACGTAGTATTTATTGACCTTATACCTGTTGAATAATCATTTGAAGCTGTCGAAAAACCTCTTCTGTTGACTCTCCATTGGTTATCTTCATTTCCATTATTATTAAATTCACTTCTTCTTCTGGGACCGAAATCACGATTTCTTCTTGGTGCCGGACTTGGGTCATACGCATAATATGGTTGATTGAACCAGCCATAATATCCCCATCCATAATTGTGAGAGGGCCAATAATATCCATAATAAGGATGATATGAATACCATGGGGAATACCAATCCCAGCAAAAATCATAAAACGGGTCATATCCGAAACCAATATAGAAATTCGAACCCCAATGTCTTGGGTAAGGATAAGACATCCAGCCGTAATAACCATACCACCAAGGTACTACAACAGGTACATACATCGGACTGTAATCATAATAGATATGTCTTACTTCCACAGACGAATTATCATTCGCAAGCGGATTTTGCCAATCACCGGAATTATCCGAATTAGTTTGCTCATCATCAAATAAAGTTTCCGCTTCTTTACTATTATCTGTTTTGTGTTTGGGAGAGTAACCATAATACTCTTCACCGGTATAAACGGAAGTACATCCCGATATTACGAGTGTTAAAGCCGTAACCGAAGCAAGTAATGTCATCATCTTTCTCATTTTCAGACCCTCCTTATTCTTTATTTATGGAGAAATATTTTTTTCAAATAACAGTGTCAAACAACACTTTCTACTCTATCTCTACTGTGTTCGACGTAAAATTACATTAAAAGTTTAATAATTTGTATTACTTTATCTATTACTATAATTATGTATTTACTTAATTTCTAAATAGTTCGGAATTTCCGGGAAAATAATATCAGTTAATTTTTATTACATTTTTCACTAATTTTAAAAGTGTAATTATCACTTTAATAAATAAATTTAAGCTGAAATTAGAAGTTTAATATTTAGACAATGAAAAAATCAAGAAAATATATTTTCGTTTTAATCCTGCTGATTGTATTAACACAAAATTTATATTTTGATATATACCGGGGTTCTGCTTTCAACGTTATGCCCCATGATGACTATTCTCATTATTTACTTTATATGGTAGGAGATGAAGAGGGATGGCTTGCAGAACCTCCTTATACTTACAGAATTTTATCAGTTGCTGCAGCAATTCCTTTTTATTATATTTTACCGGTTTACAGGTTTACAAATCTCGAAGGTAAAAGTGATAATTACCTCAGGGCATTAGAAGCGTTAGCTCTTGTTTTTTATATCTCAATAATAATTGGTTCTATATTTATTTACCGTATTACTAAAAACAGATTTGGAGGAAGTGAACCGGCATCGATTATAGCAATGCTGATTTCTTTTCTGCTGTTCAGGCAAACAGGTATATATAGTATTGACCCTTTGGCAATCATGATTATTAGTATAGGGATTTATTATTTGAGAAATTTATGGATTTTTTCAACAATTATGTTTTTATCAATTGGTTTTAATGAAAAAATACTTTTGATTTTTTCCTTATTAATGATTGCGAGAATTATTATTAAAAAGGAAAAAATTAATATAGGTACAATATCGCCTGTAATTTGCCTTGCCATTTATTTTATTATCAGAATTTTAATATTTATCCCCGGCAATGAATCACAAGTTCAGCCATCAAGTTACTATTCAAGTTTTTTAACAAATATAGGATATACATTTTCGGCAAAGGGAATTATCCTGAATATATTACCTACAATATTAACATTCACTTTATATTACTTTGCAATGAAAGTGAATAATAATAACTTTAATCCAAATAATTTTTTTACAAAGACGGATTTTATCCCGTTAGCAGGAATTTTTATAATAGCTCATTTAATTAATGTTGATTATAATATTGGAAGAATTTCATTACATTGTTTTCCTTTGTATTTACCATTGGCTACAATTTGTTTGGTGAATAATTTTAATAAAAAAACATTACTTTGAAGTTAATTATTAATTTGTATTAATTTTATTTGTAGAAATTACAATTTTATTTAAATTTGATTTGCTATAAAAAGGAATCTAAATGCTCAATATACAAGAATATATAAATAAAATTCATAATTATAAATCTGAATTGATTAGTAATTATGGCTTATCTGAAATCGCTTTTTTTGGTTCTTATACAAAACATAATAATAATGAAAATAGTGATTTGGATATTCTTGTCGAATTTGAACGTCAACCAAGTCTATTAAAATTTGTAAACTTGAAAAATTTTCTTACAGATTTACTAGGTATTGAAGTTGACCTTGTAATGAAAAGTGCATTGAAGCCTGCATTAAAAAATGAAATTATTGATTCTTCTATTAAAGTATGAAAAGAAAATCAAAACATTATGTTGAAGATATTCTTACTTTTATAATCAAAATAAAATCTTTCGTGAAAGATATTACTTATGAAAATTTTTATCAGACGATAAAACTCAATTTGCAGTAATACGCGCATTTGAGATTATTGTAGAAGCTTCAAAGAAAATTTCAAATGATATAAAATTATTACATCCTGAAATTCCCTGGCGGGATATTACAGGTATGCGAGATATTTTAGCACATGAATATATTGATGTTGATTTAAGAACAATTTGGGAAACAATTCAAAATGATTTACCGCTTATTGAAAAACTTTTTAAAAATTTATTAAACGAATCAGTAGACGATAATACACTTTTCAATAATTATTAAAGCGATTTTCTTATAGAAATTTCATTATTTATTCAAAAATTTTTTCACTACAAAAAATAATCGTAATTTTGTGGATTGCTCGGATGGCGGAATTGGTAGACGCACAGGACTTAAAATCCTGTGAGCTTCAAGGCTCGTGTGGGTTCAAGTCCCACTCCGAGTACAATACTACAAACAATAAAATATTGTAATGATTAATATTTAATTTAATTTTATTATTAAATATCAACAATCAAATCTACAAATTCATCCAATTGCTTATCAAATTCCTCAGCGATTTTTGTTCCTTCTTCTTTCAATGCAAGCAGGTTTTCATTACTTGCATTATCCATCTGGCTGCTTGAAATAGTAAGGGCTGTATTGATTCTTAAATATTGTCCAGGTTTATCTACAGCATCAAACATCTGCTTAATTTGATAATCAACAGTTTCCGAAACACCAGACATCATTATATCTATCAGGGGTTTTGCCCATTGTATCAATCCCCAATCCTTAGCATCTTTATAATTATAAGATGTTTTTACATAACCGGTACCTAAGCGCATAAAGCGGGATTGTTAGCAAACACTCCCCCGTCAACTAGGTAATATTGAATTTCTGTCATCGATTTTATCCTTGCACATTCGAAATAAGTGGGAGCTGCGGAAGTTGCTCTTGCAATGTCTCTCACAAAGAAATTATCTTTTTCGTTTTTTGCATCCATTTGATTGAAAAATTTAGCTTCCCTCATAAAAATCTCATAAGCAGGAATCAGACAAGGTTTCAATAATTGACCAAGTTTTAAATCACCAAAATATTCTTTTAATGCATTTTGCAAATCGTCAACGTTATACTTCTCATCTAAGATTCCTGCTCCTGATTTCAATTTTTGCCAAATAGAAATATCGAATATTTCATGTCCCCGATTGAGGTAAAGCTGCACTGCTTCATCAGCAGAAAATTTGGGTTTGCCATCAACACCGGGAGTAAGATATAAACATGTTAAAATACCCCCGGTACTAGTACCGGCAATCATATCAAAATAATCAGCAATCCTGGCATCAGGTTTCTGCGTTTTTATCTGAATTTTCTTTTCCACAGACACCAATACCTGGCCGGGAATTATGCCCCGTATACCGCCTCCATCAATAGACAGAATGCGAAAAAGCTTTGATTTTTGCTCCATCCGCTTAACCTCAATTAATAAAAAATAATATCAAATATATTGAATTAGTGAATCACAATTCAATGTAATTAGTATATAGTTAAAATCCGAATTTTTTAGTTTCGACCCACTCATTTTTAATCAATGTCCACCAATCGATAGCCAGACCTTTAATTATATATTCATAAGGCAGCCAGCCATAACCTGATTCTCCCCATCCGGTTCCCCATGAGTTTCTAATCAAAATTGCACCGGTTGTATTTATTCCGGAGTCATTAGGATTTTTTATCTTTTTGTTGTCATCATAACCAACTGCTAAAATTGCATGACCTCCTAAAACTTTTTCACGAGGAGATGGATATGGTATATCACCGGGATTCACGGGACTTTGAATAGAACTGTAAACAGTGAAACCGAACATCAAAGGTAGACCCGCCACAAGGTTTAATTTTATTTTGTTCAGGAGTTTATCCTTAGCAGTCCCAGAAGGATCTAAACGGTAATATATCAGGGACTGGTAATTTTGAGAAAAAGCATAACAAAAAGGAGTAGGTTCTTTATCATAATCAAGTGTTTTATAAGGCCAGTATTTTTCCGGGAGTACTCCGAACAGAGCCATAGCTCCCATTGTAGACCTAAGAAATGCTCCGGTGTCTCCTGTCCACCCAAGTAAATTTCGGGTTACTTTATACAAGAATAATCTTGATGCATTTAAATATGCCCCGAACGCCCTGTTCTCAAAATATTCTAACATTCTCTTCTATCGGTGAACACCATTTTGTCAAATCTATTTTTGTAGCAAGTTTGGGAATCGCTGATTCACTGATTTTCATTTGCTTTAACATCCTGGATATTTCATCCTTATTGTGTCCATAGTCCCTGAAATCAGGGTAATCGGGCAGCCATCCCATTTTCATTTTATTAATTGAATCCTTCATAATAAACTCCTTGATTATTTAAAAAAATGATTAGTTTGGTTTAATCACAAGTGGTATCAATAATGTCCATAGTACCATAATAATTGAAGCTACCGGTGCATTGTACAAATCCCAGTAATTAACCAACCCACCGTTGATTGAGTAAGTCCAGATAAGAAAAGATAAGCTTGCAGCTATTAGCTGAATTTTATGTTTCACTCCTGTAAATTTTCTAAGATATAGAGGAGTTAAAATAAATAATATTATCGAAATGATAAAATACCAAAGTTTAGTATATGATGGCGGAATCATACCGGTAAGAACCATGTAAGCTCCAACAATTTCTGTTGGAATTAGCTTCACTACTTTATTTTGGTAAGGCTGAACATTGTTAATTTCTCGTGCCATGTATTATCTCCAAAAAAATTAATAAATAATTTTTCCAAAGTGTGAAATACAGGCTCTCAGTTATATATCACAACAATGATAAAATTCGAAATTTCAACCGTATATGTAATTAATTATTTAGTTCAAATTAAATAAATTGTTAATAATAAAAAAAATATTATTTTCAGTAATTAGCAATTTTAATAAAATACTTAAACTCGTTGTAATTTATAGACTTAGCTCTTATTATAGACATTAATTACTCAAATTAAATGGTAATAAATTCAAAGTATTATTTAATTTTACTTATTTACAATAAAAGTAAATTCACCACCTGAAATAGCAACATTAATATATCCTTCGGCTGGATTAAAATTCCAGGTTCCCGTACCTTCGCTGTAACTCCAGTTTCCTCCTCCTTTGCTTCCTTTAATTTGCACATAGAATTGAACCTGGATGTGATATTTACCGGGTTTTAAAAGACAAACATCAGGAAAAGGATATTCTACACCTGCCGGATAAGTATGTGTTGATACTTTAAAGAAATCAGGACCTTCTGTTTTATCATAAAGAAAACTTAGTAATTGGTCATCCTCCAAATCCATATTGTCAATCTTACCCCCGGCATAAGAAAGCTGTTCACCGACTTTATCACCTTTCATTTCATCAATCCACAATTCCCAACCCTGGCTGCTTATGTATGGAGAACTCAAAAAACCTTTACTTACTACTTCATCCTTTAATTTTCTACACATTTCACCGAAAACACAGGGGAAGTAAGCCCTTGCTTCCAGGTGTTCAAAATCGCCCCATGTGAATACATTTGAAATTCCTTTAAAATCATTTTCCCTTTGATATGGTAGACTGGTTCCGAAAATAATATTCCCGATTTTTTTATCTTTTCCCCTGTATTTGCTGGGATTCAGAATGGTACACTGTGCATTAAGCTCAATTGCAAAAGCAATTAAAAAAATAATTAAAAACAAGAATTTGATTTTCATGGCTTACTCCATAAAATTCTATAAATAATTAATTATATTGAGTATGCATAAAAAAAGAAAATTAATACAAACAAGAACTAATTCCAAAAGTTGTAACCTTTATCATAAATTTTCGTAAAACAACTATCACCTGATTGCTTAGAGAAAAAATTAAATATTTATAATTTTTTCGGAGATTTAAATGAAAACAGGATTTATCGGAAAAGCATTTGCAATAATGCTTACTCTTGCAATCTTCTTCAGTGTTGCTATGGCACAAAGCAGTGGCAGCCTGAAAGAAGTAAAAATTAAAACCACGGTCACAAAACAGGACAGCAAAGATAAAATCGAAACTGTAGTCGATTTACTCAAAGGAGTAAAAGAGACAAATCTTAAAATTGAAGATAAAATGCTGACTGTAAAATTCGACCCAAAGGAAATTTCATCTGCCATGATTGTATATACTATTAATACAATCGGTTATGATGCCGAGGTTATGGAAGAGAAAGATTGTGTGGAAACCACATCAACTAATTGATTTCAATCAGGCTGTCCGATTATCAGGTAAGGAATTAATTGAGGCACATTAATTAACTTAATAACGTATTATATACGTGATTCTAAATATAAATGGACAGCCTTTTGACACTTAAACCTAAATATTTAATCAATCGTCTAAGCTACATTCTTGATAAGTAAATTTGTTTAGTTTATAATTTGGATTGGTTCGATGAATTTGATTAAAATATTTTGCATTACGTTATTATTATTTTTTACATTTGGAAATTTAAAATCACAAAATAAATCAGAAGAAAATAATTTACATGGAAAGATTACAGGTCAGGTTGTAGACAAAGATTCTTTGTTTTCACTGCCCGGAGCCACACTCAGTTTATATAAATACAGCGATTCAACTATTCAAACAGGTGCTGTTGCCGATAAAAAAGGAAATTTTGAAATTAAAGAAATTCCTTTTGGTAAATACTCTCTTAAAGTTTCATATATTGGATATTCTCAAAAGTTTATAAAGAACCTGGAAATCACTGCATTAAATTCAACATTGGATTTGGGACAAATAGGTATTAACTTGTCAATATCATCAACCGATGAAGTTAAAGTTACAGCTGAAAAGCCACAGATGGAATTTTCTGCCGGCAAGAAGATTTTTAATATAGATAAAGACATTGCCTCTTCAGGAGGAAATGCTATTGATGTTCTGAAAAATTTGCCCTCTGTCGAAGTAGATATAGATAATAATGTATCATTAAGAGGAAGTTCGAGTGTTCAGTTTTTAATCAACGGGAAACCTTCAACAATGCTTTCATCTGGAACATCGGCACTCGAGCAAATTCCTGCAAGTATGATTGAAAATATTGAAATTATTACTAATCCGACAGCAAAATTCGATGCAGAAGGAACTGCAGGAATAATAAATATTAATCTTAAAAAAGAAGGCAATAACGGATTAAATGGAATTGCCTCGATTAATGCCGGTACTTATGACAGGTATAGCGCTTCCGTTAATCTCAATTATAAGATCGATGGAATTAACATATCCGGTGGATACGATTATTACGGTAGCCTGTGGGGAATGGACGGTAATTCTTTCAGGAAAACAATTATAGCTGATTCTACAACTGAGATGTATCAGAATTTTTTCATGCGGCACAGGCATCTCACTCATAGTGTCAAAGGTGGAATAGAGTATAATATTAATAATGCAAATCAATTAATCGTGAGCGGCTCTTACAGGGGAGGGAATTCAGACAGAAAGGGTGAATCAAATAATGTATCAAATAATTTACTCAAATCTGTAATCGATAAAAGCAATTCAAAAAGCGGAGAAATCAGTACATCACCTAACATAGACCTATCAATGAATTACAGGCATACTTTCTCAAAATTTCATGAATTGACATTCGATGCATTTTATTCAACTGACAACGACGATGAAAATACTGTAAATAATCAATATTTCACCAGGGATAGCACAAGATTGGAAGCCGGTGTAAAAGCTTCACTAAAAACGATGGATAATGATTATCAAAATTTAACAAGAGCCGATTCAACTTCAGAATGGATTTTAGATGTTTTAAAATCAAATCATTATATTTATCATGAAAATGTATATTCGGCTTATTTGATTTTTTCAAACAAGGTTGGCGATTTAAGTTATTCTGCGGGGTTGAGAGTTGAACAGACTGTAACTAAAGGTGAACAAAAAACTATAAGCGATATTACAGAAAGAAATTATCTCGATTTCTTCCCCAATTTAAGTTTCGGATATAGATTCAGTATTAATTCTGAAGTTCAGCTCAGTTACAGCAGGAGAATAGAAAGACCTCGTTCATGGTTTCTAAATCCGTTTATTGAATACATGGATTATTATAATGTGAGATATGGTAATCCGGAATTAAAACCTCAATACACGCATGCATTTGAATTGGGTTTACTTAATAATTTTACGAAATTTTCTGTTACACCCTCAATTTTTTATAACAGGACAACAGATGTTTTCGATAGGTTTTCCGAATTGCTTGATGACGGAAAAATGGGAATGACTTGGAAAAATATGTCGTCCAGATACTCCTACGGACTTGAAGTCAATTTTTCCGGAGACCCGCTACAATGGTTAAGAATAAGCCTCGACGGCTCTTACTACAAATATATAGTTGAAGGATTAGAAAGTTATTCCGGTACTCGAAGAGAGGATTTTAGCTGGAATACAAGATTGAACGCTACTATTTCGCCAATGAAAGAACTTAATTTTCAGCTTTCAGGCAATTACATGGCGCCAAGTGAAAACATACAAGGTAAAAGGTTTGCATCATGGGGCGTAGACATTGGAACAAGATACGAAATGCTTGAAAATCTGACTTTAACATTCAGGGCATCGGATATTTTTCACACGCAGAAATGGCATACTATTTCATCCGGGGAAAATTTTTATTCAGACAGCAATATTCTTCGAATGTCACAATATGTGTCTTTTGGAATTCAGTACAAGATTAATCAGGGAATAAAACAAAGGCAAAGACTACGAAACGGAGATGGTGGATTTGAGGATGAAGGAATGTTTTAATTAAAAGATACAAGTCATATCTCCTTATTTAACTATAAGATACATATATTTTTCAATGTAATATTAGTTAATTAACTAATTTATTAGTTGCATTAATAATATTTTAGTTATATATTGTAACTAAATTTATAGTTGATGTGTCTTATATATAGAAAAAGGAGTGATGTATGAAAGAATTGACAAAAGCAGAAGAGCAGATAATGCAGGTTTTATGGAAACTGAAAAAAGGGTTCATCAAAGATTTTATAAGGGAATTGCCTGAACCAAAACCTGCTTATAATACTGTTTCAACTATAACAAGAATACTCGAGAAAAAAGGATTTGTTGACCATGAGGCATTCGGTAATACACACAGGTATTTCCCTGTTGTTTCAAAAAAAGAATATACTAAAGGATTTTTAAAAGGTTTTGTAAAAAACTATTTTGAGAATTCTTATCAACAGATGGTTTCTTTCTTTGCTAAAGAGAATAACATTAATCTTAATGACCTTGAAGAAATAAAAAAACTTATTGACATACAAATTAAAACAAGGAAGGAGAATAGAAAATGAATAACTTTTTCATCTATTTACTCGAATCCGGAATTTGCCTTTCAGTATTCTATTTAATGTTCCTAATTATGTTCAGAATGGATACTTTTTTTGTTATTAGCAGGACTTATATATTATGTTCAATGATTGTGTCTGCTATCATACCTCTATTTAATTTTTCAAATATCGCTGTTGATAATGTTGATGTTGTACCTACTGCAATTTTCAATGCAGTTACTGTCGAGGCAAACGAAGTTGAGAATACTGTTCGAACAAGCATTGGTGTTTCAGAAATTATTTTAGTAATCTATCTTACTGGAGTAATAATTTTTCTCGCACGATTCATTCTCAGAATGTTCCAACTCATAAAATTAATCAGGAAACATGGTATTAATAGAACAGATGGATATAAAATAGTTTTTACAGATGATAAATATTCGCCATTTTCATTTTTTAATATAATTTTTCTCGGAAGTTCTTTCACATATAATAGAGAAACTGAATTGATATTGGCACACGAGAAAGTTCACATTGATAAGCATCATTCTTATGATATAATTTTGTCAGAAATAATAACCGTATTTCAGTGGTTTAATCCTTTCGTCTGGTTTTACAAGAAATCATTGCAGGAGATTCATGAATACCAGGCAGATGAAGGTGTAATGAAGCTCGGCCACGATGTACTAGATTATCAGAAATTGATTCTAAATAAGATTGCAGGAAGTGAGGTCTTTCAAACTGCTAATAATTTTAATTATTCACTTATAAAAAGGAGAATCAAAATGATAGCCAAAAATAAAACCAAGAGAATAGCACTTATTAAATTATTTTTGATTTTACCTGTTTCCATGATATTATTCTTGTCATTCTCGTGTTCTCAAATGGAAAATTCGAATCCCCTTGGAGATGTAATCAGGATACCTGAAGATAAAATCGATTCTCATGCAGTTTTTCAAACCGGCTGGGATGGTATGTGGAAATATATTAACAGTAGAATAAATATCCCAAAGGAATTAATTGATAATAACAAATGCGGTAAACTTGCTGTTAGGTTTGAAGTTGACACTGACGGCTCAATTGAAAATGTAAGAGTGGCTCAATCGAAAGAATTTGGCGGCGAGTGGAAGAAAGGTGAACTCGGCTATGGGTGTGATGAAGAAGCAATAAGAGTTGTCAAAGAAATGCCGAAATGGAAACCTGCAATTTCTGAGGGTAAACCTGTTAAGTTAACACAATCATTAATTCTGTTCTTCGGTACAAAGGAAATGGAAAAGAAATGGAATGAAACCGAAAGAGATAAGGATAATTGGATGGAAACAAAAACTGAAACGGATAATGAAAGTAAAGGTATTAAATTTAAATTTCCAGGCGGATACGATGCAATGGCTGGTTTTATAGCAAAAAATATAAATTATCCTGAGACAGCAAGAAAAAATGGAGTTCAGGGAACTGTTATTGTGGTTTTCAAAATTAAATCGGACGGTTCAATCTCTGATGTTAAAATTGACAAAAGCGTAGGCTCAGGATGTGATGAAGAAGCAATCAGAGTAATTAAATTAATGCCAAAGTTGGTGTGTAAATCAGAAACACCAAAATCACAGGAAGTAAAGCTACCCATTGCTTTTAAGTTAAGTAATGATAAATCTGAGAACAAAACTGAATCATTAAAAAATAATGGACCTTCATCCTTTAATTTTGTTTCTGTCGAGAAAGAACCAATGGTTGATATGGGAGCATTAGCCAAAGCTATTAAATATCCCGAAGAAGCTCGTAAGACAGGAAAGGAAGGAACTGTAATACTTAGAGTATTATTTAAGAAAACAGGAGTAGTTGGAAATATTATCGTTGAGAAAACTGACAACAAAATTTTTAATGAAGCAGCTATAAATGCTGTGAAAACTGTTAAGTTCACTCCTGCGATGAACAAAGGAAAAAATATTGATATGTGGGTAACTTTGCCAATAAATTTTAAATTGAAATAAAAATAGTAAGATTAATATTGGTTTTACAGCTTTGGTTATATTTGTAAAATTATAGTAACCAAAGCTTTTTTTATGAAATATTTCAAAAATTATAATATTAATTCGAATATCAGTACTGTCGATGAACTGCCTCTTTGGTCAGCGCCATTCGGATTGAAACTACTTGATGTAATAAAAATGAAACCGGAAATGAATGTGCTGGATATTGGCTCTGGACTTGGTTTCCCTGCGATTGAAATTGCTATGAGACTGGGGAATAGCGGTAAGGTCTTCGGAGTTGAGCCATGGAAGGAAGCACGAGAAAGAGCTAATGAGAAAATCAGATTACTTGGTTTGAATAATATAGATATTATTGATGGAGTGGCTGAAGAATTACATTTCGAGAATGATTTCTTCGATTTAGTCGTTTCGAATAACGGAATAAATAATGTTCAGGATATTGTTAAAAGTTTCAAAATCTCGATGGTTCAATGTATGAATTTTACTCGATTTTTAATGAAATTTTTAAACAAAAAGGAATGGATTTTGAAATTCAAAAAATGAAAGAACATATTTATGAAAAAAGAAAACCTATATTTGAAATTGAGAAATGGCTTAATCAGACCGGATTTTTTATAAATAATATAATAACTGACTCATTCAAACTTAGATTTTTGAATGGAACTGCAATGGTATACCATTTCCTGATTCAGAATGGATTCATTGAAAGCTGGATTAAAATTTTACCTGATAATAGAGCAAACGAAATATTTTATGAGATTGAAGTTCAATTAAATAAGATTGCAGAAGAAGATGGTGAATTATCATTAACTATCCCCTTTTCTACAATTGATTGTTTCAAAATTTGATTTAATATATATGGAAATCACTAAGACCAAATATGCGAAAAACCGCAAAGAATGGAGAAAGTGGCTCGAAAAGAATTACGACAAACAAAAAGAAATCTGGTTGATTTTTTATAAGAAGCACACCGGAAAGCCGAGAGTATCTTACAATGATGCAGTCGAAGAGGCTTTATGTTTCGGTTGGATTGACAGCACATTAAAGCGAATTGATGATGAAAAATACTGCCAAAAATTTTCTCCGAGAAATCACAGGAGCGGTTGGTCTGAATTAAATATAATGAGAGTAAATAAATTAATTAAAGAGGGTAAAATGACTGATGCAGGTATGGAAAAATTTAAGCCTGATAATAAAATTATTCCTTCAAGTTCCATTAGCGTTCAAGAAAAAGATATTCCATCATATATAATCAAATTTTTAAAGAATAATCCCCCGGCATACGATAATTTTAAAAATCTTGCTGTATCGCACAAAAGAAATTTTATAAGATGGATTACTGATGCTAAAAGAGAAGAAACTCGTTTGAAAAGACTTACCAAGGCAATACAATTACTTAAAAAAGGTGAAAAACTTGGATTTATTTAACGATTATATTAATGTTAAAATTTTTCAGCATTTTAATAATTTCTTAACAAAATAATTTTTCCCGCATCTTATTATAACGAAGTATATTCCTGAATTTAATTCTGAAATATCGATATTACAATTTTTAGAATTTATCCCATTACGGATTATTATTGAGTTCCCTAAAATATCGGTAATCTCAATATTCTTTATTTTATCATTATTTAAATTAATGGAAATAGAATTATTCGTGATATTATAATTAATATCAGTTTCGGAATTTTTATTAACACCGGTATTTAATAAATCGGTTAAATCATATTTCCATATCGAGCCTGTATCTCCTCTCTCAGAAAGTACTATTGATTTTTCATAATCCCAATATGCAATTGATACAAAATTTCTTCCTGTTGAAGGGATTAATTCAGTCCATTTCTCCAGGTCATAAGTCGAAAATACAGAGCCGTCTGAAAAATAAGTGATGAAATATTTATCATCCACATTAGCAAAAACATTAAAAGAGTAATTCAAAGCACCCGGCATAGTCAGGGTTTTAATATTATTGTTTTCATCGATTACATATATTGTTCGGGCTATATTAGCTGCTATTACAAGCTTATTATTAAATACACACATTCTGAACAGAGGTGAAGGATTCAAACTTTCAATAACATCCCAGCTTACTCCTTCATCACTGCTTTTTTTCAGGTAATATGTATTATTTAATTCAGCTTCAGTTATAAATAAAACGGAATTAAATTTAATAATATCATACACACGGTTTGAACTTATATTGTTATCCTTACCTCCTGAATTAAGATTCCAATTGCTGCCATAATCATAGGATTGCCACACTTCGCCAAAACAAGCTAAAGTCGAATCGAACTGGCTTCCGCAATCGTTTCCATTTTTAGTATATTGTGAAGGATAATAAGAACCTGTTGACATGTAAAACTTCTTTTTTGTAGAATCATAATAAAATCCCCATGAATGAAGTACATTAGGCAAAACCGGTTTTTTAAGTGTGTTATATCTTATTTTTTCAAATATACCTAACTTGGGATAATACCTGTAAAAATTTCCACCATCCCAACCATCAGTGATAGATGGGTCGCTACCAATGCCATAAAGTGTATCTTCAATCCATTTTATACAGTGTATCCCCTGTTCACTGAATTGTCCGACAGGCAACAACCACTCTCCTACCCATCTGGCTAAAAGAGTGCCATCATATTCTGCTGGCCGTGCAGTAGCGAAACCTATGTATAGTTCATCATTTCTCGGAGCAATTACCCATGCTCCAAACCACTGATTATTGGGAGTATATCCTGTTTCATTTTTAAACCATTCAGCATAATTAAAACCTGGATATAATTCTTCTAATTTAGCTTCTGAAAAAACAAGCGAAAATTCAATTATAAAGATTATAACAAATAAGGATAATCTGGCTGTTAATTTACAATACATAATTCACCTATTAAGAATTAATCTTTCAAATCAGAAGCTATTGAATTCAAAGAGAATTTAGTCTTCATTAATTTTTATTTAAATTTTGGCTAACACAACTCATTGAAAATAAATAATTTATAAATAGATATATTTTAATATGAGATAAATAATTCTTAATTTTGTAAGATTTATATAAATATTAATTTTATTTAATTTTAAAATGAAATTTTAAGTTTAAATACTTTTTAAAATCAAATTTAATTACAAATATAAATATTTAGATTATATTTGATATGTTTAAAATATATTAAAATTAAGGCATAAATGAATAAGACGATTAAAACTATAATTACAATATCAGCATCTGCATTAATGCTGATAAATGTTTCTAAAGCACAAAAAAGTGAAGCTTGTCTCGAATGTCATTCCGACCCTGATATTTCAACTGAAAGACATGGCAAAACCGTTTCACTTACAGTAAAGAAATTTCTTATTGCAAAATCTGTTCACGGGAAACTCGAATGTGTTAATTGTCATGTCGGTTTTGACCCTGAAGTTGTTCCGCATAAAGAGCCTATGACTCAGGTCAATTGTATGAGTTGCCATAGTGATGCTCCCTCGAAACATATATTTCATCATGGCATGGATAAACCAAAACCCGGGTCGAATCAGGCATATTATAACTGTAAAGGATGTCATGGGAATCATGAAGTTTCATCATATAAATCTGCATTTTCAAAAACACATTTTACAAACTCTACATATTTCTGTGGGACATGCCACAAGAATGAAAAAGCTGCACACCTGCAGTCTCAGCATTTTGTAGAATTAAATAAAAGTAATCCCAATGCACCGACTTGTATATATTGCCATTCTAAACCAATAACAAAAACAAGTGAATCAAATTTGGCTAAATTAAAATATAACCAGGAACAGTTATGCCTGTCCTGCCATTTGAATAATCCTAATAATCAAAGCAAATTTGCCAAAGCTCTTGTTAATTATGGCTCAAGTGTACATGGTGCAGCAATTGCAAGGGGGAATAAAAATGCAGCAGTTTGCGTAGATTGTCACAGTGCACATAATTTACAGAAGGCTAATAATCCTAATTCGACAATTAACCAGTTCCATATACCGCAGGTTTGCGGTAAATGCCATATTTCAATTAACCAGGAATATTCGAGCAGCACTCATGGAGTTGCTTTGAAAAAAGGTATTAAGGATGCTCCCGGATGCACCTATTGCCATGGGGAACACAATATCAAACCTTTACCCGATGTTCCTCCACGTGTATTTGAAAATACGCATATAAAACATACTACAATTGTAAGGAACAAGATGGTTTACTGCATAGTTTGCCATGCAGATGAAAAGATGATGAATAAATACGGCATAAGTACAGTAGCGAAAGCTCATGATTGGCTTCCTAATCAAAGTACGCATTGGGAAACCGTAAGATGTGTTGACTGTCATTCATCGTATGACCCACCGAATCTTTCTCATAACATTTTACCACCAGATAAAACTGTGAAAAAATGTGAAGAATGCCATAACCAGAATTCGATTTTAATGTCAAAATTGTACAAGCATGAAAAAATCAAATCCCGCGAGAAATTCGGTTTTATAAATGGTACGATTTTAAGCAATGCCTATGTAATCGGCACTACAAGAAATGTTATGCTCGATGTTTTTAGTGTCAGTGTTTTCGGCTTAACAATATTAGGTATTGGTATTCATGGCTTATTGAGATGGTATTTCAGAAAAAGACCTGTTATCAATCAAGACAAAATGTTTAAAGATAGTTAAAATATGATTTGAATTTAAGTAGGATTTGATTAGGAAAAATAATGAAAAAAATATATTTATACCCTTTTTGGCTGAGATTTTGGCATTGGTTTAATGCTTTACTTTTCTTTGTATTGATTGTTTCTGGATTAAGCCTCCATTATGCAGACCCGAAGTCTTTTTTTATTCCCTTTGGTTTATCGATTATTACCCATAATGTAGCAGGTATACTCCTGACATTAAATTACCTGTTATTTTTCATTCTTAATTTTGCAGGTGGAAATTACAAATTCTATTTACCTGAAATCAAGGGGTTCTGGAGCAGGGTATTAACACAGACTAAATATTATATAATCGGTATTTTAATTGGTGAATCGCATCCTTTTTCAGTTAATGAAAAAAGGAAATTCAACCCCATGCAGCAAATAGCATATATTGTTATTATGTATCTTTTTATGCCGCTTATTGTTGTTACGGGGTGGCTTTTAATGTTTCCGGAATTAGCCCCCAATGAATTTTTCGGGATGGGTGGAGTGTGGCCAATGGCTTTAGCACATGCTGTAACCGGTTTCGTATTACGCCTTTTCATTTTTGCTCATATTTATTTAGGAACAACAGGAAATACTATCGGTGAATTATTTAAATCCATGATAACAGGCTGGCATTTAGTTCACCCGGAAGACCAAAAACCGGAAATCGAGCCGGGAATAAAACCTGGTATTGATAAAAGCAAATTATTCCCGATTATATTCTATAATCCTGTTACTCTTACCGGTTCGTTATTATCTGTACTAAGTTCTGTAATTATTTTATTTTTTATAGTTGTAGAATTCTTCAGCGAATTTCAGAATCCGTATCTTGGTATTATTACTTATGTAGTTTTGCCGACTTTCTTAATAATAGGATTACTTTTAATTGCATTGGGTGCAATTCGTGAAAACAGGAGAATATTATCTCTTGAACTTAAGCAAAGAAAATTACCTGTTATCGATTTGAATAACCCGAAGCACCAGGTTGCTGTTTTTGTATTTTCAGCAGGAACAATCTTGTTGACTGTATTTTCAATTTATGGTGCATTCAAAGCATACGAATATACAGACTCAGATGATTTTTGCGGAAAGGTTTGTCATACTGTTATGCAGCCGGAATATACCGCCTACCAGGACTCTCCTCACTCGAGAGTTGGATGTGTAAAGTGCCATATTGGTCCGGGTGCCGGTTGGTTTGTCAGGTCGAAACTTTCCGGTTCTTACCAGGTATATTCTGTTTTATTTAAAAAATATTCAAAGCCGTGGGTAAAGGTAAAATCCAGAACTACCGGTAAAGAAACTATTTACAGGGATACAAGTTTTAAAGTTACCGGTAACCAATTGAAAGCTGAAAACCTAAGGGTAATGGATTGCATTGACTGCCACAATAGACCTTCTCATGTGTTTTATCAACCGAACAGAATGATTAATGCCTATTTATCAAATAATCAGATTGACAGGACAATTCCCTATTTGAAAAACGTAGGAGTTCAGGTTCTTGAAACATATACAAGAAGCAGGGAAACTGCGAAAGAAGATATAAGTAAATTTATCTGGAATTTTTATAATAGCAATTATCCCGATGTCGCAGTTGCCAAGAAACAACAGTTAAAAAAACTTGTAGATTATTTACATAAAATATATATGAGAAATTACTTTCCTAACATGAAGTCAAGCTGGAAAAGTAATCCAAATAATATAGGACACATGTATAGTCCAGGATGCTTCAGGTGCCATGACGGCAAACATGTATCTGATGATGGGAAAGTAATTACTAATGACTGCAATGCATGCCATGTAATCGCTACACAACAGCCTCCGGGACAGCCTATGCAGGAATCTGCCACAGGGTTGAAATTTTTCCATCCGGGAGGTGAAGAAAAATTAATCAGCGAACAGTTATGTTCTAATTGTCATGGTGTAAGAAAAAAATCCCAGGTTTTTCAAGTTAGTAATATGAGTAAATAAGGGATAATTGAATTTATAAATTCAATAACCATGTGAAAAATTGAACTTTAATAGTTCTTAAAAAATATATTTTTATTTTATTTAAAGTTATAGTAACTCCTGAAAAATGGAGAAACATAGTCTCGAATGGAGGAGTGTAAATTGAGAAATGTTATTTTTAATAAAAAACTTCATAAAATTGTACCGATTGTTTTCATAACAACACTGATATTCGTACTTTCTATTTATTTATCGTTCCCGTTAACAAGCCAGGAACAAAATCCGTCAAATGATGACTGCCTGATGTGTCATAATGATAAGACATTAAAAATTAGCAGGGGCGGTAAGCAAATATCCGGTTTTATTGATGAAAAAAATTATTCTAAATCAATTCATGCTAAAATTCAATGTATTGGCTGCCACAGCGATTTGGCTAACAAGGATTTACCTCATGATAAGCCGAAAAAAGCACAGTGTGGTTCCTGTCATAAAGAGGAACAAGGATTATATAATGAATGCATGCACGGAAAATCATATAATAAAGGTGATAAATTAGCTCCAGCTTGCCAGACTTGCCACGGTAAACATGATATAGTTTCTATTAAAGATAAAAAATCACCTGTCTATCCGATGAACGTGCCTCAGCTTTGCGGCAGATGCCACAGGGAAGGTTCACCTGTCCAATTGCAGAGAAATATCCCGGAAAGCCATATTTTGGAAAATTATTCCGAATCAATACATGGAGAAGGTCTGATTAAAAAAGGATTAGTGGTTAGTGCTACATGTGCATCGTGCCATTCTCCTCACAGGATTTTACCGCATACAGACTCAAGGTCAACTATTAACAGGAAAAATATTGCGGCTACATGCACTAAATGCCATGCTTCAATAGAGTATGTACATAAGAAGGTAATTAACGGCAGATTATGGGAGAAAGAAGCAAGGGTATTGCCTGCATGTATCGATTGCCATCAACCTCATAAAGTAAGGAAAGTATTTTATCCGCAAAATCTTGCTGATGCCGGTTGCAAAAAATGTCATGATGCATCTTCTTTGAAATCTTCTACCGGCGAATCCATGTTTGTAAATTCCCATGAACTTGGTGAATCCAAACATTATAAAATCGCATGTGCCCAATGCCATGTTGAGGTTAATCCGAATCATGCAAGACCTTGTGATGCCATTTCAAAGAAAGTTGATTGTTCTTCATGCCACACCCAGGTAGGTGATGATTACTCCAAAAGCTATCACGGCATGTTAAAAGAAAGAAAAAATACCGATGCGCCATATTGTGTCGATTGCCATGGTTCACACAGAGTTCTGGGAAAATTAGACGAAAACTCTCCGATTTTCGCATTGAATATACCAAAGCTTTGCTCGAGATGCCACCAGGAAGGTAAAGTGGCAACGAGATATTATAAAGGAACCGAACATAGTGTAATTGAACATTATAAAGAAAGTATACATGGGCAGGGTTTGATAAAAAGCGGACTTGTAGTTACAGCTACATGTACAGATTGTCATACGGCACATAAAGGTTTGCCATACAAAAATCCCGCATCATCAATTCATCCTAATAATATAGCAAAAACATGCGGCAACTGCCATTATGGTATTCAGGAGGAATTCAATAAAAGTATCCACTCACCATTTGTATCAACTGTAGATAAAAAGAAACTGCCTGTTTGCAATGATTGCCATACGGCGCATACAATCAAACGAACTGATAAAGACCAGTTCAGATTGGAAATTTTAAATTCATGTGGAAAATGCCACAAAAAAATATCTGAAACATATTTTGATACATACCATGGTAAAGTGTCCCGTTTAGGTTCATCAAAAGCTGCAAAGTGCAGTGATTGTCATGGTTCACATAATATTTTACCTGTATCAAATTATAAATCTTCTTTGCATAGGGATAATATAGTGGTTACTTGTCAAAAGTGCCATAAAAATGCAAATAAAGGATTTACTAAGTATTTTACTCATGCTACTCATCATGATCCTGAAAAATACCCATGGCTATTTTGGACATTCTGGGGAATGACATTATTGTTGTTAGGTACATTTTCATTATCATTCCTGCATACACTGTTCTGGCTACCGAGGTCGGTGCAGATGCGTAGAGAAATGAAGAAATATCTTGCTGAGCATCCACATGATGAAACGACTAAAATGTATTCGAGATTTACTCCGCTCGAAAGGGTATTGCATATTACTATGATTGTCAGTTTCCTTAGTCTTGCAGTTACAGGTTTGACAGTTAAATTTTCATATACAGGTTTGGCAAAAGTGATAGCTTATACTTTTGGTGGCATCGAGAATGCCGGAACCGTTCACAGGTTTGCTGCCACTTTGTTATTCGGCATATTCATCACTCATATATTTGATTTGTTAAGTAAGAAAAAGAAAGAATACAAATCCTGGAAAGAAATGCTATTCGGTCCTTATACAATGCTTCCTACAATTAAGGATTTAAAAGATGTAATTGCATCATTGAAATGGTATCTTGGCAAAGGACAGAGACCAAATTACGGCAGATGGACATATTGGGAAAAATTCGATTACTTTGCAGTATTCTGGGGAATATTTGTTATCGGTTCCACCGGGCTTTCATTATGGTTCCCTGAAATATTTTCTTATGTATTCCCGGGATGGTTACTTAATGTAGCTACCATTGTACATAGCGACGAAGCTTTGCTTGCAGCCGGATTCATTTTCACAGTCCACTTTTTTAATACTCATTTCAGACCGGAGAAATTCCCAATGGATACAGTTATTTTCTCTGGTCAGGTTACTTTGGATGAATTGAAAATGGAAAGACCTGATGAATACAAAAGGCTTATCAGCAGCGGAGATATTGAAGATAAATTAACTAATCCGTTTTCACCAAATATTCTTAAAATTTTAAAGATATTTGGCTGGGTTGCCTTGACTATAGGATTATCGGTTGTTTTGTGGATTATTTATTCAATGATATTTGCATATTAGAATAATCAACTATTAATAGAAAAACCAGCGGAGTAGCCGCTGGTTTTTTTTATTTTCATGCATCGAATTTTTTTAATTTAGGTAAATATTTTAAATACTTATATATAGCAGAAATTTCTGTGTCCGACATTTTGGAAAAATCCCGCCAAGGCATAAAAACCGGATTCAATAATTTACCTTCAGGTGTTTTACCGGTGCGAATCGTTGTAATAAAATCAGATTCGCTCCATTTTTCCAGGTTTCCGCCAGGCGTTATATTTGCTCCCGGAGGAGAATCAGGATTCGGAACTTTTCCCCCATTAAGTTGTTTACCATGACAATGCCTGCATCCTGAAATATTTACAATGTACTTCCCGAATTTTGTATTCGAATCTATATGTACAGATTCACTGAAGTTATTAGTATGTTCAATTGTTTCAGCATTCAAAACATTCCCAAAAGCTCCTAATGAAACTAATACTTTAGCAAAGAATGTTAACCTGCATGGTTTTGTCTCATTATCCACAGGTGGTAATGTTTTGAGAAATGAAACGACAGTAAATAAATCCTCTTTACTGAAATTATGAAAATCCTCTGAGGGCATAATCAGAACGGCATTTCCATTTTTCTTTACGCCATGATAAATTGCTCTTACCCAATCTTCATTTGTATATTTTTTGCCGACTCCCCCATTGCCGGGAGTTAAATTAGGAGCTATTATTTCGCAAATTGCCGGTGAACTGAATACTACCTTTCCGGCTAAATCATCACCATGGCATCCCTGGCATAATAAAGCTCTGTGTCTGCCTTGTTCAATTGATACCGAATCTTCGGGTATATTCAATTTATTTATATTAATTGTATATTTTTCTTCTATACGGTTGTTTGTACTTATGTATAGGAATAGTATTACTGCTGCAAAAATTAGTATTACTGAGCCAATAATAATTCCCAGCCATTTAAAAAATTTCCTCATATATTTTACCCTGATTGTGAATGAATTTACAAAATTATTAATTTTAGATTAATCTAAAAATAAAATTTGTACTAACTAATTAATCGGGAAATTGAAGAAAATTCAGTCTTCTATTATTATATAAGTGGTTTTATTAAAATTTAGATATGGCAAAAATAACTATTATTTACTTTACTGTTAAATCAGTTATAAATATTACCTTTTATTTTTAATCTAATAATTTTAGATTCGTTAATTATCACTACATCTTCAAAATAACCGACAGACACTTCATCAGTATTCCAATCTATTAAAATTTTATTATCAGAATTATCTTTTTGTGGTAAAATTAAAATCGGAAATCCTTTCTCAGGATAGAATTTAAAACCATAATTTTTTTTAGCCGTGAATACTTTAAATTAGTACTGTATCAGTTTCTGAATTATTGTTGAAAACTACTTTAAGATTTGGAATCCTATGCCAATGAACTTTTCCAAAGTCAATATCCTTATATGACAGATATGCTAAAGAATCTTCTTTTGACAAAATTTTGAGAATTGGTGTCCTAAAAGAGTTATCACTGTAATTACTAATATCATTGCATGAATTTAATAATGAAAAGAAAATAAAATAAAAGAATGTATCGTAAATTAATTTCATTATTCAATCTTTCAGAAATTTAAATGCACTCCGTAATTAACACCAACTTTTGAAGCACCAAACCAATTATTCTGATGAGTAAACCTAAAATAGCTGTACTCAAAACTTAAGGCAAATGCTAAATCCGGGTACGCATGGTATTCTATTCCGATATTAGGTCTGGTAATAAAACCCCCGTTATTAATACCAAAATTCAATCCTAAATAAGTATAGAAATTATAAAAATCATAAATATCGAAACGTGAGATCAAACTGAATGTAGTGAGGTTAGTTTGTGATTTATATAAATATGCAGTGTCGTTTGGTTCTATTCCGGTATATTCGGTATGGAAAGTTTCCTGCCTCGCTTCAGTTCCAATTTTTATTATATCATCAACTTTATAACTTAAAGATAAGCAGAGATTATTAAATGATGAAATTGTATGAAACTGTATATTATTATTATGAATATCCCAGGATGGTGTGTTATTTATTCCAAGTGTCAATCCAATAGGTTCATTCATGTATAAATTATAATAATTCCTATTTGCATGGTAACTGAGGTTAGTAAATGATTTTTTACTATTATTTATCTGATTCATAGATACAGGTGATTCAGTAGAATAAGAAATTTCATTTTTAAGATTAGTTTCTACCGGCAGTTGAGTACTTTCCTGATTTACACTATGTTCCAATAATTTTGAATGAGAATTATTACTATTAATATTTTTCTCAGGTATGGCTATTGTTTTACTTTCAATTTTTGGAATTTGATTGTTCGTACTTTCTGTAGCATTTAATTTTGTTCCTGCTTCTTTGACAAAAGCCTGATTTGCAGTTGGATAAAAGAAAATCAACATAACCGATAAAGTCAGAATTATTCCCAAAATACCCGAAAGTACATTTCCCCATAAATTTGCCCTGCTGAAAATTGAGTTTTTAACTTGAGCAGAAGCTGTTCCGGAAGGTATAGTATAACCTAGTTTGGAATAAATATTATTCACAACATAAGTTGGCGGGGAAAATGAATCTGCACACTGTTTTGTTGCATAATCCAACATCCAGTAATTTTTAAACTCGTTCATCATATTATCATCGGAGCCGATTTTATTAAACATCAGCTTCATTTCTTCATCACTGATGTCTCTTTCAAAATACTTTATTATTAGATCTTCTGTATCCATATATCCACCTTTTAATATTTTACATTTTCTATATATTCTTTAAAATAATCCTTTAACATTCTAATTGCCCTGTAATATCTATGTTTTACATTGTCAATTGTTACATCCATTATCTCCGCAATTTCTGAAAATGAAAGTTTATTAAAACTTCTGAGAATAAAAGTTTCCCTGTATATTTCTTCTATTTCAGTCAAACCGATTTTCAAAAGTGCAACTAATTCTTCTTCATCGAATGTTCGTGGAAAGCTTAATGGTGTAACAATTTTATCAAGTTCTAATCCATCAAAATGAACAAAAATCTGTTCTTCCTGCATATTTTTTAAATTATAAGCTTTTATTAATTTTCTTGCTGTACCGATTAGATAGGCTTGAATATTCAATATCGTTTGTCTGCTTTTCACAATCTTATGAAAAGCAAACCAGGTTTCCTGAAATATATCTTCAGCATCTCTCTGGTTCTTAACCTTATATCTGCAATATCCAATCAAACTACCCGAATGTCTTAGGAATAATTCATGAAAAACAATATCCATCGTAGGCTTCGGTTCATTTAATAATAGTAATAATTCCCAATCCCTGTATGTACTATAATCATTCATAAAACTAAAAAGCTAAAAATCCTAAATTTTTATTTTCTTAATATTATATAAATCTATAAATCAACTTTCAAATTAAATTAAAATAATCGATATTTTAAAAATAATCATCCCTATATATGTGTAGTGTGCTTTTTTGATGATTAGTGACAAATTTTTTCTAAAATATTTTTCAACATCGTCGTAAGTCTTTTAAAATATAGAAAATATTTTTTAATTTAAATTACTAATCAGTAATTTTAATAATAAACCGGATTTAAATTGAATAATTTTTAATAATTGAAGAATTGATTTTAGGAACTAAAGTAATAAAGTGAAATAATTTCCCGAGGTAATTAATAAGAATAAAATCAGTACACCAGTAGGGATTCGAACCCCAAACCTTCTGATCCGTAGTCAGTGACAGACAAATTCTGAAAAGTCAGTATTCATGCTAAGTTTCATAAATATTTATTTATTATTGATTCTATTTAAAGTTGTATTTTATACTCTTTCATCGCTGTTTTCACAATAAATCGTAGCCAAATCGTAGCCAAGATGTTTTTTTTAATATTCCATTATTTTATCTAATAAAACTCAGGAATAGCTAATATACAAAATTTTTTTTATTGCTTTTCCCGAAGTATTGACTACTTAATATTCAGATTTAAGTCAAAATATTGATAAAAATTAATACTGGCTTTATTGTGTTAATGAAGTTTAACTTATAATCAATGATGGAAATCATTACAAATAATATTAGATTAATTTAAAATGATAAATAATTATTGAAAATATTTCATTAGTTTTTTGGTTTTTTAAATAAATGACCGTATTTAACATAATCTTTTTTTATCATTTCTTCTATTTCTTTCTTTATCTCAATATCTAATTTTGCTTCATATAGAGTTTTTGCTTTACTAAGTTGTGCTGCTGTTAAATGTATTGCAGCTGTGAAATCTGCATACCTACAATCAGCATTTTCAAAATGGGCATTAAGGCAATCAGCAGTATCAAAATGTGTTTGTGCACAATAAGCATTTTCAAAATGGGCAGATGTTAAATATGTATGTTGTAAATTTGAATTTTTAAAATTATAATTTTTGAAGTTTCTACCATTTGTATCATTAACTGCAAAATTAGCTCTATATAAATTAGAATAACTTAAATCAACAAGTAAAAAATTATAATTATTTTTGAAATTAGAATTTCTTCTTCCAAGTACAGTTAGAATTGTTTGAATATCTATATCTAATTGTTCTTTTGGTGCTAAATTATATTTAATAAATCTTTTTTCTCTAATATAATTAGATAGAATTTCTATTATCTTCCAATGATAATATTCATTTTCATTCATTATTTTCTCTAGGGAATAAATACCACCAAACTTTGAAGCCATCACTGTATCTTTTAATTGGTCAATTGCCTTTTGATACTGGTCTAAAGTTAATCTATCATTAGTTGCTATTTTTTCGTTTTGGATTTGAGTATAAGTAAGAAAAGCAGTTAGAAGGAAAAAAACTCCAGCTACAATTTGAGCATTAGTCGTCCTATAATCTTTTATTGCTGAATGATAATTTTTATAATTAGTTTTAAATTCATCACTAGTATTTTCCAAGAGTTTTTTTGGAACAGTCCAAATAAAATATATTATATAGAAAATTAAGACAAGAAAGGCAATACCTCCAAATAAATAAACAGAATTATATTTATTTATAAATAAGGCAAAGAAAAAATTAATAATTTCAGAAATAAAAATAAAAAAAAGTGATATACTACAAAATAAAATAATAATTGTTACAATATAACCAACTTTATTATTTCTATATAGGGTAGTTAATTTTGAAAATATTTTTTTGATAAAATCTTTCATGCTAAATTTGATATTATTTAATAATTACATAAAAATACCCATTCTCATTTAAACTAACTATTTTCTGGCAAAATCGCAAATATATTTTTCTGAGATACCCAAATATTTTTTCTGGAAGATTAATAACTATCTATCATCTATTTTCGGTCCTTAAAATTGTGTTTATATTCGTAGTTTTAACACTCATCAAATAAATACAGTGGAAGAATTTTTACTGAATTTTCTACATACCCCATAATTTTCTAATAACTGTATTCTCAACTTCTTCATCTAAACTACATATACTCATTTTTATTAAAAAAGCCATATTAACAATAGTGTGCATATCATTGTCTTGTTTGTCTAAGACGGAAAACCGCACTTGACAAACAGGACAGCATTCTCCATTTACTCCACTACTATAATTACCGTTTCGCAAAAAAGAGAATGCTGTCCTGCGGACAAGATATGCACCTATAGTCTAATAGTAAATAAAATAGTATAATGGATAATCTTAGAATAATTATATGGATAAATTCAAGCTCATTCTCAATCAAATGCTTGACTTGGGAGGCATAGCTACCAAAAACAATTTCTATTCTCCGAATGCCATAACCATCTTGGGAGCTTTAGTCAATACCAGAAAAGCCTTTGAAGAATTGGAAAAACAAAAGCTTATCCAGCCAATAAATACCATTACCAAAGTCCGTAATCTCTGCCAGGAGCAATTTTTCTCAATTTCCAGACTCGGCTCGCAGTATGTAGGTAGGGCTAAAGAGTTTAAGTGGAAAGGCTCGACCAAAAGCCCATATAACATAATGCACGAAAGCATGATTCGTGATATTGGCTTGGGTTTTTTAAGGTTTTATAATCAATTCATTATTGAAATTCATTACCACCAGAACTTCTCTATTTTAAGACCGGATTTATTAATCAAAATGACTAACAAAATTACAATGAAGCAGTATATCTTTTTAGTTGAAGTTGAGAGAAAAAAAACAGTTGATAGAGTGGTTAGTGAAAAACTTCTCAAATATGAAAATGTCTTCAAAGATTTTAACTTTAAAAAAAATAATCTGAACGCTCCGGTTAAAGTTCTGATTGTTTATTCCAATTTAGACTATAATTGCTTTTGTCGTCCCCAAGAATACACGAATAAGGAAGTGAGAGTTGAGATAGATAAACTTCATAGACAATTACAACATTTATCTTCTTTGGTCAGACATCTACCTGAAAATCGTTATTGTTTTTTGAGTTTTTACAATTTTTACCGCTTGAATGAACCAATATGGTTAACACCATCAGGTAGGCACGTAGGATTGTTGGATAATTAGATTGATATTTTTTTTGGGTTTTTTATCTGTTTTTTTGTTTTTCTTTAAATGATATTTCTCTCTTGACAAGAAAATAGTTTAATATATAATTCCTATACTGGTTCTTTGTGTTTTGGGAAAAATTAAGCTAGCAAGAATTTCAGGACAAAATCCAATAATCTTACGGTACTATTGATAGTCAAGATGATAGTATTATACCCATCCTCTTGGGAAATTGTTGCAGAGGATCCTGACTCGCTGAAATTTATACTTAATTTTTTCATCCAATTACAACGCCCCATTTTTTAAAAAGAAAATGGGGTTTTTATTTGCAATTTTTTACTATTTCCAGATTTTGATATCAGATATATGGATGCTCACAATATTTAGGGTTGATTGAAAGATAAAAAATAGATACTAATGAATTTATCTTTAGTAGCAGTCTTACTCGCTTTATATCAAAATCATTTTTTCAATTACCACTTTTTATATCAATCAATTTGTCTAATTACAATGTGAAAACTCGAAAATTTATATAAATCGTGTTTTCTTCATGATTTATCATTTTAGGATATATTATTCATTTTCCTTTTAAATAAAACTCTTTCAATTAAACTTTTGGGATTAAACATTACAATCACTAATGAAGCTCCATAGATAATCTGCCTGATATTAGCAGCAATAGTATCGGAAAAACCTATAAATCTTAAAACTTCAGGTAAAATAACCAAAAAGCAGGCAGCAATTAAGGCACCTATTAGGTTTCTCATACCGCCAATTATGACAATTGATAAAATAAATATTGATTCATTGACGGTGAAACTTGAAGGATCAATATAGCTAATATAATGAGCATATAATACACCGGGGATAGCAGCTATCATTGCACCCAAAGTAAAAGTAATGATTTTAGTTAAGTATACATTTTTTCCAATACTCTGAGTATATATTTCATCTTCACTCAATGCAATTAACACTTTGCCAAAGGCTGATTTTGTTATATTTCTTAAAATAAAAAAGACTATCGAAGTCAGGATAATGCTCAAAATTAGAAATGAGATTTTATTATTGAATTCATAACCAAAAATAGATAATGCAGGTATTCCGGGAATTCCCAGCGGACCCCTCGTTAATGACATCCAATTATTCATTATAGAAAATAAAATAATTTGTATACCAAGAGTACAGATAATAAAGTAATCTTCTACTGTTCTTAAGGCTATTAAGGATATCATCAAAGCTATGATGCCGCTAATGATCATAGCTAAGGGAAGGGTAATTAAAAAAGGTAATCCGTAATTGATAGAAAGAATAGCTGTAGTATAGGCTCCAATACCATAAAATCCGGCGTGAGACAAAGATATCATCTTACCGAAACCTGCCACCAGCACAAGGCTTTGTGCTAGGATTATGTATATTGTTATAAAAATTAAGATATGTAATAAATATTCCATTTTTTATATTTCAACTTTCTTTAATCTTTTACCGCTAAATCCCAGTGGTTTCCATAAAAGAAAAATTATTAAAATTAAGTATGTAATGGCATCCATCCATTTGCTATCTATATAGTAAGCTGTAAGATGTTGGGCTGTTGCAAGTAAAACAGCTCCAAAAACAAGTCCTCTAATGCTCCCAACTCCACCAATTATCATAGCAACTACTCCGTAAAGTAGGAGATTAAATCCCATAGTTGGTGTCATGTCAACATCTAAAGAAATCAGTATTCCAGCTGTAGCTGCTAATGCAGAACCTATACCTGTTGCCCATAGAACAATATTTTCCGAATTAATACCAAAAATATTGCAGAGTTCAGCATTTGATGAAATAGCATGGATTGATTTACCTATCTTTGTATACTTCATAAAAATTAGTATCGAAATAAATATTACCATACTAGAAATAATTATAGCCACTTGAGTGTCTGTAATATATGCTCCAAAAAATTCATTACCAACAGATACTTCAGATTTCCTTATTGATCTTGTATCATCACTCCAAAAAATAGAAATTACATTTTGTAATACTATATACAAGCCTAAAGAAGTAATCATTAAATTTATAAGGCTTGTGCAATGTTTCCTTAATGGTCTATAAATTACCTTTTCGATGAATATACCTAACATTGTTGCAAGAGTAACTGATGATAATATTGCTACCCATAACGGTAAGCATACCTGATTTGACAACAAATATGTGAAATACGCACCGAGTGTTATTATTATTGCATGTGAAAAAGGAAAAAATTTTGAAGGATAATAAATAATAAAAAAACCATCTGCTAAAAACAAATAAATAAGAGAACTTATAAATATATTTATTATAATCTGCATAATCAATTTAATTATTTCCCGAGTAATTTTTTTTCATTACGAACAATACATCTTATAATTTCATCAAAAGATATTTCTTTTGTAGTAATTTTTCTTTCTATCCGGGCTGCAATTAAGTCATCTATAAATCTTTTTAATTCTCTGATATTTTCACGCCAAGGTAATCTAATCAATATATGTAATCCTTTAATATCAATTTTTTGAATTTCTACAAATTTATATAATTCTGAAGGTTCAGCTTTTTTATAATTACGCTTATGTAACCAAATGAACTTATTGATAAGTAAAGGAATATCTTCTACTCGATTTCTTAACGGTGGTATGTTATAAGTTCTCAACCTTGATATAAATGCTTGATTAAAACCAATATTAATAAGTTCATATGGAGATAAATTGCTAGCAAATATTGTTAAAACATCAATATTATCAATTGCTGAAACAGAATTTTCAGGAACTATTGAAAATGGTTTTTCAAGGGTTCTTAAAAACCAACTTGATAATTTAGGTTCACTTATTGTATTAATTTCATCCAAGAATAAAGTTCCCTTTGTAAGATGGGATAAATAAAATTCACCAGGTGTCAATTTGCCTGAAGGGTCATCATATTTCCCAAATAGAATATTTCTAAAATTATTATTTGATAACAAGCCAGCATGAAAATTATTAAAATTGTATGAAAGGATATTGTCATAATATATTTGTTCGTTATCAAACTTAATTTGTAATTTTTCATTATCGTGTTCAACTTGTATGTTGCTATTTTCCAATATTGAAGTTAAGGAGTCTTTTATTTCACCGACCAATTTTTTTCCGATAATTTCTCCAATTATTATGTTATCTTTTGTCATCCACCTTTTGGAAAGAAAATGACATAATTGCGCAATTGTTTCCTTTCCATTCCCGGGTTCGCTATACAGTAAAATTGCTTCACCTTTTCCATTTTTATGACTAAGATTAAAGTTGAGATTATTTAAAATATCAATCATTTCAGAATTAGCTCCAACAAATTTAAGTTTTATACCTATTTCCAAAGCTTCTTTTTCTTCTTTATTGATTTTTTTCTCTTTTACCCAATCTTCAATTAATTTTTGAATAAAGGCTCCGTACTTGTTTTCTTTATCGCTAAATAAACTTAATTCTTCTTTAATTAAATCTTTTTCTGTGATTCCATTACCAGCATAACCGTTTTGATTCAAATTAGGTATCCTTGAAAATTTACGAACACAGTCCTCAATAGTAATAACAGATCTAGGCAACAATTCATTTTGAACTGATAATTCAAAGGCGTTAATATTAGTAAGGAAATTATTAAAAAAATACTCAACATCATTTAATGTATCTTCAGGTAATTTTTCTTCAAATATACCAACAAATGTAGCATAATGAATATTATTAAAATTTGTGATTGGTATAATATTAATATATTGCGAAGAAATTACTTCAGCATTTATAGAACCAAGTAATAAAGTTCGATAAAGAACAAAATTAAATTTTCTAAATAATTCAATTTTACTACTATCTGTTATATTCTTAATTGGGTACTTAAAAATTTTCGAAGCTATATTCACTATTTTCTCAAACATTGGTTCTGTTAATAGGGCTTCAATTCTTTTATCATCTTCCAATATTTCATGCATCATTAGGCCATGATAAATATTTTTTTTAATATGATAGATTAAGAAATTGCTTATCTCTTTAAAATTTTCACCATACAATTCCCCATTTTCAATATTAATTTTAATTCTTTCTTTTTGTTCTTCATCAAGAAAAACATTTTCTTTACGAGTTAATAAATCATATGTTCTATTGTGATAATCAATATCTAATGCATGATTTGATATTAATTTGTCTTCAATTCCACTATACCATTTCTCCCCAAATACAAATCTATGCCAAGTTCCCAACGTACTGCTTAGATAATGAATCCCTCCATATCGTAATTGTAATTCATCATAAAGCCATTTTTGCCACTCAAAATTTTTATTAACCTTAAATTTATTAATAATATTAGGATCTGTTAAATATAAATTTTTAAATTCAATTTTTTGGGGTTCATCAATACCAAAAACAAGTAAGACCATTATGTTTAGCAATTCTGTGAATTGTTCACGATTTTCAAATTTAATTGATTCAATAAACCATTTTAATAGATATTTATCTTCAATTTTAATTTCTTCGTTAAATTGTTTTTTAAAACTATCAATCCAGTTGTTTTTCATGCAACACCCTTTCGTAAATTAGATACATTTTACCTTTGGTTTTCCGAAACTTGATCCAATATTAAACAATTCCAATAATCTATCTCTGAAAAACTGCGACTCATTATAGGTTATATTTGTAAAATTTTCTAACCAGTCTTTTCTTAATTCTTCCAATGGTAATAAATCACACTGATAATATTTTTCTTTTAAAATATTATTTTTCAATATCATTGTATAACTTTCACATCCTGGAATAGGTAATAAAACATTTACAAAAGCCTCTTCTATATCTGATATGTTAATTAGCAATTTTATCATATTTTCCGTTCTACTAATACTATCCAATGATTCTCCGTATAAACCCAACATTATGGATAGCACAATTTTTATATTATAGGTGCTCACAAACTCTACTGCCTTGATATTTTGTTCTGCTTTATAACCCTTATTTGAAAGAGTTAAACATTTATCATCCCCAGACTCAGCTCCAATAAATAATTCTTTGCAATTAATCATTGAAAGATAATCCATTACTTCTGAATTAATTTGATCTGCCCTTGAGTATAAATGAAATCCAATGTTTAAATCATTTGGTTTTGACAATGCGAACTCTTTTAACCACTTTTTACTAGCTGTTATCGTATCAGAAACATCCCAAATAAAATCTATATCGTATAAATTTTTATAATAAAGAATTTCATTCCAAATTTGTGATGCAGATTTAGCTCGCCAGCCATCATGCATTATTCCACAATATATACATCCTTTGGATTTGGATCTCCAGATACATCCTTTAGAAGAAAATATTACCAAAGGACGTTTGTAATCTTTATTTGGGTAATTATTATTAAAGTTACGAAAATATTTATTTAAATCGACAAATTCGAAATCTAATAATGGTGTTTTTTTTAAAGATATTTTTTTTATTTCATTAATAATAATATTATTGTTTTTTCGATATACGAGATTATTAATACTATCAAGAGGCGATTCATTTATTAATTCCATGAGGGCTTTTTCAGCATCTCCAATAATTATATAATCAATATACAATCTGTTCATTAAGATTAATTCTGGTATTGCAGAAGCATAATGGCCACCAACAACTACAACTGCATTTTGATTTTTTGCAAATTGTGCAATATGTATTGTATTATTATAACTCAAGATATTAGTGCCAATGGCAACATATCTTGCATCTATCTTGGATTCAATTTCTTCTAATGAAAGTATCTCTCCATCCAATATTTCTACTTCATATTTTGAACTATGAGTTTTAATGTAAGTTGCTAAAGAAATCAAATTTATTGGTGGATAGGACCCAGCTCGTGATGATTCAATATAATCAGAACAAAGAGGAGGATTAATTAATTGTATCTTTTTATTATTCATTTCAGATCATTTATATTCACAATCTCTACAAATTCACCATTTTTAATTTCTTTTACAACAACTGGTTTTACTACATCGCCATTACTATCAAAACTTGTCATTCCTGTAACTCCAATAAAATTATTAATCTTATATAATTCATTTTTAATGCCTTCGGAGTTATATCCACCTTTTTCAATAGCAATTTTTAATATATATAGTGCATCGTAAGCAGTAGCTGAGAAAACGTCACAATCTGAGCCATATTTTTCAAGATATTTTTTAGCAAATGCTGAATACTTAGGGTTGACAGACTGTTTTTCAATACCCGGAGCAGTATAAATAATCCCTTCAGCAGCTTTTCCAGCTATATCAAATAACTCTTTTCCTTCAAGAGAATAATGGCTGATAAGACGAGTTTTAATATTTAACTCTTTAATTTGTTTCAAAATATAACCAGATTCTTCTACATGTCCAATAAAATACAAACCATCGGGAGAAAACTTTTTAATTTTTGAGAGTTGTTTTCTCATATCAGTTGAACCTTGATCAAAAGTTTCTGTGATTAAAATTTTCCCACCAAGTTTAGTAAACCTATTAATAAAGTACGGATAGAAACTATTGCCAACATCATTGTTTATATATAAAATTGCAATATTACGAATGTTGAGATTTTTATATGCAATATCTGCCATAACCTCAACTTCTAATGCTGCACTTGACCGATTCCTAAAAGTATAATCACCTGTAGTTGTATACATTGGTGTTGAAGCAGCAGGAGAAAATTCTACGATTTTATTTAAGTTGGCTATGGGGGCACACACCATTGCTTCTGTGCTGCCGACAGGACCTATTATTAATGGTACTTTGTCTATTGTAAATAATTTATTAAAGGATGATACTGCATCTTTAGTTGACGATTTATCATCTTCAATAATCAAATTAATTCTTTTATTATTTATTCCTCCGTGATTATTAATTTCATCTTTAGCAAGCAGAAGTCCATTTAGAACATTTTTTCCATAAGGTGCAATTGTTCCTGTAAGAGAAGTAATCACTCCAATATTAATGACATCTTTATTTTTACTTTTATGATCTTCTTTAAAATAAACCCAAGATAAAATAATCCCGGTTATTATACATAAAGAACAAATTAATGTTACAGTTGATTTTTTTGTCATATTTTTAATTAAATAAATAAAACTTCTTTTAAGAAATTATTTGTATAAATATAATCATTATTTTTAATATTTTTATTATGTAATGTTTTAACTATTGTACCATTTTTTATACTTATACATCTTTCTGTAATTTTAATTATTTCTTTTATTTTATGCTCAACAATTAAAAAGGTAACACTCTCAGTTTTGTTTATGGTTTTAATATTTTCAATGATTGTTTTTGTTAATTTTGGGGATAATCCAGCGGTCGGTTCATCTATCATTATCATCTTTGGTTTATGAATAAGAGCCATGCATAATGTTAAAATTTGTTTTTCTCCACCACTCATGTTAAAAAGGATTCTTTTCCTGATTTCATAAAGATCTGGGAAAATTTCAAATACATAATCCATTCTTTTTTGAAGCTCTTTTTTTCCTTTTATTTTCATTCCAGCAACCTGCAAATTTTCCAGCACAGTCATATCCTCAAAAAAATTGTCTTTTTGGGGTAAATAGACAAATCCTTTTTTAATTAAGTTGAAGGTTTTGACATTTGTTATATCCTGCCCGTTAAATATCACCTGGCCGCTGTTTAATGGCAAGATCCCAAAAATGCTTTTTAAAATGGAACTTTTCCCTGCTCCATTACCACCGATAATTAAGGCTATCTCGCCTTGCTTAATCTCAAAAGAAATGTCAAACAACACTTGTTGTATGCCATAATATGCTGATATATTTTTGACTTCTAACAATTTAATATTTTTAAATTATTAAAAAATTTAATCTAACTTATTAATAGTATTCAAAATCTGCAAGCACTATTTCCTTAAATTCTAAATAATTTTGAAATTTAGTAATATTTCCCTCATTCAAGAACAAAATTTCATCGCTGACAGAATCAATAAATTCTGCATTGTGATCAATTAATAATATTGACATGCCTGCTTGTTTTAAACTGTCAACTATTTTTTTAATTTGTTCTTGAAAAATTATATTAATGCCTGCTACAGGTTCATCTAACAAAATCAATTCGGGTTCATTGGCGATGGCACAACCCAATGTCAGCAATTTTTGCTGACCATAGGAAATTTTGCCAGCTAATTTATTTTCTACATCTGATAAATTGACTTGTTCGAGAATTTTCTTAGCTTTAATTTCAAACTTTTTATCGAAATTTCTATTAATAAATTTTGGTATAATTGCTCGGAAAATATTTTCTTCTGGATTATTTTTAAAGGACAGAACTATGTTTTCCTTGACGGTTAGCTCCTTAATTATACGCAAATCTTGGAAAGTTCTAGTTATCCCACATTTGGCAATTTCGGAAGGAGATAGCTTTAGTAAATTTATATTATTGAAAGAAATCCTTCCTTGGTCTGGTTTGATGAATCCTGAAATAATGTTAAATAATGAGGTCTTACCTGCACCGTTGGGTCCCAATAAAGATGTTACGGTATTCCGTTTAAGCTCTATATTTACCCCGTTGAGCAAATTTTTTTTTTCGTAAGCTAGATGAAGATTTTTTAAAAATAACATAAATCTCTTAAATTCTGTTAATTTTAAATTATTATAATTTTAAAATAATTAACATAAGCAAATTAAAAAATTTATATCTTATTAAAAATTTATCCTTATGCTAAATTCCCCTAAATTGCATATATTCTAATATATATGAAGTTTACTCTAATTAAGTAAAATTTCAATATTATCACAGTATTCAAAGTTAATATATTATCAAAAATTTTTATTTTTTTCCCTAATCTTAGCTGTTTTTTTAAAGCTCCTTACCTTTTTATATGAATTAAGCATAATTCTCATTAAGACTTCGTTTCCTTTTCCAGATTTTGACCGCAGTTTTTTCGGACACACCTACCATTTTATAGTTTTTGACAGATAAAATTGCTATTGATGACTTTGTGATAAGAAGCAAGACATCTCATAAATACTAGTATCAATTTTTCATTTTCTATTGATTAGTTCAACCGATTTGGACAGATGCCAATCAGATTAACAATGCCCGGTCTCAGGGAAAGGTTTTGGAGATTTTTTTACAGCCACCATTAATTTAATTTTTTCAAATTTATGATCTCCATTTTTTGCTTGGGAAATTGAGTATTTTTCTTAACAAATTTTGGTGTTTTTTCCTTTTCTGATTTGTGGTATAATTTTCCTCAAATTATTTTTTATCTTTTTTGAAGGGTAAAAGTAGCACCTTAACAATTTATTAACCGGTCTTATTTGCTTCCCATTAGAATAATTAGCAGTCCAGAGGAAAACCATGTGAAAGACATCATTAAAGAACTGGAGAAAATCCAGGCAATGGGTTATGAGGCCCACCGGATTTTTAGCGACTGGCTGGATTTAATGCTTTATTCCTTCTTAGGGGATGAAGAATTCTATCTAACTGTGGCTAAGAGATACCGCAACACAGCCGAAACCGGCCAGCGGGAAATTGACTTCTTCAAAAATGCCTGCCAGCTATTATTGGCTAAAATGAAGAAGAGCAATGATGAACTCTTAGGGGAAATCTACATGAAGTGGAATTTAACCCACAAGAATACCGGGCAGATTTTTACACCCAAGCATATTGCCGGATTTATGGCTAAAATGCTGGAACCTTACAAGCGGGAAGTTATTTCCGATCCCTGTTGCGGAGCCGGAGTATTGCTTATTGAAACCTGCAAGTTAATGTCCTATCAGTCTTTGAATCAGACCCTATTTATCGGGCAGGACATCAATCACACCTGCGTGAAAATGTGTGCTTTAAACCTGCTATTCTTCAATCTCAACGGTTACGCCATTTTAGGAGACACCTTGAACTTTGAGTATCTTAAGGTATATCAGACCAGCCGCAGCTGTTTAGGAGGCTCTATCAGGGTATTAACAGACGAGGAAGCAGAGGCAATAAAGCCTAAAGTGCTGATGAGGAGCAAATTGGAAATCAGTGATCAGATAACATTATTTTAATCATTTAGAGGATTTTATATGACAGACAAAATTACTAAAGTTTTAAGTTCCATTTTGGAGCAGTTTAAAACAGGAGACATCCCCCAAGCCATAGCCATTACCCGTTTTCCCATTCCCAATATTCCCAGTTCTAAATGGTCGATGTTCAACCAATTGCTGATGATTTTTTCCGGGACGGCCGATGCACGAGGTTTTAGGCAATGGCAGACAGTTAACCGCAATATCAAAAAAGGCAGTCATGCCCTGTATATATTAGTGCCATTGATTAAATCCAGGGCAGATGATAATGGCGAAGACCAGGTATTCTTAGCCGGATTCATGACCAGTCCGGTGTTTCGGATGGAAGATACCGAAGGCGAAGATTTGGTTTATGAAGAAATCAAGCTACTCCGTTTACCTTTAATGGAGAAAGCTCAAGCCTGGGGAATTTCCGTTAAAGCGGTTAGCGGCAGTTTGGAATACAATGGCTATTATGTGCCTCAGAAAAAGGAAATCTGCTTAGCAACCCCGGAAGAAAGAACCTTCTTTCACGAACTGGCTCATGCCGCCCACGAAAAGGTTTTAGGCTCTATACAAGCAGGACAGCACCTGGCACAGGAGATTGTAGCCGAATTATCAGCCCAAGCCTTGTGCCGGATAGTCGGCAAGACAACGGATAGCCAAGCCGGGAATAGCTACCGCTATATTGAGACCTATTCAGCTAATATTGGTTGTACGCCATATATAGCTTGCGTGAAATTATTAAGCGAAGTGGAGAAGGTATTAAATTTAATACTGACAGAGGAAATTGTATGAAAAGTTTATCTATTAAAATTTTGCTGAAAATTTCTCATTCCCTACTTGCCTTTTCCAGAAAAATTTCGGACTTGATTTTTAGCCTAAGATTAGGTTTTTCATTAGGAGACCTGTATGTATAGTCCTAAGATAAAACCAGAACTGATACCTAAGCTATATTTAATAGCTAAGGAGCATAAGAAGCCGATGACTAAGTTTGTCAGTAGTATTATAGAGGAGTATATAAATAATGGGATACACAAGCGGAATTGCCAGCCTGATAGCTCTCCTTCTACGAGCCAAAGCCATAAAGAGAGACAAGGCGATTGGGAAGGAGAAAAAAGTTCTTTTTAAGGGCAGGCATTACAGGATTAGACCTGTTTTGATTGCCTATGCCAGCGAGCCACCTATGAGATGATTCTTATAGGTGGCTTTTTCCTTTTTAAAAGCCTCTACTTAGATGATTTCTTGTTTCAGGTACTTGATGACCTGAATTGAGGTTTTGTTTCCGTATGGCCGTTTTATGGCTTATGGGAACGTTTTAAAAGGATACCAGGGGATATTAATATTTTAAGTTTGAATGTTAATATTTTGTTCCTTTTATGGACTGTTCATTTGCTTTGCTATTCGTTATTTATGGTTTCAGTTTGACTTTTTTTAAGGTTATTATTTTTATTTCGATTTAGATTATGGATTGATGATTTTTTTCTAATCTGTCAATGTTTTGATTAATGCTCAATGAGCATTTTTTGTAATCTTGGGAGATTGATTTTCCTTCCGAGGGAGGATTTTTTATTGATTTATTCAGGGAATATTTAATAGTTTATTGATATTTTTTGATAGGTGTTTTTATGATTGATATTTAAAGATGTTTCTTGCTTGTTTGGTTTTTGTGATTGATTGATATTTTTATTAGGGGATTTTGTTGATGATTATGTTTTTGATTTTGTTTAATGTTTTTTGTATTGGTTTATGGTTTTGGTTTATGTTTTTTAGTTTTTTGATGAGGTGATTTTTTAATGATTTATTTGGGTAATATTTTATAGTTTATTGATATTTTTTGATAGGTGTTTTTATGATTGATATTTATTAATGTTTTTTATTGATTGTTGAGATTGTTCTTTGTATTGATGTTTTATTTGTTGTTATGTTTGATATCTGATTTATAATTATTTGATTTTTGATTTGTATTTTGAGCTTGTGCTAATTGATTGATAACCCGCTTACCCGCCCTATTTGAAGACATAACACAAATAAAACTTATATCAAGCCATAAAGGCATTGACATAAGTTTTATTCATGTTTGACTATATTACCATATTCCGGTCTGGAATAAATCTTTAATTCATTGATTTATTTGAGTGATTTTTTTGAAATCTGGAAACATTGGCATATTTTTTATTGCTTCATTTTCCAGATTTTTAGGTTTTTATTTTACAGATAATTTTGGATGTTATATGGATTCTATTCAAGGCAATATCTTTGAACACACTTTTAGCCTATCATTGATTAAAGAGCAATTAAAACCATTGATATATAATCAGAATAAAACCGTTAGGAGCTATCAGCAGTTTTTCCGGTTGTACTATTTCATCCGGCTATTAAAATATACCACGCAAGCTCAATTGCGTTCTTTGTCTTTTTCAGGAGTCTCCAAAGTAGCGACAAAAGATATTTTAGATGAATTAGTTATTATTGGGCATATCTCGGCAATCGAGAAAGACACAAAAATCTATATCGCCAATGAGACGACTGAAAAAATTCTTAAAGCCGTGTCCTTTAACCAAGACAATTATTTTAAAGTTTTTAAACCATTACCTAAGGGTATTGATACGGCCAATGAAATAAAGAACAGCGAGGTTTTTGTACAGGCCTTGAAACTGCCGAATTATTATTTTCTGTTATTTCCTGATTTTACTTATATCCGTCCCGACGCTCTGATGGTACTGAAGGAAGGCAAAAAATATAAATTGAAATTTCTTGAAATTGAAACAGAGCAGTCTAATTGGGAACAGAGGTTAGACAAGATGAGAGAAAATTATCTTAAATTAAAAGCAGACATGGCAGTTTTTGAATATTGGAAAAAAATGGCACGGTTTTTATTGTTACCAGAACCCAAGATTAATGATTTCAAATTTTCCGTTTTAATAATAGGCAATATTAATAAAAATTGGGGTAAAGGTTTTGAATTCAGAGAACGATTATATTAGCATCAGAGACATTATAATTGATAATATTAATTATAAACCGTTTTTAAACTTCAATTACGAAAAATTTAAAAAAATCGGCATTGTATTCTTACTATTAATATTTTTAGTAGTGCTTGCCAATGGTTTTATCCATGATTTTGCTTTAGTGGATATTATTTCCGCTTTCTTATGTGTTTTACTGGTGGCGTTTTTATTTGCATTCAAATTTGAAAATAATGATGACATATTATTAAATCATGTGTTCACTTGTCCGCATTGCCTGAAAAATATTCTGGTTAAAAATATTGATGAAATTAAATGCCCTTATTGCGATGCTGAAGGTCAGACTTTTCATAATGTACTTTTCGGATGTTCGCATTGTGACGATCCGGTCAGGTTATTAAATTGCCCACACTGTCAGGAAGTAATAGATCTTGACGCTCCATATGATGTTCAAGAATTGAAAGAAAGAAGATATGAGTCAGAAGAAATTCTCTGCCACGATTGAAAACTACGGTTTTAAACCTGGTTTGAATATCAATCCCCAAAACGACAAAGCCATTATTAAGCAAGCCCATGAAAATACTTTTGAGGATAAAGACGGTTATTATAAGGATAAAGTCATTAATCTCGATGAATTATCTTTGGCTGATTTAACCCGGCAACTATCCGATTCACTGGGAAAGAAACAACCGATTTTTCTTTGGTCTAAAAATCGGGAGATTAACAAAATCAGACTTGATTCCGACCGGCAAAGAATGTTAAAGGACCGGATTGAGACCTTGAGAGAAATGGGAGAATCCCTGCAGCTGTTACGAGCCGATGCCATTGTCAGCGAAAAGATGATAGTTTTGCTTTCTGAGATGAAAAAATCAAAGGCTAAAGCTGAACTAAAAAGAATCGTTGCCAGCAGTAAATCGGAATCGAGTTTTTATGAAAGAAAAGTTAAGGAAGATGAATTATTCGGAGAAAAATTTGAAATTGAAAATGAACTGCTTAGAGCGGACGGAGAAACCGAAATTGATCTTAAAAAGTCAAAAATAGAAATGTATAAGCTCTTTTTTGAAAAATTAAAGGATAATAGTATTAAAGAGATCCCGGTTGATGTCTTGCATGAAATAGCTAATTTCTATAACGAAGAATCTGAAGATAATATTGAAACTATTGCTCAATATAATAAGGTTTTAAGCGACATTGACAAAAACAAGGCGGAATCCTTTAGAACCTACGCCGAAGGCAAAACCAAATTAGCCGATAGTGAAAGCCGTGAGATTGATAACCAGGCTAAGTTGTATAATTTCAGATTTAACCAAAAAAGTAATGCCTAATGACAAACGATGAATACCGCTATAGTTTCGGAATCTATAAGGAGCTATCAGTCAATCTACCTGATTTCGAAAGTCTTGATGACCGTTTCCATCATTTGTATCTTGTCGGCAGGTCCGGCATGGGCAAATCCACTGTCATGGAAAACTTAGCGGAATATGACATCTCGCAGGGTTATTCCGTTATTTTTATCGATCCCAAAGGCGAGAGTGCTGATAAATTGTATTATCATTTTAAGGAAAATCCTAATGTCAGATATGTGTCTTTTAATAATCCTATAGCTGTCAATCTGTTTGAAAAGAAAGGTTATGATTATGATACATTGGTCGGAGAATTCAGTCAGATACTTGATAATGTTATTACGACGACTTCTTCCAATCCCGAATCAACGGTCAGAATGAAGGAAGTAATTGAAAAAGCCCTGGATTCTTTCCAGCCTGAAGATTTAAGCATAAAGCATTTGTCTGACTTTCTAACCGACAAGGATCTTAGAAATAATTATGACTATGCTAATCCTGAAAACAAGAAATGGTGGATAAATTTATTTAATCCCGGTAAAACCGCCTATAAGAAAATGTCTGATTATGATTTAACCATGAGCAGTGTCGCCAGCCGTCTGCATCAGGCATTGAGAAATAACAAAACCAATGTTTTTATTGATAAACCAAATGAACTGGATATTGATGAATTGGTGCAAGACGGCAAAAGTTTGATTATAAATATCGAAACCAGCAATGATTTTGTAAAAGTTTTTGTTGCCAATCTCTTTGTCGGAGCAATCTTGTCTTACATGAACCAAGTCAAGAAAGCCAAACCATTATTTGTCTATATAGATGAATTTGACTTGGTAGCCAGCGGCATGTTTGCTGAATCCCTGCAATTAGGCAGGAGCTCCAAAGTCGGTTTTACTTTAGGGCATATTAACTTTAGTTCGGCAAAATCCGAAAATCATAAAAAGATGATGCTGGCTATTATTGATTCCATCCTGGGTTCGGTAAGCAATTATTTGGTTTTTAATACCAGCCCGGTTATTGCTAAAGTTATGAGCGATGTTTTTAATTTAAAAATATCCGACTTCACCGAGATGGATAAATATGAAGCCCGACTATGCTTGGGTACGAATAAATTTTACATCAATACTAAAAAACCTATCTTAAAAGAAGTTCCCGATGATTTTATTTTTCCTTCAATTAATCAGGTGAAGCCTGAGACACTTGACTTTTTAGCTGATGAATGGATTATGATATGATATCGAAGTTAAGCAAAACAAACCGGGAAAGGATTTCAAGGCAACAAATCTTTTCCTAATCCCATACTGCAATTTTGCCGATAAGGTCAATACGCAAGTAATTTGCGCTATTGCCAACAGCCTTAGTCCGGGATTATGGGGCTAAACAAGCCGGAGGCTGATACTTGTAGATGCTTCATTGATTTGTGATTTTGCTTAACTTCATCAAAAGCCCGCCTACCCTTGCGGGCTTTTGTGTGTCTGTGATATAATGCTCACAATTGTTTTTTTGTTCTTTATAATTGGAGAGTTTTATGAATGAAAAGTATCTTGATTTTACATTAATCAGCGGCAGGATTAAATTCAATGATGTGCTGAATTGGAAAAATATTCCTTACTCGGAAAAGGGAGGAGAGTTAAAAGGTGAAACAAAGAATTTTAAATTCATTATTAATATTGAAAAAAATATTTTCTTTTCACCTGATAACAAAACAGCCAAAGGCAGTGTTATCAACTTTCTCTCAATGGTTGAAAATATTGGTTTACGTGAAGCAGCTAAAGAATTAAAATTACACTTCTTAGATGAACCTGATAACACAAAAAGAGACATACCAGAATTGGAATTACACTATATTCAGAAATTAGCAGAATTGGGTATTTCTGAAGCAATAGCCAAGGAATATGAAGTCGGCTATGTGAAGCAAAGAAGCATCATGCAGGGTAAGATTGCTTTTAAAGTCTATGACGAACAAAGTAATGTCATTGGTTATGTCGGTTGGCACCCAGAGAAAGACAAATGGTTCTTTCCGAAGAATTTTAAGCGGCCGCTGTACAATCTGAATAAAATAAAATCTTACGATGAAGTAATAGTAACGGTAAGCCTTTTTGATTGTTTGTCTCATATTGGTATTGGCAAAACCAATTGTGTGGCATTAATGTCAAATTCCATGACCGACACACAGGAACATTTACTTTATCGGTTTGACAAAATTATTTTATTGCACCCTGAACCGGACAATATTATTTTAAGATTAGCAAAAAAATGCTTCGTAAAATCTCCTGTGAATAACATTAGTTCTTAAATAAAAAATTCTGATATGTGATTTTTGGTAGATTTTTTCAACATTATCAATCCAAGCCCTGTCTTAATAGCCAGGGCAATTTTAACTCTTAGCGAATTTTCTATAATTAATTTTTTTATGTTTAATAAGTACTTAAAATTAAACATGAAAATCCTGTCAAATGAGATAGCAGGTTTAAACTCGTTTAAAGACAATCAACTTAAAAAGAATGCAGAATTCAGGATTAAAATCGATTCGGTTCTTGCCAATCAGGAGTTGTTGTTTATGCTGATAAAAAAATTAGCTGACTGTTTTCAATTGGATTATGTAAATGGCAGGTATATCTCCAAACGAAAAAATCCTAATTGAAATATATAACAAAAATAGACCAATAAATTGGTCTATTTTTAAATTTTTGAGACCTTTTTAGGTTTTATGTGTCATTATATTTATAGAAATGACAAAAAGATTTTTTTATTTAATAATTAATATTTACTTTTATATAGCGTATAGGTGTCGTTATTTTATATCTAAAAACATATTGTTTATAAAATAGTGAATCAAATGAAAAATCTAATTACATCTTATTTAATTTTAATTTTTTCAATAAATATAGTCCTGTCAACTGAACCGATTAAACATCCAATTGAATGGCAAGGGTTGGACACACTTTCAAAATATTCAAATATAAGTCGCCATTTCAAAAATATTGATAATAAGTTCACAAAGAATAGAGATGAAATATTAGAACAAATCATTACTGACTCCCGTGTACTATTATCTACTTATGTTGGAGGAAACGGCTATGATTGTATATATGGGCTTGCTGTAGACAGTAAAAACAATATTATAATAGCAGGATACACCGGGAGTTCAGATCTTCCTGTAACAGAAGGAGCTTTCCAAAAAACCAAGAGCGGCGGACATGACGCATTTGTAGCAAAAGTCAATTCATCGGGACAGATTATATGGTTTACATATTATGGAGGAAGTGCAACAGACGTGGCACTCGACTGCATCTGTGACAAAGATGATAATGTTATAATTTGCGGTAAAACAAATAGCACTGATTTTCCGGTTACTGAAGGGACATATAACGGAGGACAAAGCGATTGCTTTATTATAAAATTTGATACTGATGGCAACAGGATATGGGCAAAGTTATTCGGCAGTGAGGCATTTGATTCAGCAGAAGGTATAGCACTTGCACCTGACGGTACATTCGCAATTGCGGGATTCACAGATGGAGCAAACCTACCAACAACTGAAGGAGTGTTTCAGACATATCTAATGGGCAGGGTGGATGCATTTATAGCTAAGTTTAATAAAGATGGAAATAAAATATGGTGTACATATTTCGGAGGCTACCAAGATGAGATTGCGCAAGCAATTGCAATAGATAAAATCGGGAACATAGCTTTTACTGGTTATCTTAGAACAGTAAGTTCAAAGGAAGGACCGAAATTTCCTGTTAGTTTTAGCGCATTCCAAATTGATACATCAGGTGGAAAAGATTGTTTCCTTGTAGCTTTGACACCTGAAGGGCAAAGATTGTGGGCAACTCTTTATGGAGGAAAAAAAGATGATTGGCCTGATGATGTTAAATTTGATAATAAAGATAATCTTTATTTTGTTGGTTATACTAATAGTGAAAATTTTCCAATTTCTACTGATGCATATCAAACTGAAATAAAAAAAGGTGGTGATTACCAAAGTGAAGGATTTATAGCGAAATTCGATATAGAAGGAAATAGAAAATATGCAACATATTTTGGGGGTAATTCGGGTGATGAAATATTTTCAATATCATTTGATGGAAGTAATAATATTTGGATAACTGGTGTAACCCAAAGTGAAGATTTTCCAAAAAAAGGACAAATTTTTAAAACTACACCAACATATACAATGTGGAATTTTATTAGTAATTTTAGTAATGATTCTAAACTTATATGGTCGTCTTTTTATTTTTCTGGTTTTACATATAAAATTTTAAATTCACAATCTTACAACTTTATAATCGCTGGAGAAACTCCGACTTTTAATTTTCCCGTTACTGAAAATGCTTTTCTAAAACAAAATCCGGATGATTCAGGAACTCCATATACTGGTTTTTTAGTAGTAACTGATACAACGGTTACTAATGTAATTGAAAATTTAATTACAAAAGATGATATAAAAATTTATATAAATTCTTTTAATGAAATTTATATTTCAAACAAAAATTCTTTAGGTAATAATATAAAAATAACTATTTCTAATATTTTAGGAAATGCTCTA